>CP064972.1:1087500-1450000 GCA_016699405.1 Holophagales bacterium | reverse complement strand
AGCGATCGGCGTAGTCGCGCGGGGCGACGACCGCGGTCGCGAGCCCACGGGCTCGCGCTCGCTCGAGGCCAGCCGCTTCGGCGCGGTGGCTGATCACCACGACGATCTTCGCCGGGATGTCGCCGCGCTCGCACCCTTCGGCAAGCGCCTCCATGTTGCTACCGCGTCCCGAGATCAACACGCCGATGCGTGCCAGCCGGGGAGCTGGAGCGCTCACACGGCACCTCCGTCCTCCGGCAAGACGCCGAGGTCGTAGGCCACTCCTCCGGTTCCTTCGACGATCTGCCCGATGACGAACGATCGCTGCTGTCGTGCCCTCAGGCCGCTCAGGAACTCCCCGAGCGCTTCCGGAGCGACGACGGCGATCATGCCGATCCCCATGTTGAAGACCCGCAGCATCTCCTCGAGCTCGACTCCGCCGAGACGCTCGAGCGCTTCGAAGATCGGCGAGATCTCCCAGCTCCCGTAGCGGATGTGGGCCTGGAGCCCGGCCGGCAGCACGCGCGGCAGGTTGTCGGTGATGCCGCCCCCGGTAATGTGGGCCAATGCATGCAATCCCGGACATCTCAGCAACGGACGCAGGGCGTCGAGATAGGAGAGGTGCGGCGCGAGGAGGATCTCTCCAACCGGGCGACGGTCATCGCACTCCGGAATGCGATCGCCGAGCCGCAGCCCCCGCTGCTCGAACAGGATCCGACGGGCCAGCGAGTATCCGTTCGTGTGCAGTCCGGCGGAAGGCAGGCCGACGAGGAGATCGCCCGCCCGCACCCGCGACCCGTCGAGGACGTGGGCACGATCGACGAGACCGACGACGAAGCCGACGAGCTCGTAGTCGCCCGGCTGGTAGAACCCCGGCATCTCCGCCGTCTCGCCGCCGAGCAGCGCGCAACCGTTCGCGCGGCAGCCGTTCGCGACCCCGCGCACCAGCTCCGCCAGGCGCTCCGGCTCGAGGACTCCCGATCCGACGTAGTCGAGGAAGAAGAGCGGCGCCGCTCCCTGCACCAGGATGTCGTTCACGCAATGGTTCACCAGGTCGCGGCCGACCGTGGAGTAATCCCCGGCCTGTCGCGCCACCGCGAGCTTGGTGCCCACACCGTCCGCCGAGGCGACCAGCACCGGCTCGCCCATTCCGCCGAGATCCGGGCGGAAGAGACCACCGAAGAGTCCGACGTCGGAAAGCACGCCGTCGGTAAAGGTGCTCCGCGCCAGGCGCTTGACTTCTTCGAGACCGCGCTCCTGGGCGTCGATGTCGACGCCTGCGGCCGCATAGGCGTTCTTCGTTCTCTTCACGTCGAAGGTCCTGGTCCACCGCGAACGTGCGGCCGCCGAAGGGATCTACTCCGCGGCGGAGGGTTGAGGGAAGAGCTCGGTCTGTCGCGTGTCACCCGGCCGGATCGGCACCGGATAACTTCCCGACCAGCAAGCCGTGCAGTAGCCGTCCGCCGGATTCGAGAGACTGGCCAGCAGGCCCTCGAGCGACAGGAATGCGAGGCTGTCGGCCTCGACGAACTCGCGAATCTCGGCCAGGGACTGTCGCGAGGCGATGAGCTCGCGTCGTCGCGGCGTGTCGATCCCGTAGTAGCAGGGCCACGCCGTCGGCGGCGAGGAGATACGAAGGTGGACCTCCGCCGCTCCGCCTTCTCGCATCATGCGAACGATCTTGCGCGAGGTCGTCCCGCGCACGATCGAGTCGTCGATGAGGACGATGCGCTTGCCGGCAATCATCTCGCGCACCGGGTTCAGCTTGACCTTGACGCCGAAATTCCGGATCGACTGCTTCGGCTCGATGAATGTCCGCCCGACGTAGTGGTTGCGTGTCAGGCCGAGCTCGAGCGGAATTCCGGACTCGCGGCTGTAGCCGAGCGCCGCGTAGAGGCCGCTGTCCGGCACCGGGACCACCGCCTCGGCCGGCGCTGGCGACTCGCGGGCGAGCTGCGCTCCGAGTCGGAGCCGGACGCTGGCCACCGAATCGCCGAACACGCGGCTGTCCGGACGGGCGAAGTAGACGTGCTCGAACGCGCAACTGCGCGCCGGCGGACGGACGCCGGCGAGGCGGTGAACCTCGATCTGTCCGTCGCGGACTTCGACGACTTCGCCCTGCTCGATCTCGCGCACGTTGCGTGCGCCGAGGAGGTCGAAGGCACAGCTCTCCGAGGCGAAGCAAGGTCGTCCGTCGAGCTCACCGAGCAGCAATGGACGGAAGCCGTGGCGGTCCCGCGCCGCGATCAGTCCGCCTTCGGTGAGCAGGAGCAGGGAAAAGGCCCCCTCGACCTGCTCGAGAGCCACCATCAGCGACTCAACCGCGTGGCGTCGCGGTTGTCGAGCCATCAGGTGCAGGATCACCTCGGTGTCGCTGGTGGTCTGGAAGATCGAGCCCTCGCGCTCGAGGTTCTGCCGCAGCTCTCCGGCGTTCGTCAGGTTCCCGTTGTGCACCAGCGCGAAGACTCCCATCGAGGTGCGGACGACGATCGGCTGCGCGTTGACCATGACGCTCGAGCCCGCCGTCGAATAGCGCGTGTGCCCGATGGCGCTCCTGCCGGGAAGCCGGCCGAGCGTGCCCTCGTCGAAGATGTCCGCGACGTGGCCCATGCCGCGTTCGGTGGCCATCGCCGACCCGCTCCACGCGGCGATGCCGGAGCTCTCCTGCCCGCGGTGCTGCAGGGAGTAGAGCCCCAGATAGGTCAGATTCGCCGCGTCGTCGTGGCCGTCGATTCCGAAGATGCCGCACATGGTCCGCTCGCTCCTGGATTCGCGGGCGCGCTCAGATGGCGAGCGCCGCTGGTAGCGCCGTGGCCCAGATCCGTTGCAGGTCGACCACCTCGGCCCGGAGGGTGAACCCGTCCGCTTCGATCCGCAGCTCGCCGCCTCCGACTTCGCCGGCTTCGAGAGCGGGGACACCGTGCGCCTGCGCCAGCTCGAGGACCCGATCGAGATGTCGGGACGAGGCGGCGACCAGCGCTCGTGCCTGCGTTTCCGAGAACAACGCCGGCGGAAGGAGCGGCACACGGAGCCGGGCCCCCAGTCCGCGTGCGAAGCAGCACTCCGCCGCGGCGACCGCGAGACCTCCCTCGGCGAGGTCGTGCGCTGTGTGCACCAGCCCCGCGGCGACCAGCGCCCGCAGGAGCTCGGCAAGGCGCCGTTCCGCTTCCAGATCGACCACCGGAGGCCGTCCCTGCTCGATCCCGTGCAACAGCCGCAGGTAGGCTGCGCCGCCGAACTCCGTCCGGTCGTGCCCCAACAGGACGATCCTGTCGCCGGGATCTCGAAATGCCGCTTCCGGCACATTGCCGAGCATCGGCACGACGCCGACCATCGCCACGGTCGGTGTCGGGTGAATCGAACGGCCCTCGGTGGTGTTGTAGAACGACACGTTGCCGGAGACGACGGGAACCTCGAGCGCACGACAGGCCTCGGCCATGCCCGTCACGCATTCGCGGAACTGCCACATCACCTCGGGGATCTCCGGGCTGCCGAAGTTCAGGCAGTCGGTCAGTCCGACCGGCTCGGCCCCGACACAGGCGAGGTTGCGCACGGCCTCCGCGACCGCCTGCGCACCACCACGACGCGGGTCCAGATAGCAGTACACCGGGTTCACGTCGCAGGTCATCGCCAGGCCGGTGGGCGTCCCCTTGAGCAGCAGGACCGCCGCGTCGCCCCCGGGGCCGGCCACGGTATTGGTTCGCACGGAATGGTCGTACTGGCGGAACACCCACTCCTTGCTGGCGAGCTCGGGCGTCGCCAGGAGCCGCCGCAGCGCGTCGGCGGGATCCCCCGACCAGGGGACCTCGGGAGCGGCCTGGCGAGCCGCGAGATCGGCGGGTTCGCAGCTCGGCCGATGGTAGAGCGGCGCCTGGTCGGTCAGCGGGCGGATCGGCAGGTCGGCGGCAGTGCTTCCGCCCTGCCGGATCACCGCCCGTCCGTCGCCGCTGATCTCGCCGATCGTCGCCACCTCCAGCCCCCAGCGCCGGAAGACCTTCGCGACGGCCTCCTCACGCCCCCGGCGCGCCACCAGCACCATGCGCTCCTGCGATTCCGAGAGCATGATCTCGTAGGCCGAGAGCCCGGGCTCGCGCAATGGCACGCGGTCGAGGTCGAGTCGCAGACCGACCCCCCCGCGCGAAGCCATTTCCAGAGCGGAGCTCGTCAGGCCGGCCGCCCCCATGTCCTGAATGGCCACGATTCCATCCACCCGCATCGCCTCGAGACAGGCCTCGAGGAGCACCTTTTCGGTGAACGGGTCGCCGACCTGCACGGTGGGCCGCTTCGCCTCGCTCTCGGAATCGAAGCTCTCCGAGGCCATCGTGGCCCCGTGGATGCCGTCGCGGCCGGTCCGCGAGCCCGCGTAGAGGACCGGGTTGCCGACGCCGCTCGCCCGGGCGTGGAAGATCTTCTCCCGCCGTGCGATGCCGAGGGCGAAGGCGTTGACCAGAATGTTGCCGTTGAAGCTCGGGTGGAAGCCGGTCTCGCCACCCACCGTCGGGATCCCGACGCAGTTGCCGTAGTCGCCGACGCCGCGCACCACGCCGTCGACGAGACTGCGCATGCGCGGCGCGTCGAGCTCGCCGAAGCGCAGAGAGTCCATGCAAGCGATCGGCCGCGCGCCCATGGTGAAGACGTCGCGCAGGATGCCGCCGACGCCGGTCGCCGCGCCCTGATAGGGCTCGATATAGCTCGGGTGGTTGTGGCTCTCGATCTTGAAGACCGCCACCCAGCCGTGCCCGATGTCGACGATCCCGGCGTTCTCGCCGGGCCCCTGCAGCACCCGGGGACCGCTGGTCGGGAACTCCTTGAGGTAGGCCCGCGACGACTTGTAGGAGCAGTGCTCCGACCAGAGCGCCGCCGTGATCCCCAGCTCGGTGAGCGTCGGCGTGCGGCCGAGCAGGGCGAGGAGTCTCTCGTACTCCTCCGACGACAGGCCGTGAGAGGCGGCAAGCGACGGGTCCACCGGGGGCTCCGCCTTCGTACTCACCTGGCACCTCCTGCCGCTGCCGTCGCTCCGACCACCGACGCGAACACGTCGAGGCCGTCGGTCGATCCCAGGACCTCCTCGCTGCAACGCTCGGGATGCGGCATCAGGCCGAGCACGTTCCCGGCCACATTGCAGACGCCGGCGATGCCGCGCGCCGAACCGTTGGGGTTCGACCGCTCGTCGACCTCGCCGAACGGCGAGCAGTAGCGGAAGACCACCTGCCGCTGTGCCTCGAGACGATCGAGCTCCGCCTCCCGGTCCTCGTAGTTTCCTTCCGCATGGGCGATCGGCATGCGCACGACCTGGCCGACACGGTAGCGCCGCGTGAACGGCAGGTCGGTGCGTTCGACCCGCAGGTTGACCTCCTTGCAGAGGAAGCGCAGGTCGCGGTTGCGCCGCATCGCCCCGGGCAGCAACCCGCTTTCGAGCAGGATCTGGAAGCCGTTGCAGATGCCGAGCACCAGGCCGCCCTTGGCCGCATGCTCGCGAATCGCCCCCATGACCGGCGAACGCGCGGCAAGCGCCCCGGCGCGCAGGTAGTCACCGTAGGAAAAGCCGCCCGGGAGAACGACGAAGTCCACCGCCTTGAGGCTCGAGTCCTGGTGCCAGAGGAAGGTGACCTCGGATTCCAGGACGTGCTTGAGGACATGGTAGACGTCGTGGTCGCAGTTGCTCCCCGGGAAGACGACGACGCCGCACCTCATGGCGCCTCCGCGCCCTCGAGCTCGATCTCGTAGTCCTCGACGACCGGGTTGGCGAACAGCTTGGCGGCCATCTGCCGCAGGCGCTCGCCGGCCTGCGTCGCGTCGGTCGTCGCCAGCTCGATCTCGAAGCTCTTGCCGGCGCGCACGTCGAGCACCTCCGCGAACCCCAGGCGGGTCAGCGCCTCGCGAATCGCCTTGCCTTGCGGATCGAGGATCTCGCGCCGCGGGTAAACCGTCACCTTCGCCTTCACGCAGTCACCTCCAGCCAGGAAGTCGGGGTGGATTGTTCGCTGAGAACCACCTCGCAGGACGCACCGAGCCGGTCGAGCTCCTCGCCGAGAGCCGCCGCGGCGAGCGCCGGGAGGTTGTTCGTCCGGGAAAGGTGGTAGGCCACGACATGGCGCAACCGCTCCCCGACGAGCTCGGCGAGGCCGTCGGCCGCCTGGCGGTTCGACAGATGGCCATGCCGCCCGGCCACGCGCTGTTTCAGCACCCAGGGATAGGGGCCGCTGCGCAGCATGTCGAGGTCGTGATTGGTCTCGAGCAACAGGAGATCGAGGTCTCGCAGCCGGCCCCAGGCGAGACGGCTCGGGCAGCCGAGGTCGGCGACCAACCCGAGCCGGCGGCCGGCTGCGTCCTCGACGACGAAGCCCACCGGCTCGCGCGCGTCGTGCGGGATGGCGAACGGTTCGACGGCGAACCCTGCCGCCTCGAACGGCTCACCCGATCGGATGCGGATGCCGGAGGCACAGAGCTCGGCCCCCGGTTCGCCGCCGGCGAACGTTCCCGCCGTGGCGTAGACCGGCAGACGGTGCCGCGAAGCGAGGCGCCGCGCGCCCCGCACATGGTCCTCGTGCTCGTGGGTCAGCAGCAGCGCGGACAGGGAGGCCGCCTCGACGCCGGCACCGCGCAGACGGTTTTCGATCTCGCGGCAGGAGAAGCCGGCATCGATGAGCAGCCGCTTGCCGCCGGACTCCACGAGAACGGCGTTGCCGCCACTTCCTGAGCCGAGGACGATTGCGCGCACAGACCGGGAACCTGGGAGATCCCGAAGGGCCGGGAACCGTCGGATGCTACCACCGCCCCTGCCGGGGCCGGGCAGGGGGTCGGGGCTCAGAAGTGATAGGTGCGGCCCTGCTCGAGGAAGTCCAGATCGGGGTTCTGCAGGCGCCGGACCTCCTCCTGGACCGCCTTGAGGCAAGTCGGCTTCAGGTGGTGGAGCAGGATCGGCACGCGACGATGGAGCTTGCGGAGCTCGCTCTCCAGCGTCGCGGGGGTCAGGTGCAGCGAAAGATCGGCGATTCGCTGCAGCGAGCTGTCGAAGCTCGTGTCGACACAGATCGCCTTGAGCCGCGTCAGGCCGTTGGCGATCTCCCAGAGCCGCTGCGTCGGACCCGTGTCGCTCGACCAGAGGAGGGCTGCGTCGCCCTGCTCGATGAGATAGCCGTGGGTCGGCACCAGGTGGTTGACCTGGATCGGCGTGAAGGTCACGCCGTCGACCACGAACGGCACCTCGTCGACCAGCTCGTGGAAACGCAAGGTCGGCAGGAGGTGGTTCGGCAGGCGGGTGAAATCCGGCCAGGTGTCGTTGTTGAACAGGTGCTTGCGCAGCGCGTAGATGGCCGCCGGCGAAGCGTAGATGTCGACCGCGTCACGCAGCTTGCCGAAGACGTTCTCGATGAAGAACGGCAGTGAGCTGGTGTGGTCCATGTGCGAGTGCGACAGCACGATGGAGTGGACGGCGCGTTGTCGCTCGATCGGCAGCACCTGCGAGAGCGAGCCCGCGTCGAGGGCGATGCCGTCGTTGATCAGCAGGCAGGTCATCCTGCAGTCGACGCTCTCGCCGCCGAAGACACCGAGGGTTTCGATCTTCATCTAGACACGGCACTTTACTCCGCCGACCCGGATTCGGACAAGGAGCCAAGCAACAGCTCGCCCTCGGCGACGGTGAACTCGCCGCGCTCGAAAAGCCGGCGGAACGCCGCGACCACCTCCCCCGCATGCTGCAAGCCGGCATGGCGGTCGATCTCGGCGAACGCCGCCGCCGGGGCCATCCCGCGACGGTAGGGGCGGTCGGTCGTCATCGCGTCGTAGGTGTCGGCGACGGCGATGATCCGGGCGACGAGCGGGATCGCTTCGGCCCCGAGCCCGTCGGGGTAGCCCGCGCCGTCCAACCGCTCGTGGTGGCTGCGCACCGCCGGGATCAGCGCTCGCAGCCCGCGCACCCGGGAGACGATCTCCGCCCCGTCGAGCGTGTGCCGCTTCATCACCTCGAACTCGCCGCGGTCGAGCGGCGCGGGCTTGCGCAACACCTCGTCCGGGATGGCGATCTTGCCGACGTCGTGGAGCGTCGCCCCGAGGCGCAACTGCTCGAGCTCGGAACGCGAAAGCCCCATCTCGCGGCCGAGCAGCAGCGAATAGACGACGACCCGGCGGACGTGGCCACCGGTGTACGGGTCCCGCTTCTCGATCGCCTCGGCGAGCGCCGTCACCGTCTCGACGAACTGCCGCTTCTGCGCCGCATAGAGGCGGGCGTTGTCGAGGGCGTGGGCGAGCGGACCGGCGAAGAGGCGCAGCCGGCGCAGGTCGTCCTCGGTGAACGCCGCGCGCTCGAGGGGATTGAGGAGCTGGAGCACGCCGATGACGCGCCCGTGCGCGACGAGCGGAACGGCGAGGATCGCTCGCGTGCAGAACTCCTCGGCCGGATCGCCGCGCCAGCGTGGATCGTTCTCGACGTCGTTGACCAGCTCGGCCCGGCCGCTCGCCGCCACCGCCCCGACGATCCCCGTCCCGAGCGGCACCCGAAGCCCACGGATCTCGCCGGCTACCCGCCCGCGAACGACGCGGAAGAAGAGCTCGGAGCGCTCCTCGTCGAGCTCCCAGATCGAGCTGGTCTCCGCGCGGCAGAGCTCCTCGGCCTTCTCCAGCGCGAGCGACAAGACCCGGAGCGGATCGAGGCTCCCGGCCAGCTCGACGCCGATCTCGAGCAGCGCCTCGTACTCGGCGAGGCGGCGCTCGAGCTCGCCGACGAGCCCGGGCTCAGAATCCGGTCCCGATCCAGAACGAGGTGCGGAATCCACCCGCGGTCGACTCCTTGAAGTCCCACTGCTTGGCGAAGTCCCAGTTGAGGTCGAGACCGGCGAACTTGACGGTGACACCCCAGCCGTAGGAGGAGACGGCGTCCTGCAACCGGTTCTCGTCCCCGTTCCAGAAGGTGAAGCCCTGCCCGGCATAGTCGAACCAGGCGCCGCCGACGTCGAGGAAGATCCGCCCGCGGATGCTCTGGAAGCCGAAGATCGGCGTCGCCAGCACGTCGATCAGCGGGAAGCGGTACTCGAAGTTGGCGAAGAAGGCGCGATCGCCGACGAGCGAACGGAAGTCGAAGCCGCGGACCGTGTCGAGGCCGCCAAAGTAGTAGGGCGTCGGCACGTCGCCCCAGGAGGCACCGGCGAAGACCCGCAGCGACAGGTTGCTGCGCTCGGAAACCTGGATGTACTGCCGCAGGTCGAGGTCGGCGCTCGAGGTCAGCGTCCCGCCCCCGCCGCTGGTTTGCAGCGCGTAGGCCCCGCCGAGGCGCCACCGCCGACCGCTCACCGGCCCGTAGGAGGAGTACACCGCCGAGTCGCCGACCGCCGCCACCTCGACGAGCGGGAAGTTGTCGTCCCGCGGCTCGACCGAATAGACCAACTGGCCGGTCGCCGGGTCGACCACCAGTTGCTGGAAGTCGAGCTTGCGCATGATGTAGCCGACACCCGCTTCGACGCGGTGGTAGACGTCGATCGGGTACGAGATCGAGGCGACCGCTCCGGTCTGCTGGTAGGCGGCGCGGTCGCGAACGACCTGGCCGATTCTCTGGTCGACCGCGGTGTAGAACGTCCGGTCGTCGAACAGACGCACCGCCCAGCCCCAGCGCCGCCGCTGGTCGCTGTAGACGACGTCGAAGTTCGAGAAGCTCTCGATCGAGCTGAAGGCGGTGATCAGCCGGCGATCCCCCAGATAGTCGCTGAAGGAGAGGTAGGTGTACCCGAGGAAGGTCTGGTCGTCGGTGACGCCGACGTAGGCGCCGCCGTCTTCGAGGAAGAGCTTGAAACCGCCGTACTTCGACTTGTTCGCCTCGTCGAGCGTCACCTGGATGTCCGGCTCGAACTTCGGCAGCTCGGCCGGCGCCGCGGCGACGACCGGCAGATCGACCTTCGTCGGCTTGCCGACAGGGTTGTCGAGATCGGTCACGTAGAGGTCGAAGCGACCGCGCCAGTAGCCGGTGTAGACGAGCTCTTCGCCGCCCTCCGGGGTCACCAGGACGGTCGGCATGAAGCAACCGGTCACGGCGTTGGTGTACTGACGCAGCTCCCCGGTGCCGAGGTCCAGGCCGAAGATGTTGTCGGCGCCCGAGCGGTCCGAGGTGAAGTAGAGACGCTTGCCGTCGGGAGAAAAGATCGCGTCCTTGTCGTTCCACGCCCCTTCCGACAGGCGATAGCGCTTGCCGTCGGCCAGGTCGAGGCGGAAGAGCTGGGCGTGCTCACCGGCCACCACGGAGCTGTAGACGATCGACTTGCCGTCCGGCGAGTAGGTGGGCGAGCCGTCGAAGAGATCGTCGTTGGTCAGATTGCTCACCGTGCCGGACGCCAGATCGAGCGTGAAGAGGTCGAACCGCCCCTTCAGGTTGCCCGAGAAGGCGATCGTCTTGCCGTCCGGACTGAACGCCGGGGCGTGCTGCTGCTCGACGTCCATGTCGATCACCCGCTCCACCTTGCGACCGAGCACGTCGATCAGCACCAGGCTGCGCCCCTTCTCGCGCTTGGCGAAGACCGCCACCCGGTTGCCGTCGGGGGAGAAGGCGAGATCGCGGCCCATCCGCGCCCCGGTGGTGACGAACTGCGAGACCAGGTACTGATAGTCGCTCGAGAAGCCCTTGGTGAGGTTGGTGACCAGACGCCGCTTGCGCGCATCGAAGAGCACGATGTCGAGGTCGCCGTGCAGCGTCGAGAAGGTGGCGACGAGGTCGCCCGACGGGGAGGCCGTCGGCGAGATCGTCTGCGCCGTCTCACCCTCCTCGTAGCGGAAGCGGCGGCCGAAATCGGACGGCTCGCCGGTCGCCACCAGCTCGGGCAGGTACTGCTTGCGCAACCAGCGGCGATACTCGGTGTCGAAGTCCTCGGGCTCGATGCGGAACCCGCGCTCGATCGCCTTCTCCACTCGACCGCCGAGCGTGTTGCGGAATTCGTAGACGAAGTCGCGGAAGCCCTCCTTGCCCCAGCGGCTTTCGATGAAATCGAACGCCGCATGTCCGAACCGGTAGGCGAAGAAGCCCGAGACACCGCGCTCGAGGATCGACGGGATCGTGTCGTTGACCACCGCGTCGCGCAGGAACATGCGGTCCGAGGTGCCTTCGTCCTTGGCCATGTAGCTGGCCATCCCCTCCATCACCCACTGCGGCACGCCGATGCCCCGGGTGACGCCCCCCTGGAAGAGGATGTCGTACTGGAAGATGTGGGTCAGCTCGTGCGTGACGAGCTGGAAGAGCTCTCCTTCCGGCAGGTCGATGGGCAGGACCATCCGGTTGCGCACCGGGCTGGCGAAGGCGCCGATCCCTTCGGGGATGAAGTTCTGGATGATGTTGTTCTGCTCGAAGGCCGAGTGCGTGGCGTAGAAGATCAGCGGCGTCGGCTTCTGGATCTGGTGATCGAAGTCCCGCGACAGGCGGTCGTAGGCGCTCTCCGCCATCGACACCACCTTCTCCAAGAGCTCGGCCTCCTCGGCGTAGTAGTACACGTCGAAGTGCGGCGAGTGGTAGATCTGCCACTTGAACTCGCGATACTGGATCTTGTTCTTGCCGAACGAGGTCCCGTAGTCCTGGGCCGCGGCGCCGGTGGCGCCGATCGCCGCGAGGGTCAGCCCGGCGAGCGCCAGGCGCGTCAGCCACTTGCTCTTCGGCACGGGGGGCTCCTTTCCGTCAGTCGGTCAGCAGGACGCGCGAAGCCTCGATCGTCTTCTGGGCGAAGACGCCGACGATCCGGTCCTCGAGCGAGTACAGGTTCTCGAACATCCCCTTGAGCGGGTCGGCCTTCTCGCCCTCGAGCTGTTTGAAGTCCTTGAAGTTGTCGGTGTAGAGCAGCTCGCCGGTGCGGCCGTCGTAGACCTGCAGCACGATGTCGTACTCGAAACCGGTCTGCTCGACCAGCACCTGGCGGTAGTAGGTGCGGCCGTCGAACGGCGAGACGTACTCCTCGGTGCGATAGCCGCTGCGATCCTGGACGTCGAAGTCCAGGCTCCCCGAAAGCAGCAGGTCGGCCTGCAGGCGTTCGCCGAGCGCCCGCCAGAAATCGCGGTTGCGCGACAAGACGCCGAGCTCGAAGCTCGGGTAGTCGATACGGCCGGACTCGACCACCTTGAGCTCGGTGTCGCGGCGCAGGAGCTTGACGAGATGCCGCTCGAATTCGCCCTGGACGTCGACACCCGACTCGGACTGCCGCGCCGCGCCTTCACGGCCGATGGTGATGAACGGGGCGAGCGCCACCGTGCGGCGACCGCCGAGGTCGATCTTCGCCCGCACCGGGAGCTTGATCTTGACCTCGACCGTGCCGGCGGCGAGCGGCGAGGCGAGCAACGCGAGGACGAAAAGGGCCCGGACGGGGGCCGGAAGTCGCATGGCGAACCTCCTCGGGGGATCGAGCAACGGCGCGGGAGAACGGCTCTCCGACACGACGTCGCCTCAGGAGCCGCTGGACGGCGCGGCAGGGGTCGGCGTCGCGGTCGGCGTCGCGGACGGCTGGGCTTCCGTCACCGCGGGCTTGGCAGCCTTCGGGCGGAAGCTCTGGTAGAACTCGACGAAGCGCGCGTAGTTCTGCTTGGCCTGGCGGCTGCCCGGCTCGACCTTGAGCGCCGCGCGGTAGGCCTCGAGCGCGTCCTCGAACCGGCCGACGGCCTCGTAGGCCACCGCCAGGTCGTTGAGGATGCGGAAATTGTCGGGGGAGAGCCGCCGTGCCGCCTCGAAGCGGAAGACCGCCTCGTTCCAGAGGCCGCGTCGGGCCATGTCGATGCCGAATCCGAGTTGGGAGCGAGCCTCGGCCGCAGGCCGGCTCGCGCCACCGGAGACGAACGCCACGGCGAGGAGAAGTGCGGCGAAGCCAATCGACCGGCTCGGGCTCATCGCGTCGATTCCTTTCCGGCGGGAACGGGCCGGGCGCGCAGTATATACCCGGCTTTCGGGGCCTCAGGTGCGAGATTCGGCACCCCGTTGACGTCCTTCTCTTCCGACCAGGAGAGTCCGACTCGATGCCGCCCCCGACACCTCGCGAGCTCGCCCTCGCGCTCAACGCCTCACCCTCCGTGCCGCGCGCCGCCGCCTGCCTGCTCGCCGGATGTCTCGACGAATGGATGGAGGCCGCGGAGGCGGATTCCTCGCGACTCTCGCGTCGACTCGGCGTCTCCCCGCGAGCGCTGGCCGCCGCTCTGGCCCTGCGAGAGCGCGCCGCCGAGCTCGCTGGGCGGGAGACCGCCGCCGCAACACGCGAGGGCGCCCGCACCCTCGTCCGCGGCGACGCCGACTACCCCGAGTCGCTTCTCCATCTCTCGCTTCCCCCGCCAGCGCTCTACTGCCTCGGTGAGCTGCCGACCGGGCCGGCGGTCGCGATCGTCGGCTCCCGCCGCGCCGAGAGCTGGGCCCTCGAGGCAGCGCGCTGGCTGGGTCACGAGCTTGCCGCCGCCGGGGTCCTGGTGGTCTCCGGCCTGGCCCTCGGCGTGGACGCGTCCGCCCATCGCGGCGCGCTCGCCGCCAACGGCGGTCGCACCGTCGCGGTGCTCGGCTGCGGCCTGGCGATCGACTACCCCCGCGGTCATCGGGCGCTGGCGCGCGAGATCGCCGCGAGCGGTGCTGTCGTCTCCGAGTTCCCGCCCCACACCCCACCCGAGCCCTGGCGCTTCCCGGTGCGGAACCGCCTGATCGCCGCGCTCGCCGCCGGCGTGGTCGTCGTTTCGGCCGTGCCGCGCTCGGGCTCGCTGGTCACGGCGCGCCTGGCGCTCGAGCTGGGGCGCGAGGTGATGGCCTTGCCGGCACGCATCTTCGACGAGACCGGCCTCGGCACCAACGCCCTGCTGCGCGACGGCGCGACGCTGGTTCGCCACCCCGACGACGTCCTGCAGGCGCTCGGCCTCGATCGCCCGGCCGCGGCGTCCGCCCCCCGACCGCGCCGCGACGGCGAGCCTGACGGCCCGGCCAACCCGCTGGTCGCCCTGCTCGCCGCGGGAGGGCCGGTCGAGCTCGACGCCCTCGCTGCCGCCGCCGGCCGTCCGGTCGACGAGCTCCTCGGCGAGCTGCTCGAGCTCGAGCTCTCCGGCCGGGTCCGCCGCCTTCCCGGCCCCCGGTTCGAGGTCTTGCGATGAACGACGACCCGCCGCCCGGCGGCCCCGGCCGGGCCGCTTCGCTCCTCCCGTCGGTTGCCAGCCGGCCGGACGGGTGCTACCCTCGCCGACCCTGCCGTCCCGCCAGGTAGCCTCCAGGCGATTCCTGAACGATTCCGCGAGAGCGAGCCCCAAGTGGCGAAGAACCTCATCATCGTCGAGAGCCCCGCGAAGACCCGGACGCTGCGCAAATTCCTCGGTCGAGACTGGGCCGTCGAAGCGTCGGTCGGCCACATCCGCGACCTGCCCAAGAAGGACATGGGTCTCGGGGTCGACTTCGAGCCGAAGTACGCCGTGCTCGCCGACAAGAAGGACGTGGTCAAGCGCCTGCGCGAGGCGGCCAAGAAGGCCCAGACGGTCTACCTCGCCCCCGACCCGGATCGCGAAGGGGAGGCGATCGCCTGGCACATCGCCGAGGTGCTCGACAGCGCCGGCAAGGAGGTGCATCGCGTCACCTTCAACGAGATCACCAAGCGCGCCGTCCTCCAGGCCCTCGCCGAACCCGGCGTGATCGACCAGCGCAAGGTCGACGCCCAGCAGGCGCGGCGCGTTCTCGATCGGCTGATGGGCTTCAAGCTCTCGCCACTGCTCTGGGACAAGGTCAAGCGCGGGCTCTCCGCCGGACGGGTGCAGTCGGTGGCGCTCAAGATGGTCTGCGAGCGCCAGGACGAGATCGAGGCCTTCGTTCCGGTCGAGTACTGGGTGCTGGGGGCCGAGCTCGCCGCCGGCACGCCGCCGACCTTCCTTGCCCGGCTCCACCAGATCAAGGGGAAGAAGGCGGAGGTCGGCGACGCCGCCACCGCCGGCAAGGTCGCCGCAGCGTTCGAGAAGGGGCCGTTCAAGGTCACCGCGATCGAGCGCAAGGAGTCCAAGCAGCGGCCCTCGCCGCCGTTCATCACCAGCCGCCTGCAGCAGGAGGCGGCGCGGCGCTACGGCTTCTCGGTGAAGCGCACGATGGCGCTCGCCCAGGGGCTCTACGAAGGGCGCGAGATCGGCGATCGCGGACAGCTCGGCCTGATCACCTACATGCGAACCGACTCCACGCGCATCGCCGACGAGGCGATCGTCGCCGTGCGCGAAGCGATCGCCGCGACCTACGGCGCCGACAAGCTGCCGGAGAAGCCCAACTTCTACTCCTCGAAGAAGGGGGCGCAGGACGCCCACGAGGCGATCCGCCCCACCTATTTCGACCTGCCGCCGGAGAGCGTCGCCGGCTACCTCTCGGCCGACGAGCTCAAGCTCTACCGGCTGATCTGGGACCGCTTCGTCGCCAGCCAGATGCTGCCGGCGATCTTCGACGTGACGCGCGTCGACGTCGGGTGCGGCCCCTACACCCTGCGCGCCACCGGCAAGGTGCTGAAGAGCGCCGGTTTCCTCGCTGTCTATCGCGAAGTCGAAGAGGGCAACGGCGACGGCGAGGAGGGCGGGAAGGGCGAGGCCAAAGAGGACGCCAAAGAAGACGCGATGCTGCCGGCGCTCGTCGAAGGCCAGGAGCTGCGTCTCGTCCGCGTCGAGAAGGAGCAGAAGTTCACCCAGCCGCCCGCCCAGTACAGCGAAGCGACGCTGGTCAAGGCGCTCGAGGAGAACGGCATCGGCCGGCCGTCGACCTACGCCTCGATCCTCTCCACGCTGACCGACCGGGAGTACGTCGCCAAGGTCGAGGCGCGCTTCCGCCCGAGCCCGCTCGGTCGCCTGGTCAACAAGCTGCTGCAAGGCGGCTTCGCCGACGTGCTCAACGAGCGCTACACCGCCCAGCTCGAGGAGGAGCTCGACAAGATCGAGGAGGGCGGCATGCCGTGGAAGCAGGCGGTGCGCGAGTTCGACGAGAAGTTCGACCGCGACCTCGCCACGGCGGGCGAGAAGATGCCCAACGTCAAGCGCGACGGGTTGCCGACCGACGAATCGTGCCCGAAGTGCGGTGCGCCGCTGGTCGTGCGCTTCGGCCGCTACGGCGCCTTCGTCGGCTGCAGCAACTACCGCGCCGAGCCGCCGTGCGACTACACCCGCGACCTCGAGCCGAAGGCCGAGTCCGAGGCGCCCGCCGAGGAGATCGCCCCCTGCGAGAAGTGCGGCAAGCCGATGGCGATGCGGCGCAGTCGCTTCGGGGTCTTTCTCGGCTGCACCGGCTACCCGGAGTGCAAGAACATCCGCAAGACCGGCCCCAAGGCCGAGCCGCCGAAGGAGACCGGCGTGGGCTGTCCCCAGTGCAACGAGGGCACCATGCTCGAGAAGAAGTCCCGGCGCGGCAAGATCTTCTTCAGCTGCTCGCGCTACCCGGCCTGCGACTTCGCCCTCTGGGATCGGCCGGTGCCGCAGCCCTGCCCGCGCTGCGGCGCCCCCTACCTCGTCGAGAAGACCTCGAAGCGCAAGGGCTCGCGCCTGATCTGCACACGCGAGGGCTGCGGCTACGAGGAAGAGATCGCCGAGGCAAGTTGAGCCGGGCGCTCCCGGAGTCTCTGCCGTGAACGACCCCCGCGCGAAGCTCGTCGACCGTCTGCTCCCGGCGCTGCGGCACGAGCTCTTCCCGCGCGCGCTCGACGGCGGCAAACCGCCGCTGGCGCGCCGCGTTTTCGTCAACCGCAACCTGCGGCTCGACAAGATCCGCTTCATCGGCTTCGACCTCGACTGGACGCTCGCCGACTACGACCGCGCCGAGCTCGACCCGTTGACGTTCGAGCTCGCCCGCACCTTCCTCGTCGAGCAGGTCGGTTACCCGGCGGCCGTTCGCCAGGCCGAGTTCCGGCCCGGTTTCCCGCGTCGCGGCCTGATCGTCGATCGGCAGGTCGGCACGGTGCTCAAGATGAACCGGCACCGCTACGTCGGGCGGGCCTACCTCGGCCGCACGCGCCTGGCCTCCGACGACCGCTTCCAGTACTACCGGCTCGAGCCGATCGACCTGTCGAGCGACCGCTACTACCGCGTCGACACGCTCTTCGAGCTGCCCGAGGTCAACCTCTTCACCGAGCTCGTCGAGCTCGGCCGGCGCGATCCGGCGCTGGTGCTCGGTCGCGGGCCGCAGACGATCTTCGACGACGTGCGCCATGCCGTCGACTCGATTCACGCCAACGGCTGGCTGAAGTCCCGGATCACCGCCGACCTCGCGCGCTTCATTCAGCGCGACGACGAGCTGCCCCTGGCGCTCGCCCGTCTCGCCCTGAGCGGGCGGCGACTCTTCCTGGTCACCAACTCTGACTGGGCCTACACCGAGGCGCTCTGCTCCCACCTCTTCGACGGCTCGCTGCCGGGCCTCGGGAGCTGGCGCGAGCTGTTCGACCTGGTCGTCGCGTCGGCGGGGAAACCCGGGTTCTTTCGCGCCGAGCGGCCGTTCGTGCCGATCGCCGCCGACGGTCGCGAGGGAGCCGAGGTCGCCGTCCCGGCCTGGGGCGGGGTCTACCGCGGCGGCTCCCGCGAGGGGCTGATGAGCCTCTTCGACGCCCCCGGCGAGCAGGTCCTCTACGTCGGCGACCACATCTACAGCGACATCCTCACCTCGAAGCGGCGCAACACCTGGCGCACGGCGCTCGTCGTGCGCGAGCTCGAGGAGGAGCTCGAGACCGGCAGCCGCGTCGCCGACGACACGCGCCACCTCTCGGCGCTGCGCGAGGAGCTCTCCGACCTCGGACGCCGGATGGACGACCTGCGCGACGTGGTCACCATCGCCCACCGCCTCGGCGAGGACAACCACGGGGCGCACGACGCCGCCGAGCGGCTCGAGGCGTTGAAGAGCCAGCACCGCACGCTGCGGCAGCGCTCGGGCGAGCTGCAGGAGCGCATCTCGCGCCGCTTCCACCCCATCTGGGGCTCGCTCTTCAAGCAGGGGAGCAACCGCTCGCTCTTTGCCGCCCAGGTCGCCGAGTTCGCCTGCATCTACACCTCGCGGGTCAGCAACTTCGCCCACTACGGCACCGACCACTACTTCCGCGTCGTCGAGGACCCGGTCACCCACGACCTGCCGAGCTGACCGGGCGAAACCGGACCAGCCGCTAGAATCGCCCTCGTGTCGCACCCCGTGCACGTCGTCGGCGCCGGCTTCGCCGGTTGCGAGTGCGCCTGGCAGCTCGCCCGCCGCGGCGTCAGCGTCGTGCTGCACGAGATGCGCCCGCACCGCTCGACGCCGGCTCACAAGACCGGCGACTTCGCCGAGCTGGTCTGCTCGAACTCGTTGCGCAGCGACGACCCCGAGCACGCCGCGGGGCTGCTCAAGCGGGAGATGGCGGCACTCGGCTCGCTGGTCATCGCCGCGGCCCGCGACGCCGCGGTTCCGGCCGGCTCGGCGCTGGCCGTCGACCGCGAGCGCTTCTCGCAGGCGGTCACCGCGGCGCTCGCCGAGCACCCGTGGATCGAGGTGCGGCGCGAGGAGGTCGACGAGCTGCCGGAGGGAGACGTCGTCGTCGCCACCGGCCCGCTCACCTCCGACGCGATGGCCGCCCGGCTCGCCGCGCTGCTCGGCAGCGCCCATCTCTACTTCTACGACGCCATCGCGCCGATCCTCGAGGGCGAGTCGCTCGACTTCTCGCGTCTCTTCTGGGGCTCGCGCTACGGCAAGGGCGACGGCGAGGACTACCTCAACTCGCCGCTCGACCGCGAGCGGTATCGCGCCTTTCGCGAGGCCATTCTCGCCGCCGAGACGCTGCCCCTCCACGAGTTCGAGCAGGCACTTTTCTTCGAGGGCTGCCTGCCGATCGAGGAGCTCGCCCGGCGCGGCGAGGACACGCTGCGCTACGGCCCGATGAAGCCGGTCGGCCTGCGCGGCCCGGACGGGCGCCGCCCCTGGGCGGTCGTCCAGCTGCGCCAGGAGAACCTGGCCAGGACCCAGTACAACCTGGTCGGATTCCAGTCGCGGATGAAGTGGGCCGACCAGACGCGCGTCTTCCGGATGCTCCCCGGGCTCGAGCAGGCCGAGTTCGTGCGGCTCGGGCAGATTCATCGCAACACCTTCGTCAACTCGCCGCGCCACCTCGACGCGCTCTATCGTCTGCGCCCCGAGCCGCGCCTGCGGCTCGCCGGCCAGATCACCGGCGTCGAGGGCTACCTCGAGTCGGCGGCCACCGGGCTGCTCGCCGGCCTGTACCTGGCGCTCGAGCGCTCCGCTCGCGTGGTCGAACCGCTGCCGGCGACGACGGCGCTCGGCTCGCTCGCCCGCCACCTGACCGAATCCGACCCCGACCGCTTCCAGCCGGCCAACGTCAACTACGGCAGCTTCCCCCCGCTCGACCCCGAGCCGAAAAAGCTCGAGCGCCGCGCCGCCTACGCCGCGCGCGCCCGCCGCGACCTCGCCGGGTGGGCCGCACGGCACGGCCTGCCGCCGACGCCGCCGGAGCTCTGACGTGCGCGCGCTCGTCGTTCGCTACCTCGAGCACCTCGATCGCGAGCGCAACTGCTCGCCGCACACGCTGCGCGCCTACGCCGGAGACCTCGAGCGGTTCGTCGTCTTTCTCGGCGAGTACCTCGGCTGCGAGCCGCGGGCGATCGACCCGGCGACGCTCGACGCCGCGGCCGTGCGCTCCTTCCTCGCCTGGCTCTCGCGTCGCGGCACCGCCAAGCGCAGCCAGGGGCGGGCGCTCGCCGCGGTGCGCGGCCTCTTCCGCTGGGCGACGCGCGAGGGCGTGCTTGCCGGCAACCCGGCCGCCGGCGTGCGCACTCCGAAGGCGGGGCGGACGCTGCCCGAGCACCTCCGGCCGGGAGAGATCGAGGCGCTCCTCGCCGCACCCGAGGGAGACGAGCCGCTCTCGCGGCGCGACCGGGCGATGCTCGAGCTGCTCTACGCCACCGGGCTGCGCGTCTCCGAGCTCGTCAGCCTCGACTGGGGCGACCTCGACCTGCGCGCTCGCGTGCTGCGGGTGATCGGCAAGGGTCGCAAGGAGCGCATGGTGCCGTTCGGCCGGCCGGCGCAGGCCGCGCTCGAGGCCTGGCGCGAAAGCTGGGGCGCCGTCGCCGCGCCCGGCAGCGAGGAGGAGCCGGTCTTCCTCAACGCCGGCGGCACGCGCCTCAGCGACCGGTCGGTGCGCCGTCTGCTCGACCGCCACGTCGAGGCGACGGCGCTCGCGCGCGGCGTGCACCCGCACGTGCTGCGGCACACCTTCGCCACCCATCTGCTCGAGGCCGGCGCCGATCTGCGTGCCATCCAGGAGTTGCTCGGCCACGAGTCGCTCTCCACCACCCAGCGTTACACCCACGTCGACCTCGAGCGACTGCTCGCCGTCTACCGCGACGCCCATCCGCGCGCCAGGGGAGAAGGCCGATGACCTCCACCGCCGTCCGACTCGCCCTCGTCACGCACGCCGGCCTTCCCGACCTCGACCCGGACGATCGCGCGCTGCCCGCCGTCTTCGCCGCCGCCGGCGCGACCGCCGAGATCGCCGTCTGGGACGACCCGCGGGTCGACTGGAGCCGCTTCGACGCCGTCCTCCTGCGCTCGCCGTGGGACTACTTCCGCAAGCTTCCGGCGTTCCTCGCCTGGGGCGAGCAGGTGGCGGCGAGGAGCCGACTCTTCAACCCCTGGCCGCTGGTGCGCTGGAACCTCGACAAGCGCTACCTCGTCGAGCTTGCCCGTCGCGGCGCACCGGTGGTGCCGACGGTGCTCGCCGAAGCCGGCGAGCGGCTCGACCTCGCCGCCCTGCTCGGCGCGCGCGGCTGGCGACGGGCGATCGTCAAGCCGGCCGTCTCGGCCGACTCCTGGGAGACCCACGCGGTCGACGACGCCTCGCTCGTCGACGGCCAGCGACAGCTCGACCGGCTGCTCGCCGAGCGCGCGATGCTCGTCCAGCCGTTTCTCGCGGCGGTGGAATCGCGCGGCGAGCGCTCGCTCGTCTTCCTCGACGGCGCCTTCTCGCATGCGATCCGCAAGAACGCCCTGACCCAGGGCGGGCGCTGGGCCGGCTTGCCCGAAGGGGTTCCCCTCGCGCCCGACCCCGACGAGCGCGACGCCGCCGAACGGATCCTCGCGCTCGCCTGCCCCGAGCCGCCGCTCTACGCGCGCGTCGACCTGCTGCGCGACGAGGCCGGCGAGCCGTGCCTGCTCGAGCTCGAGCTCGTCGAGCCGACGCTCTTCTTCGCCACCAGCCCGGGCAGCGCCGAGCGGTTCGCCGCCGCGCTCCTGCGCCGACTGGCGACCGCCGCGAGGTGACGGCATGGTCCTGACCATCCACCGCAAGCTCTTCTTCAGCCACTTCCTCGCCGTCGTGCTGGTGTCGGGGAGCATCGGCACGCTCTTCTACCGCGAGGCGATGCAGCGCCTGCACGAGAGCCTGCGCAGCCGGCTCGAGCAGAGCGCCGCCCTCCTCACCCCGGTGCTCGCACCCGCCGACCTCGAGTCGATCGACGCTCCCGAGGACGCCGCCACGCCGATGTACCGCGACTACCTCGAACGGCTGCGGGCCTTCCAGAGCTCGAACCGCGACATCGCGTTCATCTACATCCTGCGGCGCAGCGGCGACACCGTCTCGTTCGTCGTCGACTCCGACAACGGGCCCGCCCAGGCACTCCCCGGCCGCGTCTACAGCGACCCGCCGCCGGCGATGCTCGCCGGCTTCTCGCGGGTTTCCGCCGACGAGGCGATCGTGCGCGACGAGTGGGGCTGGTTCCTCTCCGGCTACGCCCCGCTGCACAGCGGCGACGGACGCTACCTCGTCGGCATCGACATGCGAGCCGACGAAGTCGCACGGAAAACCGAGCGCCTGCGCCTTGCCGGACTGACCTCGCTGGCGCTCTCCCTGACCCTCGCCTGGGTGCTCAGCCGCTATCTCGCCTCGCGCATCACGCGGCCGATCCGGGCGCTCTCGCAGCGCGCCCGCGAGGTCCAGGCCGGTCGGCTCGACGGCGCGGTGGCGGTGGCCACCGGCGACGAGGTCGAGGAGCTCGGCCGCGCCTTCAACGAGATGACCGGCGGCCTCGCCGCCGCACGCGCCGAGGAGCGCCGCGCCCTCGCCGAGCTCGAGGCGTCGCGGGCCACCCTCGAGCTGCGGGTCACCGAGCGCACCGCCGAGCTCGCCGAGGCCAACCGCGAGCTGCACGCCGAGATCGCCGAGCGGCGCAAGGCGCAGGAGGCGCTCGAGCGCGCCGCGACGACCGACCCGCTCACCGAGCTGCTCAACCGTCGCGCCGCCCTGCGCCTGGTCGAGCAGGAGCGCGAGCGGATCCGCCGCACGACGGCGCCGTTCTCGCTCGCCCTCGCCGACCTCGACCGCTTCAAGTCGGTCAACGACCGCTACGGTCACGAGGTGGGCGACCGCGCGCTGACCGAGGTCGCCCACCGGCTCACCGAGGCGGTCCGGGGCCAGGACGCGGTGGCGCGCTGGGGGGGCGAGGAGTTCCTCGTCTTCCTCCCGGAGACGCCGCTCGCCGGCGCAGCCGTCGCCGCCGAGAAGCTGCGGGCCGCGCTCGCCGAGCCGCTCGACCTGCTCGGTCACCGTATCCCGCTCTCCGTCTCGATCGGCGTCGCCGAAGCGCGCGTCGGCGAGCCGCTCGAGTCCTGCCTGCGCCGCGCCGACGCCGCCCTCTATCGCGCCAAGGACGGCGGGCGCAATCGCGTCGAGCTCGACGAGTCCGCCGCCCCCGAGGCAAGCTGACGCAACGCCGTGCCGGCCGAGCGATGCGCGACCCGCGAGCACGCCGGCGCCCGCCCGCGGCGCTGACGACCGACGAGCCCGACGAGATCCTCGCCGCCGCGCTCGACGACGTGCAGCCCCTGCCGGCCGACGGCCCGGACCGCGTGCGCGTCCGCCGCCCGGCGCGCCCACCCGCCGCTCCCGGTGCGCCGGCCCGCCCGCTCCTCCACGTGGAGCGCACCGGCTCGCGCGTCGCCGGCTGGCAGGGCGAGCTCCCCCCCCGCGAGCTCGCCACCCTCGGCACGGCCGCCGTCCGATCGAGGCCACGCTCGACCTCCATAGTCTCTCCCGCGAGGCGGCCCGCGAGCGCCTCGTGAACTTCCTCGCCTTTGCCCGCCGCCGTTGCCTCCGCACCCTCCTCGTCGTCATCGGCCACGGCCGCCATCGCCCCGACGCCGGGCTCCTGCGGCGGAGAGGTACCCTCATGGCTGGCTGGCCCTGAAAATTCCGCCAGCGTCCTCGCATTCGCGACCGCGCGCCCGGCCCATGGCGGCCCAGGTGCGACCTGTTTGGCTCTATCGCGGGCCGATGGACACCGGACCCGCTGAGTCCCGACCAGGAGAGGACGGGTGGATCTATACTGACGCCAAGCGCTGCGGTGATCGCCCTCCGGCGAGAGAGTCCGCAAGGCGACGACAGCGCTTCGACAGAGAGTGGGATTCTCTTTGCCTCCTGGTCGCACGACAACCCGCGTTCGTCAGGGCACCTGGGTTGCAGCGTTTCTCCGCTGCTTCCGTACGAGCGATCGTCGTCTTCGACGCTGGGCACGGGCCGGCTATCTCTGCGGCTGGGTGGTTTACCGCCGCCAGAGGCTCGAGGACCGGGCCGGCCCCCCGGATGGAGCGGCCGCACGTGGCCTCCGATACCAGACCGGGCCACGAGCACTTTCATCGGGAAAGTCGAATCGCTCGCTTCCTTTGACAATGGCATTGGCCCGAGCCTGAACACCAGAGGACGCTCCGTGAGCACACGACGTGGTCAGGATTCTCAACTCGCGAGTTGGGATGGGAAAGGGCCGATCAGACCTTCGTGCCCGGCAGGGGACGGAACCGATGATCGAGTTCTGTCGCCTCGTGGATTCGACGGCAGGTCGGGGCCTGGTCTCTTCGTCGGTGCGAATTTCGCGCTTGCTAGAGGTCTGCCGTCGAGCCCAGTAGCCCGCTGGGCGTGGACTCCGAGACCGACCTTCTCGCGCGACCTCGAGTCGGTGAGCATCTCGACATGGTCTGCCGTTTGCGAGCCATGAGCGCTTCGAGTCACTGGCGTCGGATCGACGCGGCCTTGATCGCATTCGCGTGCGTCGGATTCGCCGTCCCGGCGTGGGGCCAGGATGCTGCAGGGGCAGCGCCCTCTCTCTCCGCCGTCTGCATTGGCCGGGTTACTCAAGAACAACGGACTACCGTCGCGGTCCATTGGTCCGGTGCGGATCCAGTCGAAATCGTCATCTGGGAGGATCTGGATGGTGATGGTGCGCCCGACGACGATGAACCTCTGCTCGCAACCCGCCGTGTCGCCTTAGGAGTCGATACCCTCGAGATCGACGCTGTACGTAGGAAGCGCGTGCTCATCGCAGCGTTTCCCCTGGCGAGGAGCCTCTCCTCAAGCGCGATTCGATCGATTCCGCTGCCGAGCTGTGGCTGGTCGACCGGATTCTTCGCACCAGGGATCAGCGGAACGGTCCATGCACTTGCGAAATTCGATGACGGTACCGGCCCCGCCCTCTTCGTCGGCGGCAAATTTACTTCTGCTTCTGCGACGAACGCGAATCACATTGCCAAATGGGACGGAGCCCGTTGGACAGCGCTGAACGGACCCAATGGCAACGGTGTCGACGGAGAGGTACGAAGCCTCCACGTGTTCGACGACGGAAACGGTGCTGCGCTGTACGTCGGCGGGTCCTTCACCGCGGCCGGCGGGGTTCCAGCCTCCGGAATCGCGCGCTGGAATGGCTTGGCGTTCTCGCCGCTTCCGGGCCTTTCCGGAAGCGGTGTGCAAGGGGTCGTTCGTGCGCTGACGAGCTTCGACGACGGGCGCGGAAGCGCTCTCTACGCCGGAGGAGCGTTCTCCTCAGCTGGAGGAGTCACCGCGAACAGCATCGCGAGATGGACACTCAACGGGTGGTCTGCTCTCACCGATGGGACCGGCAACGGCGTCGGCGGAACCGTAGATGCCCTCTCGTCATTCGACGACGGCAGCGGCCCTGCCCTCTTCGTTGCCGGGAGCTTCCCGTTGGCAGGCGGACGCGCGGCGAACTCGATCGCGAAGTGGAACGGGTCTGCCTGGATGCCCCTCTCCGGGCCTTCAGGTGCAGGCGTTTCCGGCTCGATCCACGCGCTCGCGGTCTTCGATGACGGCACAGGTGCGGCCCTGTTTGCTGCCGGCGAGTTCTACACCGCCGGAGGGATTCCGGCGCACTCGTTCGCCAAATGGAACGGAGTCGCGTGGCAAGCGCCGATGGGCGTTTCCGAGATGTGGATCAACTCGCTCGTGACTTTCACCCGAGGTGAGCAGACCTCGCTCATCGCTGGGGGTTTCTTCTGGTACGCCGGAAGTACCGAAGTCCGTCATATCGCCCAATGGGACGGCCGCTCGTGGAGAGCCCTCGCGGGCCCATCGGGAACCGGGACCAACGACGAGGTTCATGTTCTTGCCGCACTCGACGACGGACTTTCCTCAGCCCTGCTTGCGGGAGGGAGTTTCACGACTGCCGGCGGTTCGAGTGCAAACGGAATTGCCAAATGGGACGGGTCCACCTGGTCCGCCCTACCGGAAGTCCCCGGCCACGGACTGAACGGTCGCGTTCTCGCTCTTGCAGTCCACAACGATGGCTCCGGGAACGCACTGTTCGCAGGCGGCACTTTCACCACCGCAGGAAGTGCGAGCGCAAACTACATTGCGAAGTGGAATGGAAGCGAATGGCTGCCACTCTCCAGTCCTGGAGGAAACGGCGTGAGCTTCATCGTGACGAGTCTCGCGGTGTTCGACGACGGGACCGGCAAGGCGCTCTTCGCCGGAGGGCGCTTCACTCGAGCTGGGGGACTAGCGGCCCAGCACATCGCCAAGTGGGACGGCGTCGGCTGGTCTCGGCTTGCGGGATCGCAGGGAGACGGGGTCGACGGCTACGTAGAAGCGCTGGCGACCTACGATGACGGTACCGGCGAGGCGCTCTACGTTGGCGGCTACTTCGTCCTCGCGGGTGGAACGCCAGCAAACTCCATCGCCAAATGGAGCGGGACGGCCTGGTCTCCGCTGCCGGGACAGCTACGAAACGGTGTCGGCGGAATCGTCTACGCCCTCGCCGGGATCGACCAGGGCCCCGACTCCACGCGCGGCCTCTACGTCGGAGGCTGGTTCATGATGGCGGGAGATGTGGAAGCAAATCATGTTGCTCGCTGGAAGGACGGATCCTGGTCCGCCCTCTTCGGTCCGACGGAACCCGGGGTGAATCTCCCCATCCACGCTCTCGCGACGTTCGACGATGGCTCGGGGCGTGCTCTTTACGCGGGAGGCGAGTTCACGAAAGCGGGCGGTACGAGCGCGACTCATCTCGCCCGTTGGGACGGCGCGTCCTGGGCCGCCGTAGGTACTCCCCCCACTTCCGACCCGAACGACCGCGTCTACGCTCTCGCTGCCCTCGAGGACGGAACGGAAAGGGCGCTCTATGTCGGAGGTCGATTCTTCGGATTCGACGGAGTCAAGGCCGACTACCTCGCGCGCTGGGATGGAGCACAATGGTCGGATCTCTCCGGACCAGGAGGGACCGCCCTCGATGATGAGGTGCGCTCACTCTCGATCTTCGAAGATTCGGGAAGCCGCGACATCTTCGCGGGAGGTCTCTTCTCCTCTGCCGGCGGAATTCCCGCAACCCACATTGCCCGCTGGCGCTGTCTCGTGTTCCTACTCTCGGACGGCTTTGAGTCAGGTTCGCTATCGACCTGGAGCGCAGCACTCTCACACTGATGCCTCTTCTCACCGACCCTCTCGACCCGGTTGCTATGATCCCCGCCATGTCGCGGATGCGATCGACGACGGTGTTGCTGGTGCGGCGGGACGGCGTGGTCCGTCTTGCCGGCGACGGGCAGGTGACGCTCGGCAACACGGTGCTCAAGGCCGGGGCGAGCAAGGTCAAGCGCGCCGGGCGGGACAAGGTGCTGGTGGGGTTCTCGCGTTGCGGTTGAGGCGACATCTCCTCCCGGAGACGCCGCTCGCCGGCGCAGCCGTCGCCGCCGAGAAGCTGCGGGCCGCGCTCGCCGAGCCGCTCGACCTGCTCGGTCACCGCATCCCGCTCTCCGTCTCGATCGGCGTCGCCGAAGCGCGCGTCGGCGAGCCGCTCGAGTCCTGCCTGCGCCGCGCCGACACCGCCCTCTATCGCGCCAAGGACGGCGGGCGTAATCGCGTCGAGCTCGACGAGTCCGCCGCCCCCGAGGCGAGCTGACGCAACGCCGTGCCGGCCGAGCGATGCGCGACCCGCGAGCACGCCGGTGCCCGCCCGCGGCGCTGACGACCGACGAGCTCGACGAGATCCTCGCCGCCGCGCTCGACGACGTGCAGCCCCTGCCGGCCGACGGCCCGGACCGCGTGCGCGTCCGCCGCCCGGCGCGCCCACCCGCCGCTCCCGGTGCGCCGGCCCGCCCGCTCCTCCACGTGGAGCGCACCGGCTCGCGCATCTCCGGCTGGCGCGGCGACCTGCCACCGCGCGAGCTCGCGGCGCTCGGCGGCGAGAGCGCGCCGATCGAGGCGACGCTCGACTTGCACGGCCTCTCGCTCGAGCGCGCCGAAGAGCGACTCGACAGCTTCCTCACCACCGCCCGCCGCCGCGGCACCCGCACCGTCCTCGTCGTCACCGGCCACGGCCGCGACCGCCCGACCCCCGCCGTTCTTCACTTGGCCGTCCCGGGCTGGCTCGCCGCCCCACCTCTCGCCCGCCTCGTTCACTCCTTCGCCACCGCCCGCCCCGAGCACGGCGGACACGGAGCGCTGTACGTGCGGCTGGCGAAGGCTCGATCCTGACGGAAGCCGGCGCTTCCGACTCTCGCCGCGACGCCCTCGCCCCGGTTGCTATGATCCCCGCCATGCAGCGAACCCGATCGACGACCGTCTTGCTGGTGCGGCGCGGAGGAGCGGTCTGTCTTGCCGGGGACGGGCAGGTGACGCTCGGCAACACCGTCCTCAAGGCCGGGGCGAGCAAGGTCAAGCGCGCCGGGCGCGGCAAGGTGCTGGTGGGGTTCGCCGGCGGCGCGGCCGACGGGCTGGCGCTCTTCGCCCGGCTCGAGGCGAAGCTCGAGGAGCACGGCAGCAACCTCGAGCGGGCGGTCGTCGAGTTGGCCAAGGACTGGCGCACCGACCGGGTGCTGCGCCAGCTCGAGGCGATGATGATCGTCGCCGACAAGGAGCGGTCGTTCCTCGTCTCGGGCACCGGCGACCTACTGCAACCCGACGACGACGGCCTGCTCTCGGTCGGCTCGGGCTCGGCGATGGCGCTCTCCGCCGCCCGCGCCCTGGTCCGTCACACGGCGATGCCGGCGCGCGAGGTCGCCGCCGCCGCACTGGGCATCGCCGCCGAGCTCTGCATCTACACCAACGACCGCTTCACCTTCGAGGAACTATGACCCCGACCGAGGCCGGGCGCGGCCTCGCGCTCGACGACCAGCCGCCGCGCGCGATCGTCGCGGAGCTCGACAAGTACGTGGTCGGCCAGCGCGCCGCCAAGCGGGCGGTGGCGATCGCCCTGCGCAACCGTTGGCGTCGCCAGCAGCTGCCGCCCGAGGTCGCCGAGGAGATCCTGCCGAAGAACATCCTGATGATCGGCCCGACCGGCGTCGGCAAGACGGAGATCGCCCGCCGCCTCGCCCGCCTCGCCCGCGCACCGTTCCTCAAGGTCGAAGCGAGCAAGTTCACCGAGGTGGGCTACGTCGGCCGCGATTGCGAGTCGATCGTGCGCGACCTGACCGAGATCGCCGTCGGCCTGGTGCGCGAAGAGCAGCGCGCCGAGGTGGCGGGCAAGGCGCGAACGCGCGCCGAGGAGCGGCTCCTCCAGCTCCTGCTGCCTCCCCCGGCGCCGAGCTACGCCCCACCCACCGCCGGCGCGCCGTCGCTGCCCGCGGCGCCCGAGGCCGAAGACCCGGCGACGACGCGCGAGAAGCTGCGCGAGCGGCTGCGCTCGGGGTCGCTCGACGCTCGTTTCGTCGAGATCGAGGTCGAGGACCGCTCGGGCCCCAGCCTCGAGATGTTCACCGGCCAGGGGGTCGAAGAGGTGGGCATCAACCTCAAGGAGATGCTCCCCGGGATGTTCGGCCGCAAGAGCCGCCGGCGGGTGACGATCGCCGAGGCCCGCGAGATCCTCGAGGGCGAGGAGGCCGAGCAGCTCATCGACCGCCAGCAGGTGGCGCGGGAGGCGCGGCTGCGCGTCGAGCAGGGCGGCATCGTCTTCCTCGACGAGATCGACAAGGTGGCCGGACGCGAACGGGGCGGCGGCGGCCCGGACGTCTCGCGCGAGGGGGTGCAGCGCGACCTCTTGCCGATCGTCGAAGGGACGACGGTCACCACCAAGCACGGCCCGGTGCGCACCGACCACATCCTCTTCATCGCCGCCGGCGCTTTCCACGTGGCCCGGCCCTCCGACCTCATCCCGGAGCTGCAGGGCCGCTTCCCGATCCGCGTCGAGCTCGAGCCGCTCACCGAAGCCGACTTCGTGCGCATCCTCGTCGAGCCGGAAAACGCGCTCACCAAGCAGTACGCCTCGCTGCTCGCCACCGAGGGGGTCACCCTGCGCTTCGGCGACGACGCCATCGCGGCGCTCGCCCGCCTCGCCGTCGAGGTCAACTCGACCACCGAGAACATCGGGGCTCGCCGCCTCGCCACCCTGCTGGAGCGCCTGCTCGAGGAGGTCTCGTTCGAGGCTCCCGACATGCAGGGCGTCGAGCTCTCGATCGACGAGGGCTACGTGCGCCGCGCGCTCGCCGACATCGTCCAGAACCAGGATCTCTCGCGCTATGTCCTCTGATCTCGCCCGTAGCCGCTCGCTCGCCGCTCCTGCCGCCGTCGCCGCACTGCTCTGCGCTCTCGCTCCGCTCGCCGGCTGTGGCAAGAAGAGCGATCCGCTGCCGCCGCCCCGCGCGGTGCCGGCGCGCATCGCCGATCTCGCCGTGCGACAGCGCGGGCTCGAGGTGGTGCTCGAGATGGGCTATCCGAAGACCACCGCCGCCGGAATGGTCCTGCCGGGTCTCGAGACGCTCGAGGTGCTCCAGGTGATCCGGGGCGGCGCCCCGGCGACCGCGTCGGTCGTGGGCGGCAAGAAGGCGCCGGCTCCGACGCCGACGCCCGCTCCGACACCCGCACCGACCCCGGCGCCGACCCCGGCACCAACCGCCGCCGCGACGACGACGCTTGCCATCGACGGGCGCGAATTCGCCGTTGCGGCCAAGCCGTTCCTCACACTCGAGGGAGCCGAGCTCAAGGGGGCGATCTCGGGCGACCGGATCTCGATCCGCTTCCGGCTGAGCGAACCGTTGCCGAGCCCCCCCGAAGCGCACTTCTACGCCGTGCGAACGCGCGCCGAGCGTGGCGGCTGGGCCGATCTTTCCAACATCGCCGCCCTCGCGCCGAGCGCTCCGCCACTGCCGCCCTCGCCGCTCACCGTCGCCCCGAAGCCCGAGGGTGTCGAGGTCGCCTGGGGAGCGGCGCCGCGCGCCGTCGGCTACCACGTCTATCGCCGCGAGGCCGAGCGGCCGAGCTACGGCGCGCCGATCAAGGTGGCCGAGGCGAGCGACAGCCGCTTCGTCGACACCACTGCGCGCTTCGGCCAGCGCTACATCTACACGGTGTGCACCCTGGCCTCGAAGACGCCGGTGGTCGAGAGCGCGCCGGCCGGCGAGCGCGAGCTCGTCTACGAGGACCGCTTCCCGCCGCAACCGCCGGCGAAGCTCTCCGCACTGCCGTCCGACGGCGCCGTGCGCCTGATCTGGGAAGCGAGCCCGGCCAACGACGTCGCCGGCTACCGCGTCTACCGACAGGACCCCGGAGCCGAGTTCCGCCTGATCACCCCGGAGCCGATCACCGGCCGCGAGCTCGCCGACAGCGGCCTCGCTGCGAAGCTGACCTTCAAGTACCGGGTGACGACGGTCGACCTGCGAGGCAACGAGGGACCCCCGGCGCTCGTCGAGGTGCGCGTGCCTTGAGGACGGCCTGGAAGCTCTCGGGCGCCGGCAACGACTTCGTCGCGCTCGTCGAGCCGGAGGTCGATCCGACCGCGTCCGAGATCGCCGCCTGGTGCCGCCGCGGGCTCTCCCTCGGTGCCGACGGCCTCTTCACCCTGCGCCGCGCGCCGGACGGCGCGCGGATGGCCTACTGGAACGCCGACGGACGGCCCGCCGAGCTCTGCCTGAACGGCACTCGCTGCGCTGCCCGGCTCGCCTTCGAGCTGGGATGGGCTGGCGCGGGGGACGACGAGTTGCGACTCGAGACCGGCGCCGGCCGGGTGCTCGCCCGTCGCCACCCCACGGACCGCTCGGCCATCGTCCTCGACCTTCCCGCTCCGACCGAGCTCCCGCAACGGGTCGCGCCGGAGATCGACGGGGTGATCCACGAGGGGTGGTTCCTCGCCGTCGGCGTTCCGCACCTCGTGCTCCTCTGGCCCGGTGCGCTCGAGCGCGCTCCGCTCGCCGCGCTCGGCCCGGCACTGCGCGCTCACCCCCGGTTCGCTACCGGCACCAACGTCAACTTCGTCCGCTTCCCGGCGCGCGACCGGATGGAGATCCGCACCTACGAGCGCGGCGTCGAGGCCGAGACCCTCGCCTGCGGCAGCGGCACGCTCGCCGCCGCGGCGGTCGGACTCCATCTCGGCCTCGCCGACCTCCCGCTCACCGCCCTCACCGCCGGCGGCTTCACCCTCACCGTCGGCGATGGCCGGCGCGACGGCCACCCCACCCGCTGGACCCTCGCCGGCGACGCCCGCCTCGTCGCCCGCCTCGAGCTCACCCCCGAAGCCGCCGCCGTCCCGCCGCCGCCGAGCTGGTCGGCGTAGGACGGCTCCCGCAACGGGAGTCGGTGACAAGATGGCGAGGCTGGTGCGTCTCTCCTGCGATGGACGTCTCCGCCGCGCTCCTCCCGCTGTCGTTCGCTACGCCCCGTTCGGAAGCGGAGAGGCTGCGCCCCTGCTTCCTCCGTGCCGCCGACGGCGACCCTGACGCGCTGGCCGTCCTCTACGACGCGCTGTCGCGCGACCTTTACGGCTTCGCGCTGTGGAGCTGCGGCTCGCCGGAGCTCGCCGAGGACGCGGTGCAAGAGGTCTTCTGTCGCCTCGCAGCCCGCCGGGTGCGCCTGCCTTCGCGAGTCCGCGAACCGCGGATCTGGCTGCTCGTCGCGGTCCGACGGGCCGCCCTCGACAGCGTTCGCAGGCGATCGCGGGACATCGAGCTCGACGAGCGGCACCTCCTGGCCGAGCCGACTGAGCCGGGTCCGGCGATCGACGCCCATCGGGCCGCGCGTGCCGTCGCCGAGCTCCCGAGGAAGCTCCGCGAGGCGATCTTCCTCCGCCATTTCGGCGAGCTCACGTTCGGCGAGATGGGACGGGTGCTTGGCGTGCCGCGGTTCACGGCGGCGAGCCGCTACCGGCTCGGCCTGGCGCGTCTGCGCCGGATGATGGGGGTCTCGCGATGACGGGTGCCTCCGATCCGCTCGACAGGTTGCGACCCTCCGCTCCGCCACCCGGCCTCCGCGCGCGGGTCCTGGCCGCGGCGCGGGCCCGCGCGGCGGAGCAGAGGGCACCCGCGAGCGGACGGTTCGATCCCGACCGCCTCTTCGGCCTCGTGCTGCTGCTCACGCTGCTCGCCCACCTGGCCGTCGAGCTGCTCGCCGGGGTCCGGCCCTCCTTCGTGCTTCCGCTCGACCGTCCGAGCTTCGACCCGTGGGCGACGGAAGCCCCCGTGGTGACGCAACCGCCCACGCCGGCGGAGGTCCGGCGATGAATCCGACTGCGCGGACGCTCTCCTTCCGACTCGGATGGGGCCTGCGACTGACGCTGCTCGCGCTGCTGCTGCTCTGGCTCGGCGCCCGTCTCTGGGCGGTCCGCGTGGCCTGGCAGGGCGAGAAGCTGCAGGAGCGGCTCCGAGCCCCCATCGCCGCCCGGCTCGTCGAGCCACCGTGGACGGGACCGGCCGAGAACGCCGTGCCGTGGCTCGCGGCCGCCGCCCTCGTCGCTGAGACGAGGACCACTTCGACTCTGCCCTTCCCCTCGCTCGTCGACTTCACAGCGCCTCTGTCGGCAGCGCGCGAGAGCGACCTGCGCGCCGTGCTCGAGATGAACCAGCGGGCCCTCGAGCTCTACCGGGAAGCGGCGGCAAAGCCGGAGTGTGTCTTCAGGCCGGTCCTTCCCGAGCTCTCGAACCCCCGGATGAACCTCATCGCCGTTCTCGATCTCGCCCAACTCGACCTCTGGCAGGGTCGTCTCGCCGATCCGGCGAAGGAGCCTCTCGCCCGGTCGGACAGCATCCTGCGGAACCTCGCCGTGGCCGGCTGCCTCGGCTCGGATCTCGGCGCGATCACCCGCCTGACGGGCCTGGCCATCGAGCGATTCACCTACGGCGAGCTCGCGGGAGGACTCGGCGAGGGAACCTTCGACGTCGCGCTGGCGCGGCTTCGCGAGCGGCTCTCGACCCTCGGGGACCCCGGCTCCTACGAGTCCTCGCTGCGCGCCGAGGCGCTCGCGCAGGACTGGAGCAGGAGCGGTCAATGGGTCTCGCTTCCCGGAACAGGTCTGTCGTCGACCTCGCTGGTCGATCCGTTCGCCGTCCGTGGCTTCTCCGCTGCGATGACCAACCGGGCCATCCTTGCGCTGATCGACCTCGTGCAGCGTCCGGCGATGCCGCCCGAGCCGCCGTCCGACACGGAGTTGGTCTTCGCCTGGAACCTCGACGATTGGATCGTCGGGCGTCTGGGCCGCGGGGAGTGGATGCGCGAACGCTGGCTTCGCGCCCTCCTCGACGCGCGCCGGCTGGCTCTCTCGGCGCTCACCCTGCGCGAACGTGCCCTCGCCGAGCGCCGCTACCCGGCGGCCCTGCCGGCGGACCTCGACTTCGTCTCCCCCGCGCGCTTGACCGACGAGCCTCTCCGCTACGAGATCCTGGCCGACGGCTCCGCCCGCCTCTCCCTTCCGGCGTCAGCGGCCCAGGACGCCGTTCTCTTTCCCAACACGACGAGTCGTCGTTTCCCCCGGACCTGGACCCTGGCGCCGCTCCGCTGAGCGTGGCGGCCTGCCGCGGCCGCCGTCAGCTCGTCGCGCGCAGCAGCAGGACCGGCACGTCGACGACGTGGCGGAGCTTGTTGGCGGTCGAGCCGAGGATGAGGTCGGCGAGAAAGCGGTGGCCGTGGGTGCTCATCGCGATGAGGTCGACCGGCCGCTCGCCGCAGAGGCGCGCGATGGCGTCGGCGGGTTCGCCACGGAGCAGCACGGTGTCGGCGGGAATGCCCCGCTCGGCGAAGCGGAGGCGCACCTTCTCGAGGTAAGCGCGGTCCTCGCGCATCTCGGCCGACTCGGCGAGGTTGAGGTCGTCGAGGTGACGCGCCACCCAGCCATCGGCCACGTGCACGAGGAGAAGCCGGCTGTCGAAGTGCGGCGCCAGCTCCTCGATGTGGCGGAGGATCGCCTCGTCGGTGCGACTGTTCTCGAGCGCCACCAGGATCGTCTGGTACATGGTCACTCTCCCCGATAGAACCATCGTACCCAGATCGCGAAGCCGGCGGCCACCGCGGCGACGAGGGCCATCCAGATCCAGCCGAGCGTCTGGAAGAGGAGTGCCAGGTTGAGCACGGCGATGAGCGTGCAGATGCCGTAGCCGAGGATCTTCACCCAGCGCGGGTTGACGAACTCGCCCATCAGCGCGCGGTCGGAGGTGAACTTCATCAACGGGAAGGTGGCGAACGACAGTTGCATCGAGAGCACGACCTGCGAGAACACCAGGAGCTCGACCGTCTCCTTGCCCCCGGAAGCCGAGATCAGCAGGACGGCCGGCCCGATCGCCAGGAGGCGCGTGATCAGCCGCCGCAGCCAGGGCCGGATGCGGATCCGCAGGAAACCCTCCATGACGATCTGCCCGGCGAGCGTACCGGTGATGGTCGAGGACTGGCCCGAGGCGAGCAGCGCCACGGCGAAGGCGGTTGCAGCGATCGGCGCGCCGAGCAGCGGCGCCAGCAGGCGATGTGCCTCCTGCAGCTCCGAGACATGGTGCAGCCCGGCGCGGTGGAAGACCGCCGCGGCGACGATGAGGATCGCCGCGTTGACGAAGAAGGCGGCGCCGAGGGCGATCACGGTGTCGGTCGTGTTGTAGCGGATCGCCAGCCGGCGCCCGGCCGAAGTCGGTGCCACGTCTCTCGTCTGCACCAGGGCGGTATGCAGGTAGAGGTTGTGCGGCATCACCGTGGCGCCGAGGATGCCGAGCGCGATGTAGAACGCCTCGCGACCGGGGAGGGTCGGCACGAACATGCCCATCGCCACCCCGCCCCAATCGGGCGACGAGAGGAAGACCTGGAGGGCGAAGCAGAGCGCCACTGTCGACACCAGGGTCAGCACGATCGCCTCGATCTTGCGGAAGCCGAAATGCATGGCGGCAAGCAGCAGCATGACGTCGAAGCCGGTGATCAGGACGCCCCAGACGAGCGGCAGGCCGAACAGCAGGTTGAGCGCCACCGCCGAGCCGATCACCTCGGCGAGATCGCAGGCGATGATGGCGATCTCGCAGAGCACCCAGAGGACGTAGGCCACCGGCTTCGAGTACTGCTCGCGACAGGCCTGCGCGAGGTCGCGGCCGGTCACGACGCCGAGGCGCGCGCAGAGCGTCTGCAGGAAGATCGCCATCAGGTTCGAGAGCAGAATCACCCAGATCAGCGCGTAGCCGAACTGCGCGCCGCCGGCCAGATCGGTTGCCCAGTTGCCCGGGTCCATGTAGCCGACGCTGACCAGGTAGCCGGGCCCGGCGAAAGCGAGGAAGCGGCGCAGCCAGCCCTTCGCCCCGGAGACCGACACGCTCCCGTGGACCTCGGGAAGGGAGAGCCCGCCTTCCCTGTTCCCGACCCGGGATGAGGACACCTCGACCGGGGCTAGGTTTTTTGACATATCAAAATTAGAATCTTTGAATGAGAAGAAGTCAAGCCCCTCGATCCACCGGGACGCTCCGCAGCGGTCTTGTCGGCGTCGGATGTCTCCACCTCCTGCTCGGCTGTGCCGGCGCGGGGGCCTTCGCGCAGGGAGCCGAGACACCTGCCGGGCTGGTGACCGACCGGCCCGATCAGACCGAGTCGGCCGTCACCGTCCCCGACGGCTCGCTGCAGGTCGAGGTCGGCGTGCAGCTCGAACGAGACCAGGCATCAGGTCGTTCGAGTGTCCGGTTCGAGGCACCGGGCACATTGCTGCGATGGGGGCTTTCCGAACGCTTCGAGCTGCGCCTTGCCTGGCCCGGGGCGATCTGGAGCGAGATCACCTCGAACGCCGCGGGCGGAAGGCGCCGCGACCGCTCGCGCGGCGTGACCGATCCCGAGGTGGGCGCCAAGCTCGGTTGGTTGGCGCGGGGCAACGGCGACCGGCTCGACCTCGCACTGCTCGGCCATCTCACGCTCCCCGCGGGCGACGACGAGCTCGGCTCACCGCGCGCCGACCCGTCGCTGCGGATCTGCGCCTCGCTTCCCGTCAACGATCGGGTGGACCTCGGCTTGAACCTCGGATGGGAAACGGCCTCCACCGCTCGCCCATCGGGCGGCCAGACCACGGCCACCCGGTGGATCTACACGGTCGCGGCAGGTTTCGATCTCTCGCCGCGCTGGGGCGCCTTCGTCGAGCTCTTCGGCGACCTTCCGGCGAGCGATCCGACACCGGCCGCTCATTCGCTCGACGCCGGCCTCACCCTTCTCCTCTCCCCCAGGCTGCAGCTCGATCTGGTGGCCGGCCGGGGACGGTCACGGGCAGCGCCGGACCGCTTCGTCGGGCTCGGGATCAGCGTGCGGATTCCGCTATGAGCCACAGCATGCGGTAGCCTCCGCCGGATGCCGACCTCGACCGTCGAGGACTACCTCAAGTGCATCCTGCTCGAGGAGCAGGAGCGCGGCGACGCCCGCGTGCCGACCGGGCGTGTCGCCGCCGCGCTCCAGGTGACGCCGGGCACGGCGACGACGATGGTCAAGGCGCTCGCCGACGGCGGGCTCGTCGACTACGAGGCTTACGGCGGCGTCCGGTTGACCGCTTCCGGCCGCCAGCTCGCGCTCCACGTCCTGCGGCGTCACCGGCTGATCGAGCTCTTTCTGGTCAAGGTGCTGGGGTTCGACTGGACCGAGGTGCACGACGAGGCCGAGCGGCTCGAGCACGCCGTCTCCGAACGGCTGATCGAGCGGATCGACGCGATGCTCGGCTTCCCCGCCGCCGACCCGCACGGCGACCCGATCCCCAGCGCCGCCGGCGAGGTGCCGGTCGACGAGGTCGTGCCGCTCGCCGACTGGGCGCTCGGTGCGCCGGCCCGGGTCGCGCGGATCGCCGACCAGGGACCCGACTTCCTGCGCCGCATTGAACGGCTCGGCCTCGCCCCCGGCGCCACCCTCACCCTCCTCGCCCGCGACGACGTGGCCGACACGCTCGATCTCGAGCTCGCCTCCGGCACCCACGTCGCCCTCGGCCTGCGCGCCGCCGAGAAGATCCTCGTCGCGGCGAGGTAGCGGCCGCAGGCTCGGCCTTCGCACTCCTCGATCGACCGCGAGTGACAAGAACGCCGCGTCGGTCCGTCTTCCTTCGCGATGACCGATCCCGCGGCCGAGTCGAGCGCGTTGCCGGTACCGACCGTCGGCGAAGCCGACGCCCTCGGTGAGCTGTTCGCTCGCCTTGCCGGCGGGGAACGCGCGGCGCTTGGCGAGATCTACGACCGCATGGCACGTGCGCTCTTCGGCCTCGCGCTCGTCCGCAGCGGCTCACGCACGACCGCGGAGGAGGCGGTGCAGGAGACCTTCGTGCGCCTGGCCGCCTCGCACGCCGACCTCGCCGCCGTCCGCCGGCCGCGTGCCTACCTCTTTGCCAGCCTGCGGTCTGCGCTGGCCGATCTGCAGGGCCAGGAGAAGCGCACCGCGGCGCTCGCCGACGACGAGGCCGCACGACTGCTCGAGCCTCGCGCCGGCGATCCTCTTCGTGCCGTCGAGATCGAACGCCTCGATGCCGCTCTCCGCCGTCTCTCACCCAAGCTGAGGGAGGCGATCTACCTGCGCTATCTCGAGGAGCTCTCGCTGCGCGAGGTGGCCGAGGCCACCGGCGTACCGCTCTTCACCATCGCGAGTCGTTGCCGCCTCGCCCTCGCACGCCTGCGACGGCTCCTCGACGGGAGGTCCCGATGAACGATCTGCGCCGTACTCTGCGCGCGGTCCGCACGGTCGCGCCGCAAGATGACTTGCGAGAAGCGACGCTCGCGCGAGCGCACGCCACCTGGAGCGACGCACCCCGGCGCGAGCACTGGATCGACCGCCTCTGGACGAACCGCCGACTGCGGCTGGCATGGGCGCTCGCACTGCTGTTGCTCGCGGCGCTCGATGTCGTCGCGACCCCGGGAGCCGTGCCCGGAGTCAGTCGCTCCGGCCCGACCCTCGCAGAAGCTCGTCTGGCCTTCTCGACGGTCACGGTCCCCACCGAGAATCGATGGGAACGGAGGCCCGGCTCATGAGAGCCCATGCGGTCCGCCGCACGGTTCGGCTTGCCGGCCTCGCGCTCATGGGCCTCACCCTTCTACTTGCCCTGCGCATCGTCGCCGGCAAGCTCCTCGGCCCCTTCGTCCTCGCCCGAGCCGAGCGGGAGTTCCAGCGCGACGTCGGCTCGCTCGAGCTGGCCGACTGGTTCGCACCCGCACCGCCTTCCGATCAGAACCTCGGGATGCGACTCCTGGAGATCGGCCGCCGCTTGCCGCCGGACCTTCGCAAGCAACTGAAGATCGTTCGAGACGTGCCGTTGGGTGGCGAGTCCGAGAATGCGATCGTCGGTCTGCAGGAAGTCGTTGCTCGGCAGCAACGGCTTCTCGACGAGCTCCGGACGCTCCCGGAGCTCCCGCAGTCGGGCGCCGAGCGCATCGGAGGTTCCGCCGACACCTTCACGAGATCCTCCGGGGCCTACGCGAACCCAGACGAGCTGCTGCTGCCCGCACAGATCCTCGCAGCGGACGCTCGACTGGCTCTCCATTCGGGCGACCGCACTCGAGCGCTCGCGGACCTCCGGGCGCTCCGATGGATAGCGACGATCCTGCGTCGCGACCCCGGTGCCTTCCCCTGGATGCTGGCGCGACCCGCCGAGCAGCATGCGCTCACCGTCGCCAACATCCTGCTGCAACGCGACGGCGCCGCGGTCGCAGCTGGAGTCTCGGCTGAGCTGGCCGCCCTCGAGGCGGGGGGGTCCGATCTCCGTCGGATGCTCGCGGGAGAGGCCCTCCTTGGCCGCAAGATGACACGCGAGCGCACGCTCGTCCCGGCGGCGCATGAGCAAGACGCGCCGTGGGCAGATCTCTTCTTCCCCTTCACCTCGGCCCACCTTGAAGCCGCGAGCCTCTCCAGCTCGGCTTTCGTCGCGCGCGCCCTCGAAATTCCAGTGCCCCGCTGGCCGCGAGACTGGGCCGATCCGTCGCTGGAACGTTCGCAGCTCGTTGGACTGATCTGCCCCTGGGCGCCCTTTCCGGTCGTGGAACCGACGCTGCAGCGACTCGATTTCGACGGACTACGTGAGGCCCAGAGACTCGCTTCGGCTCGGCGACTGGGACGGATCGCTGCCGCCCTCGCGATCGAACCGCCACGAACCGATGCCACCACCCCGCCACCTGAGCCTTTCGCCGGTGCTTATGCGCCCTTGCCTTGGAGCGACGAGCCTCCCCAGATCGAGCGACAGCCTGACGGATCGTGGACTGTCTCTTCTCCCCTTGGCGCCGAGCTCTGCCGCGAACGGCAGCCAGGAGAGCCCGACACCCCAGCCACCATGCGAGAGTCTCGAGCGCTTCTCTTCCGCTGGGAGGTCCCCGCACCGCGCGTCGGGAATGCCGACCCACCTCTCCCGGTTGAAGGGAAGACCAACCCGAACCTGGAGAGACAGCGATGAAGATCGGCATCCTCGGCACCGGCGTCGTCGGCAATGCGCTCGGCAAGGGGTTTCTGACGCTCGGCCATGAGGTGATGATGGGCGCCCGCGAGGCGGGCAACGAGAAGGCCGCGGCGTTCGCCGCGGCGGGTGGGGCGAAGGCCTCCGCCGGGACCTTCGCCGAGGCGACGGCGTTCGGCGACTGGATCGTCCTCGCGACGCTCGGCACGGCCAACGAGTCGGCGATCCGCCAGGCGGGGGTCGAGCGCTTCGCCGGCAAGATCGTTCTCGACACCACCAACCCGCTCGCCTTCGGCCCGAACGGACCGGCGCTCAGCGTCGGCTGGAGCGACTCCGGCGGCGAGCAGGTGCAGCGACTGATTCCCGCGGCCAAGGTGGTGAAGGTGTTCAACACGGTCGGCAACGCGCTGATGTTCCGCCCGCAGCTCGCCGGCGGACCGCCGTCGATGTTCATCGCCGGCGACGACGCGGACGCCAAGACCGCCGTCGGCGGCATGCTCACCGACTTCGGCTGGGAGACGATCGACCTCGGCGGCATCGAGGCCTCGCGTCTGCTCGAGCCGATGTGCATGGCCTGGGTGATCCACGCCATCCGCTCGGGCAGCTGGGGACACGCCTTCAAGATGCTGCGCTGAGGCCGCACCGGCCGGGGCGGGGAGGTCGGTTTGCTAAGCTTCCCTGTCCATGGCCGAGAAGCAGGAGTTCCCTCCCGTCGAAGAACAGATCGCGCTGCTCAAGCGGGGCGCGGTGGACCTCGTCTCCGAAGACGAGCTGCGCCGCAAGCTCGAGCGCTCGCGCGCCACCGGCAAGCCGCTGACCGTCAAGGCGGGGTTCGATCCCTCCTCGCCCGATCTCCACCTCGGGCACACGGTGCTCATCCGCAAGATGCGGCACTTCCAGCAGCTCGGCCACCAGGTGGTCTTCCTCGTCGGCGACTTCACCGCGATGATCGGCGACCCGACCGGCAAGAAGGCGACGCGGCCGCAGCTCTCGCGCGAGCAGGTGCTCGCCCATGCCGAGACCTACGCGAGCCAGGTCTTCCGCCTGCTCGATCGCCAGCGCACCGTGGTGCGATACAACAGCGAATGGCTCTCGCCGCTCGGCGCCGAAGGGATGATCCGCCTCGCCGGGCGTTGGACGCTGGCGCGGATGATGGAGCGTGACGACTTCCGTACGCGCTATCAGACCAACCAGGCGATCTCGCTCCACGAGCTGCTCTACCCACTCGTTCAGGGGAAGGACTCCGTCGAGATGGCGAAGATCCCCGGTCTCGGCTGCGACGTCGAGCTCGGCGGCCACGACCAGATCTTCAACTTGCTTGTCGGGCGCGACCTGATGAAGGAAGAGGGGCTCGAGCCGCAGGTCGTCATCACCGTTCCGCTCCTCGTCGGCCTCGACGGCCACGACAAGATGTCGAAGAGCCTCGGCAACGCCATCGCCGTCGAGGACTCGGCCGCCGAGATCTACGGCAAGACGATGTCGATCCCCGACACGCTGCTCGGCGACTGGTTCCTGCTGCTCACCGACCTGCCGGCCGACGCGGTCGACGAGCGCAAGCGCCGCCTGGCCGCCGGCGAGCTCCATCCGAAGGCCGCCAAACAGGAGCTGGCGCGGCTGCTGGTCGCCGACTTCCACGGGCAAGACGCGGCGCGCGAGGCAGAGGCCGAGTTCGAGAAGGTCTTCTCCTCGGGCGGCGTGCCGGACGACATGCCGGAGATCGCCCTCACCGGCGAGCGGCCGCTCCTCGGATTGCTCGTCGAGACCGGGCTCGCTCCGAGCCGCAACGAGGCGCGCCGCCTGCTCGACCAGGGTGCGGTGTCGATCGACGGCGAACGGGCGAGCGATCCTCAGGCGCGGATCGCCCCGCGTGCCGATGGCTACGTCGTCAAGGTCGGCAAGCGGCGCTTCGCACGCCTCGTCGTCAGCCCGGGAGACTGATCGCCTCGCCGGGCCCCCGCAGCCGGGAGCGTCTCTCCGCCAAGGCGCATAGGATGCGGGTCGTGCTTTCCCTCTCGTCCATCGGCCGGGCCCCGGCTGCGTCGCTCGTCGCGTTGCTGGTCGGCGCCGTGCCACTCGTCGGCCAGACCGTTCCCGCCGGAACCGAAGCGGCGATGCCGGCCGCCGCGGTCCGTTTGGAGGGCCGCGCGTTCGGGCAACCCGCGTCGGTCGAAATCGCCGGTCTCCCCGGCGACCGGGCCGAAGCCGCAGGGCGCACAGCGTTCGCCGAGCTCGCCGCGGCGGAGGCGGCGCTCGCCCCCGAAGGCCCGCTCGCTGCGCTGGCGACGAGCGCCGGCCGGGCGGTCGCGCTCGACCCGGCTCTGCTCGAGCTCCTGGAGCGCGCGCTCGGTTTTTGTCTGTGGAGCGACGGTCGTCTCGGACCGCTCGGCGGTGAGCTTTACGCGCACTGGGGGCTGCGCCGCCCGGTTCCCGCCCTCCCCATCCCCGAAGTGCTGAGCCGCGCCGCCGAGAGCGCGCGCTGCGATCGACTCCAAGTCGATCGGCGGACCGGCAAGGCCTCCCTGGCGGCGGGCAGCCGGATCGAGCTCTGGGGCTTCGAGCGCGGCTGGGCGGTCGACCGGGCGGTCGACCGACTGCGGCGCGACGGGGTGACGAACGCTCGGGTCGTCGTCGGGCGGGTGCTCCGCGCCTTCGGACCCGGGCCGCGCAACCGCGGCTGGATGGTCGAAGGGTTGCGCTTCCCCGGACTTGCCGAACCGCTCGCTCCGGTCGTCCTGCGCGATCGCGCGCTGGCCGCGGCAACTTCCGACGACGCGACGATCGAAATCGCCGGCGAACGATTCGCCCCCTACGTCGACCTGCGCAACGGCAAGCCGTCGCACGGCCTCGTCGCGGCCCTGGCGGCGAGCGATCTCGCGGTCGACGCCCAGGGGGTGGCGACGGCGATGTTCGTCGCCGGATCGACCCAGGGACAGCTTCTGCTCGGGTCGCTGCGCCCGGCACCCGCGGTGCTCTGGCTGGTCGGATCCGGCGTCGGCGAGCCGCTCTTCGAGGGCTCGCGCTGGTCGACGCTCCGCCCCCAGTGAGCCCGGCGGCAGACGCCTGTCGGGGTGAGGAGTACCATCGTCGACGAGGGCCGACGATGAACCGCCCCGTTCGACCGCTTGCCTGGACCGCGTCGCTGGCGCTCGCCGCGGCGATCGCCGCCGGCTCGGCGCCGGAGGCTCCCATGGAACTGACCTCGACCGCCTTCGCCCACCAGTCCGCCATTCCGGCTCGCCACACCTGCGACGGGGCGGACCTCTCGCCGCCGCTCGCCTGGAGCGGCGTTCCGGCCGGCACGCGGTCGTTCGCGCTCGTCGTCGACGATCCCGACGCCCCCGACCCGACGGCACCGAAGATGACCTGGGTCCACTGGGTGCTCTTCGATCTACCGCCCGAGACGACGGCTCTGCCGGAGGGCGCGAGCGAGCGGCTCCCGCCCGGCGCGCGCGACGGGCTCAACGACTGGCGGCGCTCCGGCTGGCGCGGGCCCTGCCCGCCGATCGGCCGGCATCGCTACTTCTTCAAGCTCTTCGCGCTCGACACGACCCTCCCGCAGCTCGCCCGGCCCGACAAGGCGGCGCTCGAGAACGCGATGGCCGGTCATGTGCTGGCGCGTGCCGAGCTCGTCGGCACCTACCTGCGGCGCTAGATTCCCGGCGGCTTTGCCGATCCGGCAGCTCCGCTTCCCGAGATGGCGGCTGTTGCACTAGTCTGCGCGCCACAACTCACGCTGTCGGCACCTGCAGGAGGAACCATGCGTTCGATCTCCGTGCGCCTCTCCGCTCTCGCTGCGCTCGCGCTGTTCGGCACCCATCCGCTCACGGCTGACGTCGTGCGCGACTGGAACGCCGTACTGCTCGGCGCCGTTCGCGTCGACAGGACACCGCCACCGAAAGCCTCGCGCGCCATGGCGATGACCCACGTGGCGATGTACGACTCGGTCGTCGGCGCGCTCGGCGGCTACGAACCGTATGCCGTCACCGAACCGGCGGGGCCGCTCCCGCTGTCGGCCGAGGCCGCGGCGGCCGCCGCGGCACACATGGTGCTCGGCGAGCTCTTCCCCGCACAGCAGGCGACCTTCGACGCCGCGTTGACGAGCTCGCTGGCCACCATCCCGGACGGCGCCGCCGAGACCAACGGGATCGCCTGGGGCCATCACGTCGCCGCGGCGATCCTCGCTCTGCGCGCCGCCGACGGCGCGGCCGCGGTGGTTCCCTACAGCGGGCCGGAAGGCGCCTCCTGGTGGGAGCCGACGCCGCCCGCCTTCGCCGCACCGGCATTTCCCAACTGGCCGTACGTCATGCCCTGGAGCCTCGCGCGCGGCTCCGAGCTCCGCGCTCCGGCACCGCCCGCTCCGATGACCGCCGAGTATGCCGCGGCGTTCGACGAGGTGAAGCGTCTCGGCGCGATCAACAGCCTGGAGCGCACCGCCGACCAGACCGAAATCGCGCTCTTCTGGGCCGACGGACCGGGCACCGCGACCCCGCCCGGACACTGGCACGAGATCGCCCAGCAGATCGCCGAACGCGAAGGGCTCTCGCTCGTCGCGAGCGCCCGGCTGTTCGCCTTGCTCGCCATCTCCGAGGCCGACGCGGCGATCGCCGCCTGGGACATGAAGTACACCTACGGCCATTGGCGCCCAATCACCGGCATTCGCGAAGCAGCGAGCGACGGCAACCCGGCCACGGTGGCCGATGCGAGCTGGACGCCGTTCATCACCACGCCGAACTTCCCCGCCTACGTCTCCGGCCACAGCACCTTCAGCGGCGCAGCCGCGCGGCTGCTCGGTCTCTTCTTCGACGGCGACGATTTCGCCTTCGACACCACCACGGCGGCGATGCCCGGGGTCGAACGCTCCTTCACCGGCTTCTGGCAGGCGGCCGAAGAGGCCGGCCAGAGCCGCATCTACGGCGGCATCCACTGGCAGTACGACAACCGGGTCGGTCTCGAGATGGGTCGCCGGCTCGCCGAGCAGGTCTACTTCTCGCACCTCGCGCCGATCGAGACCCCGGGGCCGTGCCTCGCCGAGACCGCGGAGCCCTGTCTGCTCGGCGACCGCTACCGCGTCAAGGTCGACTGGGCTGCTCCGACCTTCACCGGCGGCGGGACGGCGATCGAGCTCGGGCGGGACTCGGCGGGCTTCTGGTTCTTCTCGCCGGACAACGTCGAGGTGGTCGTCAAGGTGCTCGACGGCTGCGCGATCAACGACGCCGCGTGGATCTTCGTCGGCGGCGTGACCGACCTCGAGGTCACGGTCACCGTGGTCGACACCTGGACGGGACGGACGCGGCGCTACTTCAACCCGGGCGGGCGGCCGTTCACGGCGATCCGCGACGTCCACGCGTTCGCCAACTGTTCGTAGGCACCGGGAGCGGGCCGACGCCGCCGGCGGGCAACCTGCGGCGGCGTTCGGCGTAGGAGGGTTCGATGCGACGCGCTCTCGCCGCCCTCGTGCTGATGGGAGGGCTCGGCTCGCTCTGGTGGCTCTCGCGGCCGAGCGCGAGCACGCGCGCCGCCTGGGTCGCCGACCTCGAGCGACTCGAGAGGCACACCGCCACCGCCTACGCCAACCTGGGCGACCGCCTGGCGAGCCGGCACCTCTCGCCGCGCGAGCTCGACCGTGTCGCGCGTGCCGCACTGGCACGCGCCAGCAGCCGGTCGGAAGCCCGCCACGCGCTCGAACGCTTCGTCGCCGCCTTCGACGACGCGCACTTCCGGGCCGCTGCCCCGGTCGGTGCGGGACAGCGGCTGCTGCGGCGATTGCTCGGCCGAGAGCGCCGCGATGCCCGGCCGATTCCTCTTGCCTTGCCGGGCGACGACGCCTGCGCCCGATTCGGCGCGCACGATCGGCGGGACGGCCCGATCGCCTGGTCCACGCTGGACGGATTCACCCCTCTCGACGGCGACGCCGCGACCCATCCGTTCCCGGCCGGGTTGCTTCGCCGCGCCGACGCAGGACCGCTCGCGATCCTGCGGATCGGCCTCTTCGACGCCTTCGCCTTTCCTGAGCTCTGTGCGGCCGAGTGGGACCGCTTCCGCACCGACCCGACGACACCCGAGGCGGCGTGCGACGAGGACTGCCGTGAGCGGTTCGCCACGCGGCTGGAACGAGCGCTGCTCGATCGGCTCGACGCCGAGCTCGCCGAGCTCGCCGAGCTCACGACGAGCGGGGCGAACACGTTGCTCGTCGACATCACCGGCAACGGCGGCGGCAGCGGTATCGTCGGCGCGATGACTCGGGCCATGACGACCCGGCCGATTCCACCGCGCGCGACCGGCTTCATCCGCCATCCCCACTCGACCCGGCGGCTCACCGCGATGGCCGAGGACCTGCGGACCGATCTTTCCCGATCGGATCTCTCGACTCGGCAACGGGCGCTGCTCGGTGAGGCCCTTCTCCGCCTCGACACCGCGATCGCCGAAGCGGCGAGTCCATGCGATCTGCCCGACCTCTGGTCGAGCCCCACGGGAACGTCGCTCCCGTGCGCGACGATCGGCCGACTCGAGCCGCTCGCTCCCGCTGCCACCGCCGCCGACTTCGCGGGCCTCGAGAGCCGCTGGCTCGCCGGCAGCGAGGACGGCCGGAGGCCCGGCGCCTGGCGCGGCGAGCTTGTCGTGCTCGTCGACCGTCGCACCGCGTCGGCGGCCGAGGACTTCGCCGCCAGCCTGCAGGACGCCGGTGCGGCGCGCGTTGCCGGCGAACGCACGATGGGCGTCGGCTGCGGCTACACCGACGGCGGCGTCACCCTCGAGCTCCCGGCAACCGGCCTGACCGTGCGCGCCCCCGACTGCGTCCGCTTCCGCGCCGACGGCCGCAACGAAGCCGAGGGCGTCGAGCCCGATCTGCCGATCGCGCGCAACCCCGGCGACGACGCTCAGGCCGCCGCACGGAGGATCGTCGCGGCGATCTCGAGCTGATCCTTGCCCCGGGACGTCCGAGCCGGCTGTCGCCCGGACGATCCCGCGGGGGGACTCAGCCCCGAGGCTCGACCCCCGCGAGCAGCCGGTCGAGCGTTTCGGCGAGGGCTTCGACGGTGTCGGGCTTGAGGATCAGGGCGCGAATCCCGAGGCGTTCGGCGGCGGCCTCGTCCTCCGGGCGCAGATAGCCGGAGAGCAGAACCACCGGAAGGGCCGGGCGCAGGGCGAGTGCCGACTCGGCGAGCTCGAGCCCGGAGAGCCGCGGCATCGACAGGTCGGTCACCAGGGCGTCGAACGCCTGCGGGTCGGACTCGAGCGCCCGGAGCGCCTCGTCGGCATCGACGTAGCCGTGGACGACGAAGCCCCGACGCTCGAGCAACCGGCGCGCCAGGAAGACCAGCGCCTCGTCGTCGTCGACGTAGAGGAGCCGGCTCTTCGTGCGCTCGGTTGCCGACCCGTTCGGCGACTGCGACGGGGCCGGCTCGATCGCGTCGCTCGCCGCGCGCTGCAACGCCTCGGCGGAGACCGCCGGCAGATAGAGCGCGAACTCGGTCGGCCCCCCGATCCGGCTCTTCACCCCCACGGCTCCGGCGTGACCGACGACGAATCCGTGGACGACCGAAAGGCCGAGCCCCGAGCCCATCCCCGGCGGACGACTGGTGTAGAACGGATCGAAGACCCGCTGCACGACTTCCGGTGACATGCCGCAGCCGTCGTCCGTCACCCGGATGCGGACGTATCGCCCCTCCTGCAGCTCCGCCACCTCGCGAGCGAGCTCCGGCCCGACGTCGATCGTCTCGACCCGCAGGGCGATGCGCCCGCTCGCCTCGCCGATCGCCTGGCCGGCGTTGGCCAGCAGGTTCACCACCGCTTGATGGAGCTGCCCGCCGTCGATTTCGAGCCGCAGCTCGGCCGGACCGGCGTCGACGTCGAGGGTGATCCGCGCCGGAAGCGTCGCCCGCAGGAGCGCGACGGCCTCCTCGAGAATCGGTCGCACGGCGAGGATCTCGCGGCGCGGCATCTCCGGCCGGCCGAAGGCGAGGATGCGGCGCACCAGCTCGGCGCCGCGAACGCAGGCCTTCTCGACCTCGTCGAGACTGGTGCGTGCCTCCCCTCCCGTGGGCGAGTCGGCGGCGGCGAGCCGCGCATTGCCGCGGATCGCCAGCAGCAGGTTGTTGAAATCGTGAGCGATGCCGGTGGCCAGCGTGCCGAGCGCCTCGAGCTTCTGCGAGCTCACCCGCACCGCTTCGAGGCGCCTGCGCTCGGTCAGGTCGCGCAGCACGACGTGAATGGCGCGGACACCTTGATCGAGGAACGGAGCCGCTACGACTTCGACGTCGACGGTCTGCCCGTCGAGCCGCACGATCCGCTCCTCGGCAAGCGGAACCGGCTCGCCGAGCTCGCGCAACCGGCGCACCCGCTCGCGGATCGCCTCGTGGAAATCGGGATGGAAGAGCTCGAGCGTCGGACGGCCGAGGAGCTCCTCGGGGCTCGTGGCGCCGAAGAGGCGGAGACAGGCCGGATTGACCAGCGTCACGCGATCCTCGCGATTGACGTAGATCGCCTCGGGCGAGGTCTCGACCAGCGCGGCGTAACGCGCCTCGCGCTCGCGCAAGACCGCTTCGGCTCGCTTCCGCTCGGTGATGTCGCGATCCATGCCGCGATAGCCGGTGAGCTCGCCGGCGGCATCGAACACCGGGACGCCACTCGTTTCGAGGACGACCTCGTGACCGTCGCGGTGCAGGTTCACGTTCTCGACGGCGGTCAGACGCTCGCGGCGGGCGACGGCTCCGGCGAACAGCGCGGCGACCCGTTCCGCCTCGTCGGGGCGCATCAGCTCGAACGGAGTGCGGCCGATCATCTCCTCCGGTGCGTAGCCCAGAAGGTCGGCAACGCGTCGGCTGGCGAAGGTGTAGCGCCCGCTCGCGTCGACCTCCCAGATCCAATCGAAGGTGGTCTCCATGAGCGCCCGGTAGCGCTCCTCGCTGGCGCGAAGCGCCATTTCGTGCAGCTTCCGCTCGGTGATCGACTCGTGGGCGACGATCACCCGACGCGGCGGAGCTCCGTCCATCGCCGTGACCTGTACGACGAACCAACGCTGCGCATCGGGCGAGTGGCACGGATACTCGAAGCTCGCCGAGCCGGTCGTGCCGGCGATCGTGGCGCGGATCGCCGCGGCGACCCGAGCCGCCGTCGGCCGGTCGACCCCTTCGACGCGATCGCACGTCTCCAGGTAGTTGGCCCCTTCGCACACCGCCGCGAGCACAACGCCGTTGGCCACGGCGAATTCCCTCCAGGCGCGATTCACCGCGACGATCCGCCCGTCGGTGTCGAGCACGGCGAGATGGGCCGAGAGTCCATCGAGCGTGGCGCGCTGCAGGCTCAGCGCCTCCCGCACGGTCGCCTCGGCGCGGAGTCGCAAGGTCACGTCGGTGACCACTCCGTGCCAGACGGTTCCTCCGTCGGCCTCGCGCACCGGCGACGAGCACCCTTCGAGCCAGATCTCGCCGCGCTCCGGATGACGCACCCGGAAGGTACTGCGCCAGAGCGACAGGTCCCGCTCGGAGATCGCGCTCGTTTCGGCGAGCGCCGGAACGTCCTCCGGGTGGAGGTAGTCGAAGAGCGTCGTGCCGTCTCGCGCCGCCGCCGCCCGCGGCACCGGGAAGAGTCTCTCGATCGCCGGCGACATGTAGGGGAACGACATCTTCCCGTCGGGCCCGCGCCGGAACGAATAGACGACGCCGGGCGAGGTCTCGACGATGCGCGCCAGCTGCTCGCGCAGCTCGAGCTGACCGCGCGCGGCCGCCTCTTCGGCCAGCCGCGGTCGCAGGTCGCGCAAGAAGATCGCCACGCAGCGCCGGCCGCCGATGTCGACCTTGCTCAGGCGTCCTTCGAGCGGAATCTCCTCGCCACGGGCCGTCACTCCGCGCAATTCGCCCATCGGCTGCGGCGTCGACAGTCCGTCGCTCGAGGTGGCGAATCGCGCCACCCACTCGCGATGCTCGTCGCGGATCGCCTGCGGCAGCAGCCGGTCGAGCGGACCGCCGGCGATCTCGTCGCAGGTCAGGCCGAAGAGCTCGCTGCCCGCCCGATTGCACAGGAGGACGCGCCCGTGCTCGTCGGCGACCAGGACACCCTCCTCGGTGCAGTCGAGCATCCAGTCGAAGAGGAGCTCGCGCTCGCTTCGCGAGATCGGTTCGAGCGAGTCCTTGGCGGAACGCACGGGGCGTCGTGGATCTTCGGGGGAGTCCGGCATCATCGACAGGTTGCCGTTCGGCGAGACGATGGGCGATCGCCGCGCGCCGCGACGGCGCTTGCCGGGAATCATCGCACCGGAACGGCCTGCTCGCACGGGGCCGACCGCGGATTCATTTCCCCGGAGGCTCGCGGCGGACGAGCTGCATGTCTTGCCGTCGTCCGGCAGATCTTGCAGGACGGCGAGCTGGCGCGCTTTCGCCTCTCTTCGATCGTCATCGCCAACCCGTTGATCTCAGGGCGGTTACGCTACGAGCGCCGCTCGGCGCTCGCTGGCACCGCCCGTGCGATAGGAGATCGGCGCGGGACTCGACCCCAAGGAGGTTCACGATGAGTCACGACGCACGCTATTGCACGCTCGCCACGGTCGCTGTTCTTCTGCTCGCCGGGATGCTCGAAACTCCGGCCGTCGCCCAACGCGGCGGGCGCGGCGGAGGCGGCGGAGGCCAGACGGGGCTCGGACCGGGAGGAGGGAGCCGGTCCGGACAGGGGCACGGCCAGGCCAACGGCGATCGCCAGAGGATCCACGCCACGACGCCCGGAAGCGGTCCGCTCGCCGGCTGCGACGGCACGGCGCAGCAGGCTCGCGACCAGGCGCGAGACCTCGCTCGTGGGGCGCGCCGCAGCCAGTTCGACGCGTCGGCGGCGCGGCGCGATCGCGACCGCTTGCACCAACAGGTCGATCAGATGCTGGCCGGCTATGCGAGCTACCGCCAAGGTCTCGACGCCGCCTCGGCGAGCCGGATCGAGGAGCGACAGCGCGATCTCACAGCCTCGTCCGACCGCCTGCGTCAGCATCTCGTCGCGCTCGACGGAGCGCTCGACGTCGCCGATCCCGACCCGGCGCGAGTCGCCGAGGCGGCCCGCAGCGTCGCGCGGGCGACCCGCGACTGGCAGTTGCACCTGCGCGAGCTCGGCAGCGCCGCGGGTTCGTGACCGGATCGCGGAGCTCGACCGGCGAGGAGGCGCGCGAGCCCTCCTCGCCGGCTCACCTCAGACCGAATTCGCGCAGTCGGTTGTAGAGCGTTCGTACGGAGATGCCGAGGAGGCGCGACGCCTGCTCGCGGTTGCCTCCGGTGCGCGAGAGGGCTTCGAGGATCGCCCGCTTCTCCCGTTCGGCGAGCAGCAGCGGGTCGTCGCCCTTCGGAGCGCCCACGCCGCCGCTGTCGAGCACCGGGAGATCCACCGACCGGATCGTCGAGCCGCTCCCCGCGATCAAAGCCCGCTCGAGCACGTTGCGCAGCTCACGCACGTTTCCCGGCCAGGAGTGACGGCGCAGCCGCGACCAGCACTCCGCATCGGGCTCGCGGGGCGGAAGACGGTGGCGATCGGCGAGCGAGCGCACCAGCGCCGGCACCAGCAGATCGAGGTCTCCCGGACGTTCGCGCAGCGGCGGAAGCTCCAGCGTCACCACGTTGAGGCGGTAGAAGAGGTCGGCCCGAAAACGCCCCTCGGCGGCCCCGCTGGCGAGGTCGCGATGGGTCGCCGCGAGCAGACGGATGTCGACGCCCACCGGCCCCGTGCCACCGACCCGTTCGATCGCTCGCTGCTCGAGAGCGCGGAGGAGCTTGGCCTGCACCGGCTCGGCGAGCTCTCCCACCTCGTCGAGGAACAGCGTGCCGCCGCTCGCCAGCTCGAAGCGGCCGCGTTGCCGCTGGACGGCTCCGGTGAAGGCGCCCCTCTCGTGACCGAACAGCTCGCTCTCCGCCAGGCTCTCCGGCAAGGCCGCACAGTTGACGGCGACGAACGGCCCGCGCGCCCGCGCGGAGCGACGATGGACGCGCCGGGCGAGCAGCTCCTTGCCGGTGCCTGACTCGCCACGCACGAGGATCGTCGCGTCGGTTGCGGCCGCACGGTCGGCGAGCGCCAGAACCTCGAGCGTCCGCGCGTCGTGGGTCAGGAACTCCTCGCCGCTCGGCGCCCGCTCCGGCTGACCGAGGGCCGAACGCACGACCCTCCGGAGCTCCGCGGGGCTCGCCAGCGGCTTGGTCAGGTAGTCGACGACGCCGGCCCGCATCGCCTCGACCGCCTGCGGGATCGTCCCGTAGGCGGTCATCAGCACCACCGCCGGGGGATGCGGCAGCGCCGCGAGGCGCCCGGCGAGCTCGAGGCCGGAGAGACCCGGCATGCGCTGATCGGTGAGCACCAGATCGACGTGGTGCTCGCTCGCCAGGCTGAGCGCCCGCACGCCGTCTCCGGCCTCGAGCAGCTGGTAGCCGTCCACCCGCAGGATGTCGACCAGCAACTCGCGAAAGGCCGCGTCGTCGTCGACGAGGAGGACTTTGGCGATCATGCCCCGCCCTCCACCGCGAGGAGTCGCAGCCGCGCCACGGCACCCCCTCCGGGACGCGCCACGAGCTCGAGCGAGCCGCCGTTGGCCATCGCCAGCGCGCGGGCGATCGGCAAGCCGAGTCCGGTGCCGTCGTGGCGACCGGTCGCATAGGGCTCGAACCAGGCCTCGGGGTTCGAGCCCGGACCCGGGCCGCGATCGGCGACGTCGGTCTCGAGAAGACGTCCGCGACGCCGCACCACGACCTCGATCCGGCTCCCGTCGTCGCTCACCGCCCGGGCGTTGTCGAGCAGATTGACCAGAATCTCCCGCAGGTGCTCGGGATCGACCGTGGCGGCCAGATGCGGCGGACAGGCCACGACCACACGCTCGTCACCCCGCGCGATCTCGGCGAGGAAGGGCTCGAGCTGCAGCATGGCGGGCTCCGCCGTCGGAGGGCGGGCGTAGTCGAGCAGCTCCGCGAGCAGCCGGTCCATCCGGTCGACTTCGCCGAGGATGCGCTCGAGCCGCGGGCGCGAGTCCCCGTCGCTTTCCTCGAGCAGCAACTGACAGGAGCCCTTGACCGTCGCGAGCGGGTTGCGCAATTGGTGGGCGAGACCGGCTCCCGCCCGCCCGAGCCCTTCGAGGCGACGCCGGTCGACCGCTTCGAGCTCGCGAGCTCGCTCGCGTCGCGCCCCGCGGACCGCCACCAGGGCCAAGCCGACGAGAGCCGCGGCCGCCGCGCTCGACGCCGGCAGGAGCGCTCGCTCGACGAGGGAGGGCCTTCGGACGGCGGCGTCGACCCAGATGCCGAGCGTCCGCCGCGCCGGGGCTCGCGCACCGCGCCAGCCGCCGCCGGTGGCGAGCCCGGCCGAGGGCGGCCCTCCACCCCAGGTGCGACCCAGCGAGAGCTCGACGCGCTGGTCGGGATCGCGCTCCAGGCGTGCGACGGAGGCTCCCGCTCGCCGCTCCCAGTCGCCCTCGGGAGTAGCGAGCGCGATGCCCTCGATCCAGTCGGCGTTCTCGTCCTCCATCGTCGCGAGCAGACCGGGTGCCGCGGCAGGTCCGACGTCGCGCAGCTCCGCCTCGATGCGGTGAGCGAAGCGGAGCACCCGGCCGTCAAGAGCGGATTCTCGACTCTCCGCCAGCCCGCGTGCCGCCGTCCAGCCGAGAGCGACGAGAGCAGCGGCCGCCCCGACTGCGGCGATCACCGCGCCGACCTCCCAGCGGTTCGCTCGCCGGTCGTCCATGCCGACCACTGTACTTCTCGAGGGCCTCGGCGCGAATCCCCTGCAGCCGTTGCAGTGCCTGGCTGCAAGAGCTGCAGTCTCGTCGCTGCCGGCCGAGCGCGCGAAGCCGCGGGGACAGCGCCTCTCGGCCCACTCGCCCCTGGCATCGCCCTTGATACCCGTTCGGAGCCGACCGGGATGACCCCGGCGCCACGATTCGGAGATCTCGCGATGAACCCGCGCGCCCCCTTTGCTCTCGCCTCCCTGTTCGCCCTCGCCGCCACCACCGCTGCTCTCGCGGGACCTGGCGGCAACCGCTGTTCGCGGTCGAGCAGCGGCGAACCGCTCCCCTTCGCCGGCAAGGTGGTGACCGTGGAGCGCGAACCGGGGGCCGGCACGACGCTCGTGCTCGACAACGGCCAGGAGCAGCAGCGGCTTCACCTCGGCCCGGTTGACGTCCTGGAACGCCAGAAGATCGTCTTTGCCGCCGGCGACGCCGTCGCTGGGGTGGCCTTCGACGCCCCCTGCCGCCACGACGCCCGGGTCGTGGGATGGATCGAGAAGTCGGCATCCCACGAGAAGGTGACGTTGCGCGACGAGGCCGGGCAGCCCTCCTGGCGGGGCGAAGGACGGGGCTCTGCGGGCGAGGGACGCTGCCTCCGAGCCGGCGACGGCGAGCACGCCGGACGGCACCGGGGAGCCCGCGCCGAGCGGGGTCCACGGTGCGGCGCCGAGCGCGAGCAGGAGTCGCGCGCTGGGCGTGGCCCGGGCCGCGCGGCCTGCGTCGGCTCCCGTCGCTGAACGCGTCTCGATGCCGGACGGGTGGAACCGCGCCGGTCGAAACGGGGGCATGGCATGATCCGCCACGGCCCGCACCGCGGGCGTTCCCATGCCGACGCCCGCACCGACCCTCGTCCACGTCTCGCCCCGCGACCGCACACCCGGATTCCGGCGCGCGGTCGCGCTGCCCTGCCTGCTGCTGCTGGGCGCGATGTTCAACCTCACCCTGCCGGTCGCCGGGTTGAAAGAGCTCATCCTCGACGAGCTCGGCGGCACGGTCACCGACGCGGCGCTCTTCCTCACGGTCGAGATGGCCGCCTATCTGCTGTTCGCGCCGCTCTGGGGGGTGCTCTCCGACCGCACCGGGCGACGCAAGCCGTTCATCGTCGCCGGGCTCGCGGGCAGCGGCGCGGTCTATTTCGCCTATCTCGGGGTCGACTCGGTGGGGACGCTGCTCGCCTTGCGGTTTCTCCAGGGAGCGCTCTCGGTGATGGGCTGGTCGACGGCGATGACGCTCGTCGCCGACCACGCCGAGGAGTCTCGGCGCGGACGCACGATGGGTCTGCTCGGCGCGGCGCTGATCCTCGGCGTCGGTCTCGGCGCGCCAGTCGGCGGTTACGTGACCCGCCACCTCGGTGCGCGAGCACCCCTCGAATGGGCCGGCTGGATCTTCCTCGCCCTCGCCGTCGCCGCTCTCGCTCTCCCCGAGGGAGGACAGGGCGGCGCACACGCCCCACGGCTCGCCGAGATCGGCGCGGCGCTGCGCGCTCGCCCGCGCCTCCTTCTCCCGTGGGCGTTCCATCTCGTCGACCGCCTGACGGTCGGCTCCTTCATCGTCGTCTTCCCGCTCTATCTCGCGGCCCTGGGCGCCGGCGACGCCGCCCATCGCGGTCGCTATCTCGGCCTCTTCTTGCTGCCGTTCGCGCTCCTCCAGGCGTGGACCGGGCGATTGTCCGAGCGCACCGGCGCGGCGCTGCCGCTCGTCTGGGGAACGCTCGGCTATGGGCTGGTGCTGACGTTCGTCGGCCTGGCCGACCTGCTGCTGCTCTGGCCGGCGATGATCGCCCTCGGCGTGCTCGCCGCCTTCATGTTCCCCCCGACCCTTACCCTCACCGCCCAGCTCGCCGACCCGCGCACGCGCGGTAGCGCGATGGGTGGCTTCAATTTCGCCGGCTCGCTCGGCTTCGCCCTCGGCCCGCTGCTCGGCGCCTGGGCACAGCGTTCGGGCGGCTTCGCCACCGTCTTCGCCGTCACCGGCGCCCTGCAGATCGCCCTCGCCCTCACCGGCGCGGCGCTGCTCCGCCGCTGGGGAGCGCTCGGCGGGAAGGACCCAGCATGACGACGACTTCGAGCTCGCCCAACTCCGGCCCAGCTCTCCGCACCCGCGGAGCGCTCGCCACCGTCTACCTCGCGGTCTTCATCGACCTGTTCGGCTTCGGCATCCTGCTGCCGGCACTGCCCTACTACGCGCAGAAGCTGGGAGCGAGCGGACTGACCCTCGGCATCCTCTTCTCGTCGTACTCGATCGCCCAACTGCTCGGGGCCGCCGCGCTCGGGCGGCTTTCCGACCGCTTCGGTCGCCGCCCGGTGATGATCGCCAGCCTCGCCGGGTCGGCGGTCTCGTTCGGTCTCTGCGCGCTCGCCTCGACACTGCCGATGCTCGCCGGCGCGCGAGCGCTCGCCGGGCTCTTCGGCGGTTCGATCGCCGCGGCGCAGGCGGTGATCGCCGACGTGACGCGCCCGGAGGAACGAGCGAAGTACATGGGGTTCCTCGGCGCCTCGATCGGGCTCGGCTTCGTCGCCGGACCGGCGGTCGGCGCGCTGCTCGCCCCGTGGGGCTTCGGCGCTGCGGCGTGGGCTGCTGCCGGCCTCGCCCTCGTCAACCTCGTGCTCGCCGCCGCGCTGCTGCGCGAGACGCGCCATCCGGACAGCGACGCCGCACGCCGCTTCCGATTCGACCTGCTGTTCGACGCGCTCGAGCGCAAGCCGCTCAACCGCTACCTCGCGGCCACCTTCCTCAACACCTTCGCCTTCCTCGCCCTCGAGGTCACGCTGGCGTTTCTCGTCGCCAGGCGCTTCGCCCTTCACGAGCGAGGCTTCGGCAGCATCATGGTCTTCGTCGGCGTGCTGATCATCATCGGTCAGGGCGGTCTCGTCGGTCCGCTCACCCGTCGCTTCGGCGAGGCGCGCCTGGCCACCTGGGCCTGTGTCGGCCTCTCCGGCGCCTTGCTCGCCGTGCCGTCGATGCCGAGCCTCCCGCTTCTGCTCGTCGCCCTGGCCGCCGCCGCGCTCGCGCAGTCGCTGGCGTCGCCGTCGCTCGCCGCGCTCCTCTCGCGCGCCAGCGGCGCCGACGAACAGGGCGGTGTCCTCGGCCTCGGCCAATCGCTCTCCGCTCTGGCGCGAGCCATCGGCCCGGCGATCGCCGGAGCGCTGTGGGATCTCGGCGCGACGTGGCCCTATGCGGTCGGGGCGGTCGTGGCGATCGCGGCGGGCCTTGCCGTGGGATTCTCAGCCGAGGTCGGCTGAGGCGGCCACGCTCCGCTCTCTGCTGCGGCACGCGATCGGCCGGCCCCCTCCCCGCTCAGCGGATCGACAGCCGCTGCATCTTCATCGTCAGGCCGTTGCGGGTGATCCCCAGGCGTCGGGCCGCCTCCGTCTTGTTGCCGCGGGCGGCTGACAGAGCCTGCTCGAGCGCGGCCCGCTCGACCTCGTCGAGCCTCGCCTGGAGCGGGCGCTCGTCCACCGCGAGCGCGGAGGCGACGGCGTCGACCCGCCCCGGAGAAGCGGCGGCACCCCGGTCGTGGTCGCTTCCCTCGCGATCCCACGGCCCGGCACCATGTCGCGCCCGCTGCTCGATCGCCCAACGGATCGGGGCGAACCGCTCGCTCTCGAGGGCGTGGCCGTCGGCGGCGAGCAGTGCCGCGCGTTCGACCTCGCTCTTGAGCTCGCGCACGTTGCCCGGCCAGTCGTGCTCGACGAGCAGGGCGAGCGCCTTGCACGAGACGCCGCGCAGGTGCTTGCCGTAGCGCGCCGCCGCGGCCGAAGCGAAGGCCATCACCAGCGCCGGAATGTCCTCACGCCGCTCGCGCAGCGGCGGCAGATGGAATTGGAGCCCGCGCAGGCGATAGAAGAGGTCGGCGCGGAAGCGGCCGGTGTGCACCAGGTCGGGGAGGCTCTTGTTCGATGCCGAGATCACGCGCACGCGGATCTTCTTCGGCTGATGGCTGCCGATCGGCAGCACCTCGCGCTCCTGGAGGGCACGCAGGAGCTTCGCCTGCAGCGGCTCGGGCATGTCGCCGATCTCGTCGAGGAAGAGGCTGCCGCCTTCGGCCTTCAGAAAGAGCCCGGGGCGCGGGTCGACCCCCGTGGCCACCCGCGCCTCGACGCCGAAGAGCTCGGCCTCGAGCAGGTCGGTGGGGATCGCCGCGCAGTTGATGGCGATGAACGGCCGGCCCGCCGTGCTGCCCGAGGAGTGGATCGTCCGCGCCACCATCTCCTTGCCGGTCCCGGTCTCGCCGAGCAGCAGCACGTCGAGATCGCTCCTCGCCGCCGCCTGCAGGCTCTCGAGCAGACCGCGCATCGCCGCCGATTCGCCGAGCACGAACTCCGGAGGCAAGGCGAGCGGCTGCGGCCCGACGGCGCGCACCTCCCCCCGGCGTCGCGCCGACGGCCGGACGCGCTCTGCCAGGTGCTCGAAGAAGTCGCGCTGCCAGGCGCGCAGTCGACTCGCCGGCTGCGCGAGCACCGCGGCGAGCACAAGCGTCTCGCCGGCCGGGCTCGTGAGGAGCGAGCGCTCGCTGCCGAGCGGCCGAGAGCGCGCCCCCCCCGAGGCGGGAGCACGCGGACTCTGGCGCCCCGTCTCGTGCGCCGCCTCGCCGAGCAGCGCCTCGGTGGGCAGCGGACCGACGCAGAGCAGCAGCGAGGGCTCGACGGCGCTCGCTCCGCGGTCGAGGACGAAGAGGCTCTCGGCAGCGAGCACCTCCCGCGCGCCTTCGAGCAGCGACCGGGAGTGGGGTTCGGCGGGATCGAGTCCGCGCCCCTGGGCACCGCGAACCCAGCGGAGCGCAGCGAGCGCCGCCTCGCCGTCGCCGTGGGCGTCGAGGATGCCGAGGATCGAGTCGGTGGCGGCCGCCGGAGCGATCGTTGCCGCGACGTGGGTGGCGTCGGCGACGAACTCCAGCCCGAGCCGCGCATCGGAGCTGTCGACCTCCTCGAGGCGCAACCAGGCGCGACCGATCTGCACCGCATCGCCGGGCGCAAGCGTGATCTCGGTGTGGCGTTGCCCGCCCTGCAACAGTCCGTTCTTCGAGCCGAGATCGACGAGCCGCAGCGAGCGACCGCATCGCTCGACCTCGGCGTGGTGACGCGAGATGCCCGGCCAAGGCAGGTGCAGGTCGGCATCGGGCGCGGCGCCGAGCGAGCAGCGCTGCTCCGGCAGGTCGAAGTACTTCGTCGATTCCTCGAAGCGAACGGCGAGGCGGAGCATCTCTGCAGCCTCCGGCGGAGCGGGTCTGCGCAGAAGTATATGACGGCGTAGTGCAGTCGGAGTCGCCTGTCGTCCCGCTCGGGAGGGCGTCGCTGTCGCGCCCCGCCGCCGGGAGGGCGCGCCGTCTGACCCGCGACGAGGCTCGATCCGACCTTGCAACCGCCCTCGCCTTCATCCTTCGGGAAGGTCCCGACTCGATCACTCCTTCGTGGCGACTGCCCGGCGCGCGATGCGGACCTCGCGTGCGCGCAGCTCGCCGAGGAGCGCGCGCGCATGGACGCTCCGCTCTCGATCGCGCTCGGCGAGCGCCACCGCCTCGCTGGCGGCGCGGTGCGCCTCGTCCCATCGGCCGAGCCGGGCGAGGGCCTCGGCTTCGGTCGAGCGCAAGGCGAAGACCGTCTCGGAGGCGAGCTGACGGTCTCGCGACAGCTCGTCGAGAAGCGCTTTCGGATCGTCTCCCAGAGCCAGCCGGAGCTCGAAGGCGAGCCAGCGGAAGAAGTCGGGGCTGCCGCTCGTGTCCCAGGCGACAAACGGCACATCTTGACGCCGCAGCTCGCGCCCGCGATGCAGCTCTGCCCAGGCAACCAGGAGATCGCAAAGAATGCGCTCCCCCGGCACACCCTCACCCCGCCGTGTGGCGATCGCCGCGACCTCCTCCCACCGCCCCTGCTCGGCGAGCGCCAGGCTCGCGCCTTCGAGAAACTCCCAGCTCTTGCGGCCGACGAGCTCGTTGCTGCCGGCACTGATGCCGCGCTGGTACCAGTCTGCGGCCCGCGCCAGCTCGCCACGCAGGTGGAACGCCCGCGCCACGTCGTAGGCGATCTCGGCCGGCGCCTCGGCGCGCGCACGCAACGCCTCGGCGCGTGACTCCGCCTCGCCAGTCGCTCCACCGGCGATGGCGACACGGAGCACCACGCGGCTTGCCCACTCGCCGAGAATGCGATCGCCGGCCCGCCGTGCGAGCTCGCTCGCCCTCTCGGCCTCGCGCCGAGCTTCCCCGAAGGCCGCGGTCGATTCGAGCTTGCGCACCTGGCGGAGCGCTTCGTAGGCGGCCACTCGGTCCCGCTCGCGCTCGGCGGCCGGCACGCTCGATGTCTCGTCCTCGCGCAGGAAGCCGTCGAAGCCGACCGCGAGATCGCGTCCATCCTGGTAATGGACTCGGATCGTTCGCTGCGCTGCGTCCACCTCGACCGCCGGCCGCGATTTGGTCATGAAGCCACGCGGCAGCAGGGCGTACCAGGCCAAGGACGTGGCCGAAACGACGCGACTCTCCTCCGGGGTCGAAGCTGCCTCCACGCCGACAAGAGGGGCGGCCGGCTCGCCGATCCGAGGCGAGAAGCGCACTGCCGCAAGCGCCGAGTACCAGCCCATGCGGTTCGCGGTGCCCTGAAAGATCAGCTCCGGTCGCCCGTCATCATCGACATCGGCGGTCGCCATCGGATAGTGGTGACCGCCAGCGACGAGGATCGGTCGCCCCCGGCGCAGGCGCGGCTCGTAGAGCACCGTGAAGCTCGGCCAGCCGATGGAGTGCGTCGACGTGGCCACGATCTCGTCGACGCCGTCGCCGTCGAGATCGAAAGCCCGAAGCCGCGTTCCGTAGCTGTTGGACATCTCCGCGAAGACCGTCGACAGATCGGCCAATATCGCCTCTTCGGCGACGGCTCCCGTCTGCGGATCGAGGAAGGCGAGATGGCGGCGCGACTCCGGATCGTACTTGCCCGGCGGACCGAGCAGCGCCGCGAGACGCATGGGGCCATGCGGCTGCAACCGCACCGGCACGAAGTTGTCGGCGAGCGCCACGTCCGTCCGCCGCCAGAGCTCCCGGCCGGAACGATCGACAGCCGCCAGGGCGTCGTCGCCGACGATCGTCATGTGATCGAACCCGGCGCGCCACCGCATCCACGCCAGGCCGGCGATCGCCACCGCGACGAGCAGGGACGACGCCGTGACGATCGCACCGCGCCGCAACAGTTTGCGCCGCAGCACGGTCCGCGGGATCCGCTCCCCTTCGAGGTCCGCCAGCACCTCCTCGGCGGTCGCATAGCGCCGATCGGGCTCCTTCTCCAGCAGTCGCCCGACCACCTCCGCCAACCACGCCGGCACCTCCGGCCGCAGGTCGCGCACGTCGGGCGCCGGCTCGTTCAATCGGGCCAGGACCGTGGCGAAGGTCGAACGCCGCTCGTGCACCGGCTTGCCGGCGAGCATCTCGAAGAGGGTCACGCCGAGCGCATAGAGATCGCTCCGGCCGTCGATCTCCTCGCCGAGGGCCTGCTCCGGCGACAGGTACTCGGCCGTGCCCACCACCGCGAGCGACGAGGTCGCCCGCGTCGCGTCGGCGTCGAAGCGGCGCACCAGCCCGAAGTCGGCGAGCTTGGCCCGCCCCTCGCCGTCGATCAGCACGTTGCCCGGCTTGACGTCGCGGTGCACGATGCCGCGCGCGTGGAGCACCGCGAGACCCGAGAGCACCTCGCGAGCCACCCGCACGGCGTCGGCGACCGGGAGCGGCTCGCGCAGCAGCCGTTCGCGCAACGGCTCGCCCTCGACCAGCTCCATCGTCAGGAAGGCCACCCCGTCGCTCTCGCCGGCGCCGTCGACGCGCACCAGGTGCGGGTGAGCGAGGCCGACGAGCAACGCCGCCTCGCGCGCGAGCCGCTGCCGACTCGCCCTTGACAGCCTCTCGGCTCGCAGCGCCTTGACCGCGATACCCCGGCCGCTCTCCTGGTCCACCGCGCGATACACCACCCCATAGCCGCCGGCCCCGAGCACCTCGCCCAGCCGGTACCGACCGGCGAGCAGCGCACCGACCGGCAACGGCGGCGGGAGCCCGGGGGGCTCGAGCAGCGAGCCCACCGTCTCGGTCGACGGCCGCTCGGTCAACCGCGCGGACTCCGCAAGAGATGTTCGAGGCGCCGGGCCCGCTCGCCGAGGTCGGCGAGGAAGGCTCGGGCATGGATCTCCTGTGGCGCTCGCCGCCTGGCCTCGGCGAGAGCCGCGCGGGCGTCGGCCAACGCCTCGCCGGATCGCCCGAGCCGCGCCAGGAGCTCGCTGCGCAACGACAGAAGAAGGAAGGAGGTCTCGGTCGCCGACGCGCGCTCCCGTTCGACCGCGGCGAGCAGCTTCTCGGGAGCCTCGCCACTCGCGGCCGCGAGCTCGAAGCGAAGCAGGCGGACAAGCTCTGGCGCATCGGCCGCCGCGGCGGGAAGTCGGGTCTCGGCTGGCGGCTGGCCGGCTCGCCAGCGCGCCCAGGCCTCGTAGGTCCTCCCGAGCTCGCCCATCGCGGCGGGGTCGACCTCTTCGGCCCGCCGACAGGCTTGCGGAATCTCGTTCCAGCGCCCGAGCTCGGCCAACACCAGGACGGTTCCCTCGAGGTACCCGCCGCACCGGCGGGCCACCGCCCGGCGATCGGAGTCGGCGAGCCCTCGCTCGTACCAGACGAGCGCCCGGTCGAGGTCACCCGCCAGGTGGAAGGCCTGCGCCGCCTCCATGGCGACGGCCAGGCCGGCAGCCGAACGCACGGCGAGAGAGGAGGCGAGGCGGTCGGCCTCGAGGCGCGCTCCCGCCGCTACCAGGGCGCGCACGCGGATTCGTTCGCCCCATTCGGCGAGCGGACGGTCGCCCGCCTCCGTCGCCCGCGCGCTCGTCTCGCGCGCCAGCGCTTCGGCTTCTGCCGGCCTCCCGGCCGACAGTTGGCGATCGGCCTGCCGCATCGCCGCGTAGGCTCGCGCACGCGCCGCGGCGCGACCGGCCGCGGGCATTTGCGGCTTCGAGGCGTCGGCGAGGAAGCCGTCGAAGCCGACCTCCACGACGCGACCGTCGCCGTACACCACGCGGAGTCGGCGTTGCGCCTCGTCGATCTCGAGCGGCGCGTTGCCTCCGCGCGGCGTCCCGGGAGGCAGCAGTGCATACCAGAGTGGCCCCCTCCCGCCGACCGGCTCCACGTCCGGGGTCGTCGGGGGCGAATCGTCCGGTCCAGCCGTCGAGTCGGCTCCGCCATTCCCCGGCACCCGAACGGCAGCGAGCGCGGTGGACCAGCCGATGCGGCTCGCCGTGCCGAGCAGGAGCAACTCCCGCCGACCGTCGCCGTCGACGTCCACCGCCGCGCCAGGGCGATGATGGCCCGCTGCCACGAAGAGGGTCTGCGACCGCCGCCGGGCCGGATCGTAGGCCACGACGTAGCTTGGCGGGAGCGATTCGTGGCAGTAGGCGACGTAGACCTCGTCGATTCCGTCGCCGTCGATGTCGAAGGGATGGAGCGTCCAGAGGTAGCGGTTGGATAGCCCAGCGAAGGCACGCGGGGCGACGTCGGGCAGCTCGACGCGGTCGATCTCCGCGCCGCTCTGCGCGTCGAGCAGGGAAAGACGATGACGGGCTGTCGGATCGATCACGGCCGCCGGAGCGAGGATCGACGCGACCGCTCGGCGCCCTCCGGGCAGCTGCAGGGCGACGAAGCTCCGGCCGCGCCAGTCCCCCTCCTTTCGCCACAGGACGCGCCCGGCACGGTCGAGCGCCACGGCGGCGCCCGTCGCGTCGCTGGCGACATGGTCGAAGCCGGCCCGCGAACGGGCGAATCCCCAGCCGGCGGCGAGCGCCCCGGCGAGAGCGGCAACCCCCAACGCGACCAGCCCCGAGCGCACCAGACGGCGCCGCCGCACGTCGCGTGGCGTCCGCTGCCGCTCGAGATCGGACAGCGCCTCGCGAGCGGAGCCATAGCGCCGCTCGCGGTTCTTCTCGAGCAGGCGCTCCACCACCCCGGCGAGCCAGAGAGGAACGTCGGCACGCAGCTCGCGCACATCGGGCGCCGGCTGGTCGAGGTGCGCGAGGACGAGGGCGAACGTCGAGCGCGGTTCGTTCACCGGGCGACCGGACAGCATCTCGAAGAGCAGCACGCCGAGCGCGTAGAGATCGCTTCGCCCGTCGAGCTCCGCGCCCAACGCCTGCTCCGGCGAGAGGTACTCGGCCGTGCCGATCACCGCCAGCGACGACGTCGCCCAGGTGGCCTCCGCCTCGAAGCGCCGCACCAGGCCGAAATCGGCGAGCTTCGCTCTCCCCGCCCCGTCGAGCAGCACGTTGCCCGGTTTGACGTCCCGGTGGACGATCCCGCGCGCGTGCAACGCGGCGAGCCCCGACAACAGCTCGCGGGCGATGCGCACCGCCTCGGCGAGCGGCAGCGGCCCGCGGAGCAGCCGCTCGCGCAGCGTCTCGCCTTCGACGAGCTCCATCGTCAGATAGGCGACGCCGTCGGCTTCGCCGGCGGCGAAGACCTTGACCAGGTGCGGGTGCTCGAGCCCGTCGAGCAGCAACGCCTCGCGGCGGAGTCGCTGGCGGATGCTGTCGGAGAGCCGCTCGGCACGCAGCGCCTTGACCGCCACCTCCTCGCCGCTTTCGCCGTCGACGGCGCGGTAGACGACGCCGTAGCCGCCGACGCCGAGCACTTCGCCGAGCCGGTAGCGCCCGGCGAGCCGCGTCCCCGGCGCAAGCGGCGGCACGGGCGTCCCTTCGGGCGACGGCCCTACCGTCTCGGTCTCTCGCGTGCGCTGCCGCATCGACTGAGCTCGAAGTCAGCGGGATTCTAGCTTCGTGCGGTCGGCTTACCAGTCACCCGGTCGAGAATGCCACCCCCGCGGGGGCCGACACCCACCCGACAGGCGACGGGACACCGCCTGTGCTACCTTCCCGGACCCGGAGCCCCGCCGACGATGGACCTGCGCCGTCCCCGCCGCCCACGCCGTCATCTGGCGCCCCTGCCGCTGTGGATCCGCGGCATGCTCTGGCTGGTCGGCTGGCTCTTCCTCCTCCTCGGCGTCGCCGGTCTCTTCCTTCCGGTGCTCCAGGGCGGTCTCTTCCTCGTCATCGGCGCGGCGATCATCTCGCTCGTCAGCCGGCGCGTGCACCACTGGCTGCGCTCGGCCTTCGGCAAGTGGCCGCGCGCCTGGAAACGCGTCGAGCGCTTCCGCCGCTGGCTGCACGGCAAGCTGCATCGAGAGTAGACCGGGAGTAAAGCAAACGGCCCGGCGCGAGCCGGGCCGTGGGTCGAACCGCAGGAAGTGTGGGTCAGCGCTTCTCGAGCGGCACGAACGGACGCTGCGTCTCGCCGACGTAGATCTGGCGCGGGCGGTTGATGCGGGCGCCACCGTCGCGCATCTCCTTCCACTGGGCGATCCAGCCGGGCAGGCGGCCGAGCGCGAACATCACGGTGAACATGTTGGTCGGGATGTTCATCGCGCGGTAGATGATGCCGCTGTAGAAGTCGACGTTCGGGTAGAGCTTGCGCTCGATGAAGAACTCGTCCTTGAGCGCCACTTCCTCGAGGTTCTTGGCGATGTCGAGCATCGGGTCGTTGACGCCGAGCTTGGCGAGCACCTTGTCGGCGGCCTTCTTGAGGATCTTGGCGCGCGGGTCGAAGTTCTTGTAGACCCGGTGGCCGAAGCCCATCAGCTTGAAGCCCGAGTTCTTGTCCTTCGCCATGTCGATGTACTTCTTGTAGTTGCCGCCGTCCTTGGCGATGACGTCGAGCATCTCGATGACTTCCTGGTTGGCGCCGCCGTGACGCGGGCCCCACAGGGCGCAGACGCCCGCGGCGATCGTCGCGAAGAGGTTGGCGTGCGACGAGCCGACCATGCGCACCGTCGACGTCGAGCAGTTCTGCTCGTGGTCGGCGTGCAGGATGAGCAGCATGTTGAGCGCGTCGTCGAGCTCCTTGGCCACCGAGTGCGGCTCCGCCGGCACGGCGTACATCATGTGCAGGAAGTTCTCGGTGTAGGACAGGTCGTTGCGCGGGTAGACGAACGGCTGGCCGATCGACTTCTTGTACGAGAAGGCGGAGATCGTCGCCACCTTGGCGATCAGACGGACGATGTCGAGCTCCGGGTCCTCGTTCGGGTAGTAGGTCGAGAGCGTCGCCACCATCGCCGACAGGATCGCCATCGGGTGGGCGTTGGTCGAGTAGCCCTCGAAGAACTTCTTCATGTCCTCGTGGATCAGGCTGTGGTACGTCAGCTTCTGCTTCCACTCGGCGAGCTCCGCCGCGTTCGGCAGGTGCCCGTAGATCAGCAGGAAGGCCGTCTCGACGAAGCTCGCCTGGCCGGCGATCTCGTCGATCGGAATGCCGCGATAGCGCAGGATGCCGCGGTCGCCGTCGATGAAGGTGATCGCGCTCTTGCAGGAGCCGGTGTTGCCGTAGCCGTCGTCCAACGTGATCGCGCCGGTCTTGTCGCGGAGCTTCGAGATGTCGATGCCGACCTCGCCCTCACTGCCGACCGTCACCGGAAACTCGTACTCTTTGCCATCGAGAATCAGTTTCGCCGTGCTCATTGAGGTCCTCTGGGGAATGACTGAGGCCGCGGGACTGCGGTCGGGCCGATTGTAGTCCCGGCACCGGGGGCTCAACCCCGCCCTCCGGGGTGGGAGAGGCGGACCCGATGACCCTCGTCCCGGGCCGGGCGCCCCGCGCCCGACCCGGGAGGGCGGGTCACGCCTCGCGCAGGGCCGCCACCACCGGCAGCCGGGCCGCGCGGATCGCCGGCAGCAGACCGCCGAAGAGGCCCATGAGCAGGGCGAAGAAGATCGCCTGGACGAGCAGCGCGGGCGTCACGTCGAAGGCGAACGAGACCTGGCTGAAGCTCGACCAGTTGAGCGTCGAGGCCTTGAAACCGTCGAATGCCGCGTAGGCCAGCCCCCCGCCCATCACGCCGCCGGCGAGCGCCAGGAGCAGCGACTCGACGAGCACCGAGCAGACGACCGGTCCGGCACCGAAGCCCAGGGCGCGCAGGGTGGCGATTTCGCGGGTGCGCGCCGCCACCGCCGAGTACATCGTGTTGAGCGCCCCGAAGATCGCGCCGATCGCCATGAGCAGGGCGATGGTCGTCCCGAGCCCGCGAATGATGCCGACGATCGCCCGCGACTGGGCGGCGTAGTGCTCGCTCTGGCGCAGCACCTTGACGTCGAGTCGCGGGTCGGTGGTCAGCGCGTCCTTGAAGCGCTCGAACGCCTGCGCCGATTCGAGCTTCACCGACACGCTCTGGAACGACGAGCCGCGACGGTAGGCCGGCTGCAGGACGCCGACATCGGTCCACAGCTCCGACTCCCAGAGCGAGCCCCCGGCCTCGAAGAGCCCGACCACCTCCCAGGTGTTCTCGCCCCAGCGCTGCTTCGACCCGACGGTGAGACCGGCGAACTGCCCGGCCGCCGCCCGGCCGACGATGATCTCGTTCTTGCCCCACTCGAACATCCGGCCTTCGACGATCTTCACGTTGCCGCGCACCGCGAAGGCCGCCGGCTGGACGCCGCGCAACGGCACGTTGGCGGGCGTGTTCGTGGTGCGCTTGGGCAGATCGACGACGACGAAGAGCTCGGCCGAGGCGAGCGGCCCGCTGGCATCCCGGGCGACACCCGGAGCCTGGGCGACGATCTGCGTCGCATCGCGTAACAGCGCGCTCATCATCTCCGAGTCGCCGCCGGAGCGCATCACCAGCGCGTTCTCGGGAGATCCGGCCTCGACCAGGGTCTTGCGGAAGCCTTCGCCGATCGACAGCACGCCGACGAACACCGCCACCACGCCGGCGACGCCGACGACCGTGGCCAGGGCGGCACCGCGGCGCTGCGGCACGGTGGCGAGCGAGACGCCGGTGACGACGCCGATCTGACGAATCCAGGCGATGGGAGAAGCCATGGGTCACGCCCTCCGGAGCGCGTCGACGATGCGCAGCCGCATCGCCGCGAGCGCGGGCAAGAGACCGGTGGCGACGCCGAGCGCCACCACCAGGACGACGCCGAGCACGAGGTCGCGCCCCGGCAGGAAGAAGATCGGGAGGAAGCCGCCGGTCGGATCGCCGCGCGAGGCGAGCAGCCAGGCGAGCGCGAGGCCGGCGAGGCCGCCGACGAGCGCCAGCAGGCAGGATTCGGTCAGCACCAGGCGCAGGACGCGACCGTCGGAGAATCCCAGCGTCTTGAGCACGGCAAGCTCGCTCGTGCGTTCGCGCACCGCCTGCGCCATCGTGTTGCCGGCCACCAGCAGCATGGTGAAGAAGACGGCGACGAGAATCGCCGTGAGGATCGAGCCGATGTCGCCGACCTGCTGGGCGAAGCCCTGGGCGAGCGCCTTCTCGGTCGTCGTCTTGGTCTCGAACGGGGAGTTGGCGAACTCCTTGTCGATCGCCGCCGCGACGGCGGCGGACTTGTCCGGCTCGGCGATCTTCAGCGTGAACCACCCGACCTGACCGGCACCGAACCAGCGCGCCTCGTCGAAGTAGTCGTAGCGGAAGAGGAACTGCGTCGTGTCGGTGCCCTTTTCGGCGCCGTCGTAGATGCCGACCAGGTTGAACTCCCAGGTGCTGTCGCCGCCGCGCTTCTTCCAGATCGTCGCCTGGATCGGGATGCGGTCGCCGATCTTCCAGCCGAAGCGCTCGGCCGTCGCCCGCCCCACGACCGCCCCTTCGCGGTCGGCGAGCCAGGCCTTCATCTGCTCGGGCGGCAGCTTGTACTCCGGGTACAGGGCGAAGTACGCCTCGGGCTCGACCGGCGACTGGAAGAGGTTCTGGAAGTTGCGGTTGGGGTTCTGGTAGATGCCGCCGAACCAGGTCGAATGCGTCACCAGCTTGACGCCGGGCACGCGCGCGATGCGGTCGCGGTAGGAGACCGGCAGCAGCATGATGATCGACGTCTTGTGCGTGGTCACCAGGCGGTCGACGCCGGCGAGCTCGACGCCGCCGGAAAACGCCAGGCGGATCGCCGCGAGGTAGCCGAAGAGCAGGAAGGCGACGAGGATCGACGCCACGGTGAAGCCGGTGCGCAGCTTCCGGCGCCGCAGGTTGCTCCAGACGATCGGCCAGGTCTTCATGCCGCCGCCTCCACCAGCACGCCCTTGTCGAGGTGGAGCACACGACTCGCCCGCGCCGCGGCATGCGGGTCGTGGGTCACCATGACGATCGTCTTGCCCTGGTCGCGGTGCAGCGCTCCGAGCAGGTCGAGGATCTCGTCACCGGCCTTGCGGTCGAGGTCGCCGGTCGGCTCGTCGCAGAGCAGCAGCGTCGGATCGGTGACGATCGCCCGCGCGATGCCGACGCGCTGCTCCTGGCCGCCCGAGAGCTGCCGCGGATAGTGCTTGGCCCGATCGGCGAGACCGACGACGCCGAGCGCCGCCGCCACGTGCGCCCGCCGCTTGCTGCGGTCGAGCGGCGTCAGCAGGAGCGGCAGCTCGACGTTGCGCTCGGCCGAGAGCGCCGGCAGCAGGTTGTACATCTGGAAGACGAAGCCGACGTGGCGCGCCCGCCAGGCGGCGAGCTCCCCGCCACCGAGCTGGTCGATCCGGTGCCCGCCGACCTCGATCGCCCCCGAGCTCGGCTTGTCGAGGCCGCCGATCAGATTGAGGAGCGTCGACTTGCCCGACCCCGAGGGCCCCATCAGCGCGAGGAACTCCCCGCGCGCGATCTCCACGTTCAAGCCCTGCAGCACGTCGATGCGCTCGTCGCCCCGACGGAAGGTCTTGTGCACGTCCACGACACGAACCAGTGCGTCCATTGTCACCTCCACGGCAGAACGATACGAAGGATCCTTCGGTCCGACTCCACCCCGCCGGCCAACGGCGACCCGGCGCCGGCGAGCGGTGCCGATTTCACGGCTTCGGGCTGACCGGACGCACCCGCTGTCCGGCGACGAGGTCGGCCGGGCCGGCGATCACCACCCGCTCGCCGGCGGTGAGCCCGGCGGCGATCTCCGCCGGGTCGCCGCTGCCCGGCGCGAGGCGCACGGCGCGCCGCTCGAGGCGCTCCTCGGCTCCGACGACCAGGACGTGCTCCTCGCCCGCGCCGCCGCGCAGTGCCGCGCGTGGCACTTGGGTGGCGCGCGCGGCGTCGGCGGGCGTCGCCGCCTCGGGTGCGCCGAGAAAGGCGACCTTCACCCCCATGTCGGGGAGGATGCGCGGGTCGAGCGCGTCGAAGCCGACGCGCACCTTCACCGTTGCCTTCTGGCGATCCGCCGCGGGAATCGTGGTGATGACGTGCGCCGGAATCTGCCACTCCGGGTAGGCGTCGAGCACCGCGGTGACGCGCTGCGCCGGGGTGACGCGCTGGATGTAGGCCTCGTTGACGTCGACCTCGATCTCCAGCGAGGCCATGTCGACGACGGTGGAGATGCCGGTGCGGGTGAAGCCTCCACCCGCCGAGACCGGCGAGATCATCTCGCCCGGCTGGGCGTTCTTCGAGATGGCGATGCCGGCAAACGGCGCGCGGATCGCATGGTCCTCGACCTGCTGGCGGACCACCGCGACCTCGCGCCGCGCCACCTCGACGTTGCTCCCTTCGGCCTCGAGGCGCGCCGCCAGCGAGTCGACGCCCGCCTGGGCGGCGTCGAGGTCGGCGACGCTGCGAATCCCCTGGCCGGAGAGGTCGCGTGTCCGTCTCAGGTTGAGCTTCGCCTCGTCGAGCCGCACCGCGGTCTCCCGGCGAGCGGTTTCGGCGGCAGCGAGCTGTGCCTCGGCGAGCGCCAGCTGGGCCCGGATCTGGGTGTCGTCGAGCCGCGCCAGCACCTGGCCCTCCTCGACGCGCATCCCCTCCTCGACGTGGACCTCGGTGACCTTCCCGGTGACTTTCGACGAGACCGTCGCCTGCCGCCGCGCCGTCACGTAGCCCGAGGCGTTCAGCACGGCCGCCGGGCCTCCCTTGCCGGACGACGCCTGGGCGAGCGCGACCGTCACCTCGGGGGTGCGGGGCCAGAGGAACGCCGCCGCGCTCGCGGCGACGAGGACGAGCACCAGTCCGATCCACAGCCAACGGCGCGGCGAGGCAGCGTCGCCCCGCTCGTCGCCGCGATCGATCTTCAATGAGTTCAGAGCCTCTCGGTCAATGGCCATGGCGGGAGGCTACAACGGCCGCGGGGCGAGCCGCGAGCCACTTCCGGCAGACGGCGGCGCAGCGCCGGTGAACGCCGCACCCCACGAGGCAGCGGCGGTCAGACGCCGTGCGCTTCGGGGCCCCAGAGCAGCTTGTGGACCTGCAGCGTCAGACGCACCGGGAGGCGGTCGCGCAGGATCCAGGCGGCGAGGTCCGCCGCTGCGACCGCGCCATGGACCGGCGAGAGGTGGATCGGGCAGCGCCCGGCGAGCCGGCGTTCGGCGATCACCCGAGACGCCCAGCGGTAGTCCGCCTCGCTGGCGACGACGAACTTGAGCTCGTCGTGCGGCCGCAGCGCCTCGAGGTTCTCCCAGCGGTTCGCCGCCGCCTCGCCGCTGTCCGGGCACTTCACGTCGACGATCCGCCGCACCCGCGGATCGACCGGGGCGATGTCGCGTCCGCCGCCGGTCTCGAGTAGCACCTCGTAGCCGGAATCGCAGAGCCGGGCGAGCAACGTCAGCGCCCCGGGCTGGAGCAGCGGCTCGCCGCCGGTGACCTCCACCAGCGGACAACCGAACCCCGCCACCTCGGCGAGCACCTCGTCGATCGTCCGCCACGAGCCGGCGTAGAAGGCGTGCTCGGTATCGCACCAGACGCAACGCATCTGGCACCCGGTGAGGCGCACCAGCACGCACGGCTGCCCGGCGAAGGTCGACTCCCCCTGGATCGAATAGAAGACCTCGTGCACCTTCACCCGCTCCGCCGCCGGCAAGGAGAGGCGCGGGTCGGGAGGGCGCAGGGGAAGCGGGCTCGTCATCGCCGGGGCAAGCTACTCCCCGCGGCGCGGGCGGTCAATCGGCGGGCGGAGCGTCGACCACCGGCTCGGGGCGGTGCCAGGCGCCGGCGCTGCCAACTTCGAACCCGTCGACGAAGATCGCCGAGCGCCACTCGACGGCGCCGAGGTCGGGGGCGGCGCCTTCGAAGCCGTCGTTGATGCCGGCGATCGCCACGCCGGCGTCGCGCAACGGGCTCGTCGCCTGCGGGCGGTAGACGCCGGCGGCCGGCGCCACGAGGCGCGGCGGAGCGGAGATGCCGTGCGTCTCCTGACCGGTTCCGGCGGCCAGGGCGGCGAGCGTGGCGTAGCTCGTTCCCAGCCACCAGACGAAGTGGCTCGCGTGCGTGGTGACGAGATCGTCGCGGTCCCAGTCGAGGGCGATCGGGTTGACCTTGTAGAGGGCGTAGTCGGTGCCCGCCATCACGTTGTTGCGCGAGCGCACGAAGGTGCTGTTGCCCGGATTGAGCAGCGCCGTGGCGCTCGTTCCCGGAGCTTCGGAGAAGAAGGTGTTCTGATAGACGAGCAGCGGCCCGACCGGCGTCGAGTAGCCGCTGTTGACCTTGAGCCAGCTCGCCGTGTACCCGTCGAGCTGGCTGGTGCGCGTGTTGCCGAAGTCGTGGGCGACGTTGCCGACGATCCAAAGCGGTCCGGTGCCCGCCGGCGCGACGGCGAAGGCCATGTGGACGTCGCGGATCCGGTTGTCCCAGAAGCGCACGTTCGGGCACTCGCCTTCGGGCTCGAAGGCGTCGTCGGCTTGCTCGGCGAGGTCGTTGCCGTAGACGTCGACCTCGAGCGTCGCCACACCCGCGGCGAGCGCCGAGCCGCAGGGGGCGATGCCGTTGAAGAGACCGCGCAGCCGGTTGCCTCGCACCACGTGCCCGCGACCGACCGCGTCGGTGAAGTAGATGCCGGTGGCTTCGGCGCTCGACCCCTTCGTCCAGTCCCAGGGCCAGTCGAAGACCGAGCTGTCGGCGAGCTCGTTGCCCTCGAGGCGATGCCGCTCTCCCCCCTTGACCCAGATGCCCGCCGCCTCGACGTCGCGGATGCTGCAACGCAGGACGGCGCAGTCGGTCGCGTAGCGCAGGTAGACGCCCTTGCCGTAGTCGCCCGAGCCGTAGTGGCGGATCTCCAGCCCTTCGATCCGCACCTGCGTCCGTCCGTCGAGGTAGAAGCCGTTCTCCAGTCGCGCGACGTGCAGCGTGTGCGCCGCCGGCGCCGAACCGTCGGCAAAGTGCACCGAGAGACGGCTGCCGTCGAAATAGAAGCCTCCCGGCGCGCCGGCGCCGAGCGTCGCGAGCTCGGCGAGCGACCCGTAGCGGAAGAGGCGACCGAGCTCGCAGACGACGTGGCCGGTGGCGAAGCCGGTCACCCGCGAATAGACACCGCCGCCGTCGTTCGTCCAGCTCACCCCGGCGGCGATCGCCGCGTCGGCGCCGTCGAGAATCGCCCCCGGCCCCTCGGCCCGGAAGACGATCGGCGCCGCGGCCGTGCCCGACGTCGGCACCGTGACGCTCTCGCGGTAGACCCCGGGCGCGATCATCACGAGATCGCCCGGCTGCGCGAGGTCGGCGGCGCGCTGGATGGTCGCCAAGGGGAAGAGGGGATCGGTGCCGGGGTTGCCGTTGCTCCCGCCCGGGGCGACGTAGAGCGTGCGCAGCGACGGTTCGACGAGCGTTGCGGAGCGGGTGGCGAAGGAGGCGACGAGCGACGGCGCACCGGTGACCCCGTTCGGGTCGCTCAGGGTGACTCGCACCTCGTAGCTCGTCGCCGGCTCGAGAAAGAAAAGGCTGCCGACGAAGCGCGTCGCGCCGGTGCGCAGCAGCGGATGCCCGGGCCGGAAGGTCGGCTCGCCGCTCCGCCGCCATTCGAGCGCCGCGGCGGCGTTCCCTTCGGCGTCGCCCGCGACCGTCGCGACGACGCCGGCCGCGTGGAGGTTGCCGTAGCCCTCGACGGCCGAGAGCGAAACCGCCGTCTGGGCGGCGGCGCGGGCCGCGAGCGTCACGGCCAGGACGACCAGGAGAGCCGGAGCCCGACCGGCCCGCAGCGACCGCACGAAGGGAGGCACGCCCCGAGGGTAACCCCGCGGCGCGGCGCGGCGAAGTGGAGCGGATCACCCCCCGGCCGGGTGGCGACGGGGGCTCAGGGCTCGTAGATCGCGCAGGAGGTCGGCGTCTCCCAGATCTCGACGCGGCGCGCCAGGCGGCCGGCGGGAAGGCGCGCCGCGACCTCGTCGAAGACGTACTGGGCGAGCAGCTCGGCGGTGGTGTTGCGCTCGGTGAAGGGCGGCAGCTCGTTGATCACCGCATGGTCGAAGCGCCCGACCACGTCGTCGATGATCGCCTTGAGGTCGGCGAAGTCGATCACCATGCCGAGCTCGTCGAGCTCGCGGGCGCCGACGTGCACTCGCACGCGGTAGTTGTGCCCATGCAGGTTCTGGCAGCCCCGCGCATGCCCGCGGATGGCGTGCGCCGCCGAGAAGTTGTAGTCCTTGAAAACGGTGAACATGGCGCTCCTCTGCGGACGGGAGACTACCAGGGGGTGTCGGCGGACGACGAGGTCGTCCGCCCGGGCGACTCGTCGGCGGGGGCCGCCGTTCGCGACCCCACCCCGGGAGGCATCTCGCTCGCAGCCTGGCCAGGTGTCAATCTGGCTTCGGGTCAGCCGCGCACGACACGACCGCCGTGGTCCCGTTCCTGCTGCCGGATGTACTCGAGGGTCGGCGGCAACCCCACGGCGAGGGGGCGCGGGTGCCATTCGAGCTCGGTTCGGGCGCGGCGGTCGTCGAAGGCCCAGTGGCGTCGCAGCGACGCGAGTTGAGCGGGTGGGATCGGCGGGCGTCGTCCGCGCAGCCGGTACCACGGGGTGCCGAGCGAGAGCAGCGCGTGCGCCAGGCCGACCGGCATCTCGCGGCGCGGTGCCGGGGTTCCCGAGAGCTCCGCCACCCGACGCGCCAGGTCGCGCACCGTCACCACCTCGCCGGCAAGCAGGTAACCGCGCCCGTCCTGGCCGACGGACATCACGCGCAGGATCGCCTCGACGACGTCGTCGAGGAAGACCCAGCTCGACCGGCGGTCCGCACCGACCAGCGCCGGGAAACGCCCGAGGAGAAGCTGCCGCAGGAAACTGTTGGCGCCTTCCTTCTTGCCCGGAGGGCCGTAGACGAGACCGGGGTAGACCGTGCGCAACCGCAGCCCCCGCTTGCCCCACTCCTCGATCGCCCGCTGACCGTCGTACTTGGTCGCACTGTAGGGCGTCGGGAACGGGCGCCGTACCGGCGAGCTCTCGTCGGCGGGGCTGCCGTCGTCCGGGCTGCCGCCCCAGGCCGCCACCGAGGAGATCGACAGCAGGGCACCGACCCCGAGCTTGTAGGCGAGCGAGGCGACGTTCTCGCTCCCCTCGACGTTGACCCGCGCCATCTCGGCACTCGGGACGCCGAGATCGAGCTGCGCCGCGGCATGGATCACCCAATCCGCTCCCGCCATCCCTTCGCGCAGGGAGACGCGCTCGGTGACGTCGCCGACGAAGGTGGCGACGCCGGCGTCGCGCAGCGGCGCCGCCTTGTCGGGAGAGCGGACGAGTGCCTGGACAGCGTGCCCGTCCGTCGCCAGGCGCCGGCAGAGCGCCCGCCCGATGTAGCCGGTGGCGCCGGTGACGAAGATCCTCATCGCGGACTCTCCCGTGCGCTCACCCCCTCCCCGGCGAGGGAAATCCACTCGCCGGGGAATCTGGCGCGCCTCTTGCAACGTTCTCTCGATAGACGGGCCGATCGGGGAGTTGGGCTCGTCTGAGGGCTCTGCCCTCCCCACCAACAGACTCCCTCTCCTCCCCCCGTGTCGTCCCCTCCACGACACGGGGCTTTTTTTTCGTCTCAGCCCTGCTGCACGAGCTGTCGCAAGACGTACTGCAGGATGCCTCCGTGGCGGTAGTAGACGATCTCCTGCGGCGTGTCGAGGCGGACCCGGGCGCGGAAGCGGAGCGTCGAGCCGTCCTCGCGACGCGCCACCACCGTCACCTCGCGGCCACCGCGGAACTCGTTCGCCACCCCCTCGACCAGCCCTTCGATCGAAATGATCTCTTCGCCGGTCAGTCCGTGGCTCTGCACCGACTCCCCGGGCAGGAACTCGAGCGGCATGATCCCCATGCCGATCAGGTTGCTCCGGTGAATCCGCTCGAAGCTCTCGGCCACCACCGCGCGTACGCCGAGCAGGCGCGGCCCCTTGCCCGCCCAGTCGCGCGACGAGCCGGAGCCGTACTCCTTGCCGGCCAGAATGACCAGCGGCACCCCCTCCTCGCCGTACTGCATCGCCGCGTCGTAGATCGTCATCGGCGTGCGGTCGGGCAGGTGCATGGTGAAGCCGCCCTCGATCTCCGGCACCAGGCGGTTGCGCAGGCGGATGTTGGCGAAGGTGCCGCGCACCATCACCTCGTGGTTGCCGCGCCGCGAGCCGTAGGAGTTGAAGTCCTTGGGATCGACGCCGTGCTCCATCAGGTACTTGCCGGCCGGGCTGTCCTTCTTGATCGAACCGGCCGGCGAAATGTGGTCGGTGGTGATCGAGTCGCCGAACACGGCCAGCACGCGCGCCCCGGTGATCTCCCGAAGCGGCGCCGGCTCGGCCGGCAGGTTGTCGAAGAACGGCGCGCGGCGCACGTAGGTCGAGGCCGGATCCCAGGCGTAGGTGTCGCCGGTGGGCACCGGCAGCTCGCGCCACGCCGGGTCGCCGGCGAAGACGTCGGCGTACTGCCGCTTGAACATCTCGGGGAGCACGGCTGCGGTCATCGCCGCCTCGATCTCGGCCTGGGTCGGCCAGATGTCGGCGAGATAGACGGGCTTGCCGTCCTTGCCGGTGCCGATCGGGTCCCTGGTCAGGTCGACGTCGATCCGCCCGGCGAGCGCGTAGGCGACGACGAGCGGCGGCGAGGCGAGGTAGTTGGCCCGCACCTCGGCGTTGACGCGACCTTCGAAGTTGCGGTTGCCGGAGAGCACCGACACGGCGACGAGCTGTCCCTCCTCGATCGCCTTCGAGATCGGCGCCGGCACCGGGCCACTGTTGCCGATGCAGGTGGTGCAGCCGTAGCCCACGAGATTGAAGCGCAGGGCGTCGAGGTAGGGGGTGAGCCCGGCCTCGGCGAGGTAGTCGGTGACCACCTTCGAGCCCGGCGCCAGGCTGGTCTTCACCCACGGCTTGGCGGTGAGCCCCTTCTCGACCGCCTTCTTGGCGACGAGGCCGGCGGCGATCATCACCGACGGATTCGAGGTGTTGGTGCAGCTGGTGATCGCCGCGATCACCACCGCGCCGTGGCCGAGCGAGAAGCTCTCGCCGAGGTAGGTGGCATCGGCCTTCGAGTCGGGCGAAGCCGGCGCGGTCGCGCCCTTGCGCGGTGCGGCGAGCAGCTTCTCGAGCTCGACGGCGAAGCCCGACTTCACGTCCGGCAGCGCCACGCGGTCCTGCGGGCGGCGCGGACCGGCGAGCGCCGGCACCACGTCGCCGAGGTCGAGCTCGAGTACGTCGGTGTACTCGGCCTCCGGTGAGTCGGCGGTCTGGAAGAGCCCCTGCGCCTTGGTATAGGCCTCGGCGAGAGCGATCTGTTCGGCCGGCCGGCCGCTGAAGGCGAGGTAGTCGATCGCCACCTGGTCGACCGGGAAGATGCCGCAGGTCGCCCCGTACTCGGGTGCCATGTTGGCGATCGTCGCGCGGTCGGCGAGCCGCAGCTCGGCAAGCCCGGGGCCGAAGAACTCGACGAACTTGCCGACCACGCCGCGCTTGCGCAGGATCTGGGTGACCATCAGGACGAGATCGGTCGCGGTCGCGCCTTCGCGCAGCTTGCCCTTGAGGCGGAAGCCGATGACCTGTGGGATGAGCATCGAGATCGGCTGGCCGAGCATCGCCGCCTCGGCCTCGATGCCGCCGACGCCCCAGCCGAGGACGCCGAGGCCGTTGATCATCGTGGTGTGCGAGTCGGTGCCGACCAGGGTGTCCGGATAGGCCCAGAGGGCGCCGTCCGGCCCGGTCTCGGCCATCACCAGGCGGGCGAGGTACTCGAGGTTGACCTGGTGGACGATGCCGGTCGACGGCGGCACGACGCGGAAGTTGCGGAACGCCGACTGCCCCCAGCGCAGGAAGGCGTAACGCTCCTGGTTGCGTTCGAACTCCTTCTGCCCGTTGAGCAGAAAGGCGGCCTCGGTCCCGTACTCGTCAACCTGGACCGAATGGTCGATGACCAGCTCGGCCGGCTGCAGGGGGTTGATCCGTCCCGGTTTGCCACCCATCGCGCGCATCGCGTCACGCATCGCGGCGAGGTCGACGACCGCCGGCACGCCGGTGAAGTCCTGGAGCAGCACGCGCGCCGGCATGAAGGCGATCTCGCGCGAGGGCTCGGCCTTGGCCTCCCAGGCCATCAGCCCCTCGATGTCGGACGCGGTGACGTGGACCCCGTCTTCGCGCCGCAGCAGGTTCTCCAGCAGGATGCGGAGGGCGTACGGCAGACGGGAGAGCGAGCGGCCGCCGCGCTCGAGCTCGGGGAGGGAAGCGTAGCGGAGCTCGCGCCCGCCGACCGAGAGGAGCTTGAGGCTACCGAAGCTGTTCTTCATGGGTCTCTCCACAGGGGTTCCAGGGGGGTCCAGAGGATCGGGCTTTCACCGAGGCGGCTCGTCGCCGGATTCGACCGCGGACGCGGTCGCACGCGAACCTTAGCGCATTCACGCGCGCCGCGCAGCATCCACACGACGAACTCCTCCGCAGCACCGACAGCCCCTTCGTCACCCCGAGCGAGAGCGAGTGGCCCGGGTGGGCGGGCGGTGCGGCAGCGGCTCGCACTCGGCGGAGGTCCCCCGCCCAGGTCCCTCCCGTTGGTCGGGACGACGAGGGTGGGAAGCGGACCGAGCGGCGGGAGGACGCGGGGTGGAGGCGCGCACCTTTCGTCGACTCGAGCGAGGCGCCGGAGAGGGCTGGGCGTGTCGCGATCCTCGCTCCGGCCGGGCTGAACCGCTAAGATCGGCCGGCGATGCCGCCTGTCGAGCTGTCTCCTCCGGTCTTCCTCCTGGCAATGCCCCAGGTTCAGGACCCGTTTTTTCACCGAAGCGTCGTCCTGCTGCTCGGCCACACCGAGGAAGGAAGCTTCGGCTTCGTGGTGAACCGCCCCACCGGGCTCCAGCTCACCGAGATCCTCCAGGGGATGGAGCTCGAATGGCGCGGCGACCCGGAGGCCGAGGCGTTCCTCGGCGGGCCGGTCCAGCCCGAGGCCGGCACGGTGCTCTTCGCCGCGGCGCCCGAAGGGGCCGCGGACGACCTGCGGGCCCCCGGCGACCCGAACGCCGATCCCGAATTCAACGATCCCGGACCGCTGGCCGCCGACCAGGAGATCCTCCCTGGGGTGCGGCTCTCGCAGCACCAGGGCGACCTCGAGACGCTCTCGGCCCGCCCGCCGCACCAGTTCCGCCTCTTCCTCGGCTACGCCGGCTGGGGTGCCGGTCAGCTCGTCTCGGAGATCCTGCGCAACGACTGGCTGACGGCGCCGGCCGACCGCACGCTGCTCTTCGCTGCGGAGCCGGACACCGTCTGGGAGCGGGCACTGCGCTCGGTCGGCGTCGATCCCACGAGCCTGCCGGCCTGGACCGCGCCGGAGCCCGAGGGAGCGGCGAATTGAGCCGCCTCGATCCGATCGCCGAGTTCCGCCAGGTGTACGCGCGAGCGGGCGAGGACGCGCCGTTCGACGTCACCGCCTGCACGCTCGCCACCTCCGGAGCGGACGGCCGGCCCACGGCGCGGATGGTCCTGCTCAAGAAGGTCGACGAGCGCGGCTTCTCCTTCTTCACCAACTACGCCAGCCGCAAGGCGCGCCAGCTCGCCGAGAACCCCCAGGCCGCCCTCTGCTTCCACTGGCCGTGGATCGAGGAGCAGGTGCGCGTCGAAGGCCGGATCGAGATCCTCCCGGCCGAGGAGTCCGACGCCTACTACCGCAGCCGCGGCCGCGGCAGCCAGCTCGGCGCCTGGGCTTCGCGCCAGAGCGAGCCGATGCCGTCGCGCGCCGCGCTCCTCTGGCGGGTCGCCAAGGTCGAGGCCCGCCACGTCGGCGGACCGGTCCCGCGGCCGCCCTTCTGGGGTGGGTACCTGCTCGTCCCCGACCGGATCGAGCTCTGGCACGGCCGCCCCGACCGCCTCCACGACCGCCATCTTTTCTTGCGCCAGGACGACGAATGGACCGACCAGCGGCTCTACCCGTAAAGCCGCGCTCGCGCGGACGTCGCCCCCGGCGCGACCACTCGGCCGGCGGACTGGTCGTCCGCGGCGAGGAGGTGCTGCTCATCTCGACCCAGGAGGGCGCCCGCTGGCAGCTCCCCAAGGGGCACCTCGAGGCGGGCGAAACGGCCGAGCAGGCCGCCTTGCGAGAGGTCTGCGAGGAGACCGGGATCACCGCCCGGATCGTCGCGCCCCTGCCCGGTGTCGACTATCGCTTCGCCGAGCGCGGACGACGGCTGGTCGACAAGCACGTCGACTACTACCTGATGAGCTTCGTCTCGGGCGACGAGCGCAACTTCGACCCCAAGGAGGTCTCCGGCGCGAGCTGGTTCCCCTGGGACGAGGCGCTCTCGCGGCTCACCTTCGACAACGAGCGCCGCGTCGTCAACGCGGCACGCGAGCTGGCCGCAGCCGCCGTGCTGCAGGCCGCAGAGGAGACCCCATGAAGCTCTTGGCGCGCATCGTGCTCAACGGCATCGGACTGCTGGTCGTCGCCTACCTCGTGCCGGGCGTCGACTGGAGCCTCCAACTGACGAGCGTCGACGGCATCCTCACGCTGGTCGGCGGCGGCATCGTCCTCGGGCTCCTCAACCTGCTGGTCAAGCCGCTGCTCACCTTCTTCTCGATCCCGCTGCTGTTCGTCACGCTCGGTCTCTTCTACCTGGTGATCAACGGCATCGTGCTCAAGCTCGCCGACTTCTTCCTCGACTCGCTCACCGTCGACGGCTTCCTCGCCGCCATCCTCGGCGGCCTGGTGCTCTCGATCTTCAACCTGCTGGTCAAGGGGATCGGCCAGGAGAAGAAGAGCTGAACGGTTCGAGTCGCCGTCCGGCGAGCGGACGCAGCGGGCGGAGCGCCCCGGCGCGGCGCACCGGAAGCGTGCGCGGCCGCGAGGCCGGTCCGGCGCGTGACGCGCGCACGCTCGAGCTGCTCGCCCGGCTGCGCCGCGAGCACCCCGACGCCGCCTGCGCCCTCGTTGCCGCCGACGCCTATCAACTGCTCGTCGCGACGATCCTCTCGGCGCAGTGCACCGACGAGCGGGTGAACCTCGTCACCCCGGCGCTCTTCGCCCGCTTCCCCGACGCGCGCGCGCTCGCCGCAGCCCCGGTCGACGAGCTCGAAGAGCTGGTGCGCACGACCGGTTTCTTCCGCAACAAGGCGCGCAATCTGCTCGGCATGGCGCAGGCGGTGGTCGCCGAGCACGGCGGCGCGATCCCGTCGACGATGGAGGCGCTCGTCGCGTTGCCGGGCGTCGGCCGCAAGACGGCCAACGTCGTGCTCGGCAACGCCTTCGGACGCAGCGAGGGGATCGTCGTCGACACCCACGTCCAGCGGCTCTCGGGGAGGCTCGGGCTGACGCGCGAGGACGACCCGGTGAAGATCGAACGTGACCTCATGCCGCTCGTGCCGCGCGCCGACTGGACGCTCTGGTCGCACCTGCTGATCCTCCACGGCCGCCGCGTCTGCAACGCCCGCAAGCCCCGCTGCGGCGACTGCGTCCTCGCCGACCTCTGCCCCAGCGCGACGGTCTGAGCGCCGCCGGCGCGACGACCCGTCAGCGCGATTCCGTCTCGGCCGGCTGCGGCGCGAGCCCCTCGGCGGCCAGGCCCGCGAGGTAGTCGCGCAGGTCGACCGGCCAGGGAGCGATCTCGCGCGTGAAACGCTCGCAATCGCCGGCGAAGAGGGCGCGACTCGCCTCTTCGAAGCCCGGCAGGTTGCCGCCGAGCGCCGAGAGGACGCGGTAGGTCGCCTCGATCGCCCGTCGGCGACGGTCGCCCGCCTCGTTGGCGCGCCGCGCCTGCTCGACGAGCTTGCGCAAGGCGACGGACGCTCCGCCCGGCTGGCCGGCGAGCCAATCCCAATGACGCGGCAGGAGGGTCACCTCCCGCGCCACCACGCCGAGACGCGGGCGCCCGGGCGGCCGTGGAGCCGCGGTCTCACCCTCTCCCGGACCGGCCGGGGCCTCTCCGGGAGCCGGTGGAAGTCGCTCCAGGACCTCGGCGAGCGAGCCCCGCAGGTCGAGGTCGACCGGTTCCCCCGTGGCATCGGCAAAGACCAGCGCAGCGAGCTCCGGCTCGGCGGCGCCGCGCTCCTTGAGCGCCCGGGCGACCTCGGCGAGCGGACCCGCGGCGATGCGGGTGAATCCGACGAAGGCGGTGCAGGGTTCGGTGGCAGGTCGGCTCATCGTGTCCTCCAGATCAAGACGAGCCGGATATTACCCGGATGAAACCGCGGCCGTCAATATCACCCGGACAAAATCTGCCGATGGCTCAGGGCTCGTCACGCTCGAGTCGGCGGACCAGCCAGCCGGTGCGCACACCGGCGACCACGACCGGCAGCCCGAGGGCGAGGACCGAGAAGAAGAGGAAGGACTCCGGCGCGACGAGCCCGCTCCCGGCCACCCAGCCGGTCACCGCCGCGCTCGTCAGGCTGCCGGCGAGGAGCCAGCGGCCGAAGCAGGCGTTGGCCGCGTACCAGAGCCGGTCGCTCGCCAGCGTGGCACGTGTGCGGTAGCCGTAGACGACGTTGCGCGGCACGCGCTCGAGCAGGAGCGGCAGCGCGATCGCGGCAAAGAGCAGCGAGCAGGCGAGCACGGTGATCGTGCCCTTCTCGAAGACGGTCACGGCCGAAGCCTACGCCTCCCCGCGCGGGCCGACACCGTGCCGATGCGCTACGATCCCGCCGATGAATCCAACCCAGACAACCTCCGCGGCGCGCGTCGCCGTGGTCACCGGTGCCAGCTCCGGGATCGGCGCGGCGACGGCGCGGGCGCTCGCCGGTGCCGGTTTCTCCGTGGTGATCGGGGCACGCCGGCGCGACCGGCTCGCCGCGGTCGCGGCAGCGTGCGGCGCTCGCGCCCTGCCGCTCGATGTCATCGACCCGGAGAGCGTCGCCGCCTTCGCCGCCGCGCTCCCCGAGACGGTCCACCTCCTGGTCAACAACGCCGGTGGAGCGCTCGGGCTCGAGCCGATCGCCGAGACCGACGAGGACAAGTGGCTCTGGATGTACCAGGCCAACGTCCTCGGCACGCTGCGCGTCACCCAGGCGCTGCTGCCGCGTCTGCTCGCCTCGGGGGACGGCCACGTGGTCAACGTCGGCTCGATCGCCGGCTTCGAGACCTACGCCAACGGCGCCGGCTACACCGGTGCCAAGCACGCGCTGCGCGCCTTCACCCGCACGCTGCGCATCGAGCTGCTCGGCAAGCCGGTGCGCGTCACCGAGGTCGACCCGGGGCTCGTCGAAACGGAGTTCTCGAGCGTCCGCTTCGCCGGCGACGAGGAGCGCGCCGCCGCGGTCTACCGCGGGCTCACGCCGCTCTCCGCCGACGACGTCGCCGACTGCATCCTCTGGGCGGCGAGCCGTCCGCCGCACGTCAACATCGACGAGATCGTCGTCCGGCCGCGCGACCAGGCCACCGCACAGCTCGTTCACCGTCGCCCCACCTGAGACGCCGCGCTCCCTCACCTGACGAGGAGAACCGCATGCGCCTGCGCCCCGTGCCCGTCGTCACCGTCTTCGCCGCGGTCCTGCTGCTCGCCGCCTGCGACGACCTCCTGGTCCGCGATCCCGGCGAGCGGCTCTGGCGCCAGCACTGCGCGAGCTGTCACGGCCTCGACGGCGCCGGCAACACGCCGCGCTCGATGGGCGAGGTCTACGCCGACCTGCGCGACGACGCCTGGAACATCGGCGCCGGCGATCGCTATGCCATCGAGCAGGTGATCCGCAACGGCGTCTTCGCCAAGATGCCCGCCAACGAGAAGTTGACGAAAGAGGAGATGGACCTGCTCGTCGCCCACCTCTTCAAGCTGCGGGGCGAATCGCTCCGGTGAGGCGCGGGCGACAGCGTCACGCGTCTTCGACTGCCGCCGGGAGCGCCGCGCTCCTGCTCCTCGCCGTCGCCTGCGGCCCGGCGAAGAAGCCCGAGAGCCCGGCGGAGATCTACGCCGTCTACTGCGCCCGCTGCCATTCGGCCGACGGACGTGGTGTGGCGCAGCAGCTCGAGCGCTATCCGAAGGCGGACCTGACGCGCTCCGAGATGCTCGCTCGCGGCGACCGCCCGGCAGTGCTCGCCCGCACCGCCAAGGGCTACGGCCCGATGCCGGCGTTCGCCGACAAGCTCACGCCCGCCGAGCTCGAGAAGGTCACCGACTTCGTCCTCGCCTACGGCACCGGCCCGCGACGAGGCAACTGAGGAGGGTCGTCATGGATCCGCAACGGATGAAGGAAGTCTACGAGCGGCTGCAGCTCCTCGAAGACCGCCTCGGCCACCGCGTGCGCGCCTCGCGCGGCGGCTCGATGGGCCGCGCGACGACCGAGCAGCTCGAAGAGCGCCTCCGCGACCTCTCGCAGTACACCTCCGAGCTGCGCCAACTCGTCGAAGAGCTCGTCCTCGCCATCGGCAGCCGCCCCGCGGCCCCACCGCCCAGCTCCAGCCAGACACCCGGCGCCTGAAGCGCGCGGGCCCGGGGCGAGAGAGCCCGTCTCGCGGCCCAACACGGGACCGGGCGAAGGGCGGTGCGTCACCGAGTCGCCCCGAGAATCCGACTTGCGCAATCGACGTTACTTCGCTGTGAGTGCTAACATCTGTACATCATCCCCGCGGCCAGGGGCCCGCGCAGGGACTTCGCCGCCACCCGTCGCTCTCTCGAGGAGGAAGACGACATGCCGCCGATCGCCAAGCCGCTGCGCCACTTCTTGATCCTTGCTGTCGCGCTCCTGCCGTTGGCCTGCGACCGCCTCCTGCAAATCGGCAACGACCCGCGCGAGCACGCCAAGAAGCGTGTCGAGTTCATACTCGCCGCGCGCTACGCACCCGGCGCCGGCAAGGCGAGTGACTTCCAGACGGCGGTCTGCCGGTGGTACGGCGACAAGATCATCTACATGGACCGTGACACCCTCGAGAGAGCCCTCGACGGCTACGAGAATTTCACCCGCTCGCAGGGCTTCGCGGAAGCGAGCATCACCCAGCTGTCGATCGACGAGGTCCGTGACGGCATGCCAGGCGATCCGCCCGGCACCTATCTGGTGCGCGCCACGATCAACCACAAGACCTACTGGCTCGGCGTTCCGCCCGACGCGGAGATCACCTGGCGGTAGGGCGAGCAGGCGGAGAGGAAACGTGCCTGAACGATCCTGCATCTGCTCGCGTCGACCGCCACCGACAGGCGCTGCTTGAGCGCGTTCTAGGTGTGCGCGTCTCCACCTGGCGGCAGGACGGCGCGCCCGTCGCGTCGACGACCTCGCTCAGGTGCCGCTCGCTCGCCAGGAAAGTGCCCGGCACCTCTTCGGAGCTGCGTGCCGTCCCTTGTGTCGCCCCGCCGATCTCCTCGGCGAGCCTGAGCCCTTCCCCGAAAACTGGTCCAGTTAGAGCGAGAGGCCCCGATCAGGTGCCACCCGATTTTCCGATCCCGATCAGGTGCCACCCGATTTCCAGATCAGGTGGGTGCCACCCGATTTTTTCGCTGCCGATTTTTTCGCTGCAACGAGCCAGTGGCTCTCGCGCAACCAGGGGGCGTCGCCGCCCCACTTCGCGCAAGATCGCCGCCCCGCTTCTCGTCTTAGGGAGGCATGGCGAGGAGATTACGCTACATCCCCCCAGGCGGCGGGCTGGTCGAGGTCACTTGCCGCACCCTGCAGGGCCGGCTTCTGCTCCGGCCCTCGGCTCCCCTCAACGACACGGTCGCCGGCATTCTCGCTCGCGCCGCGCGGCTCTACGCGGTCGAGGTCATCGGCTTCGCGTTCCTCTCGAACCACTTCCACCTGCTGCTCTCCGTCCTCGACTCGCTCCAGCTCGCCGCCTTCATGAACTACCTCGACTCCAACCTCGCCCGAGAGGCCGGCCGGCTCGTCCAATGGCGTGAGAAGTTCTGGGGGCGGCGCTATCAGGCGATCCCGGTCTCGGACGAGGAGCCCGCCCAGGTGGGTCGGCTCGCCTATCTCCTGGCGCATGGCGTCAAGGAGGGCCTCGTCGCCTCGCCGCTCGACTGGCCTGGAGCTCACTGCGCGCGGCATTTGGTCGAAGGTACGCCGGTCGTCGGCCACTGGCACGACCGAACGCTCGAGTCGAAGGCGCGGAGGAAGGGCATCCTGTTGGACCGGGAGGACTATGTCTTCGAGGAAACGCTGACCTTGGCCCCGCTCCCCTGCTGGCGGTCGCTCGACCCCGAAGCCTATCGAGCACGCATTCGGGACCTGATCGCGGAGATCGAGGCCTGGGGCGAACAGCGCGAGGAAGAGACCGGCAAGCCCCCACTCGGTCGGGAAGCCGTCTGTCGCCAGAGCCCGCACCACGAGCCGAACCGACTCAAGAAGGCTCCCGCACCGCTGGTTCATGCCGTGGCACCCGAGGTCCGACGAGCGCTGCGCAAGGCCTACTTCGCCTTTCGTGAGGCCTACCAGCACGCCGCGCGGCTGCTCCGCGCCGGCGTGAGAGAGGTTATCTTCCCCGAAGGCGCGTTTCCGCCGGCGCTACCCTTCCGTGTTGCCGCTCGGAGCGGCTGAGTCTCAGCGCAGGCTCGCTCGATTCCGAGGACTGGATCTGAAGCACTGCCACTGCCTGCGGGGCCGAAGGCTGCGCAAGAGAGCCCTCTCGCGCCCTTCGACGGGCATTGCCCGAAAGCGACGCGACCTTCTCAGCTCGGCGAGCTCACGGCGACGATCGAATAGGGCGCCACCTTCCCGCGCGAAGAGCCCTGACGCGTGCCCGAGATATCAAGATGACACTGGGCAGTCGCCGCGGTCGGGAACTCAGGTGGCACCTCTTCAGATCAGCACCTCTTCCGTCTTCAGCACCTCTTCAGCGCCTCTTCAGCGCCTCTTCAGCGCCCACGCCGCCTGACACGACGTAGAGTCGGTGCAACGAAAGGAGGTCCTGATGTTCGCGATCCTCGACAAGGTCCTCGACAAGCTGCCGCTCCTACTGAAACACACTGGCCGCGAAGTCGCTCGGGATCTCGACTCGCTGTCGCTCAAGGGCTGGAGAGCTCTGGCCCGTACACTGCGCCGGATCACGAGCGAGAAGCTCCCTCGCCGGTCTCGGCGAGGCTACCGAATGAAGTGGACCAATCGTCTCTTCGTCCTCATCTGGTCCATCGAGGCCGCCTACTTCTTGCTCCTCTTCACCAGCGCGATCGGCCTCCTGGTACGCACCCCTCCGACCGGCGTTCACGACTCGTTCGCCCTCCTCGCGGTCGCGGCCGCGACCGTTCTCGCTGCGGCCTTCTATCGGCGCCTTGCTTACGAAGAGCGCTTCGGACGCTGAATGCCGTTGAATGCCATGACCGCCTTCTGGTAATTGAAGAGCTCGACGGCGCCAGACTCCAGACCGATAGGTACGGACTGCGAGAACCTGCTGCGGCAGTAGCCGCTGATTCTTGTACGCCTGGAATGAGGGGCTGACGGAGTACATTTTCACCACGTGACGACCGCGACGGGCTCGTTCGGACAGGCGCAACGCGCGGTGTCCACGGGGGACGACTACGCGGGGCGTGATTTCAGGGTGTTGAAAGCAGGAAAGGGAGTGCGAGAAGAGCAGACTTCGCGAAAGCGTTCAGCGAAAGGCGTCCGGGTTGGGGAAGGAATCTGACGCGCGGCGATTGGGAAATCGGGTGGCACCTCTTCAGCGGGCACGTCAGCCTCGATCAACGAGGGGTCGCGTGCCACCTCTTCGGCCAGGAGCTCACGATGGCCAGCGTCGAGCCCCTGCGCCGCACGCTCGAACCGAATGAAGCGCAGGAAGTGCTCCGACCGGCCGCCGACGAGGACCTCGACCGGGAGATCGAACCCGTAGCGGCCGCTCTCTCGCTTCTCACGCTGCCAAGCGTGCCAGCCACGTCGGAGAATCTCCTGGACTTGGTGCTCCTTGTACTCGAGGGAAATGAAGTGCCGCGTCGGATTGTGCCGTGCCGGATCCGCGCCCACGAAGAAGCCCTGCTCGAGGTTGATGCCAAAGAACAGGGTCGTATAGAGCGCGTACGGGTCGCTCCAGATCTCGTGCAGCCCACCGGTCTTCTTGCCGTACTTGATCTGAAAGCGGTGCTCGTCGGGAGGCCGGTTCTTTGTCGGCTCGGAATTCGCGAAGAACGCGTACGCCAACACCCCCATGCGCTCTCCCATCGCCGTCTCGAACGTAAGGCGAAATGGCGCCTCTCTAGCCTCCGACACTCGCAGCATCCGACAGCCCGCAGCCTCCAGCGCCCCGATCATCCAATCGAGCAACGGTCTGCGAGCCTTCGCGCTCACCCCGTAGAGCCGGTAACCCAGATCTGCCTTACGACTCGAGATCGTAGCCATCGCCCTTCTCGTTCAAGGCCACACTGCCGCGGTGCCTAACGCCATCCTGACCGTGCGTTCCTTGCTGCGCGCCTCCCGCATGGTGGCGGGCACCGGAACTCTCGGCTCACCGCTCGCTCATCCCATGCCCGCAGCAGACTCCTACGGGACCTTCAGAACCCAATGCGGGGGCGAGTTCCCACACCTCGCGTCAGGTCCAGGATATCGACTTCTTGGTTGTCGATCCTCCCGCAAAAGGCCCACCAGTCTCTCTTCGCCTCTTCAGCTTCGAGCGATGTGAGCGGTATCAGCTCGACTATCACTGTTGGCGGGTCGGTTGCGATTTCCCCGAAGCCTTGTTGAAAGAACGAGGGTGCCGATGCCAGTAGCGCCGTGAGGCCAAGGCCAGTGGCTTCCTCCAACAGATCGCCGGCCGGTCCTAGGACATCGCCGCGACTCAGAGCACGTCTGTTCCGCTTCATCAAGAAAGCTACCGAGAGGATCACCTCTGGCCACGAGTAATCCTCGTATTGGCGCGCGACCGTGATGAGAAGCTCCTGCCGTATTGGTGTTGATCCTGCTTTTCCATGCGGGAGCGGCTCCCTGCTGAGACCAATCGAAAGGAAGCTCACCAGGTCCGGTTCAGGAACCGCTGAGAACCTAGCGACGTAGATTCCCGAAGCGACTTCTTGAGAGAGTGCGACCGGTCGCGAGCCACAATACCGGTCCAGGTGCGTCTCTAGCTCACTGTCCATCGCCTCGACCTAGTGCTTGATCTCGGGTTGATTGTCGCTTCGATTGCAGGAACGGCAACGAAGCCGCGTGTTCTGAGGATCATTATAGGCATCGCGATACTCAGACGGATCCGCACGTCTCGTATCGAGTTCAAGTTTGGTCTTCAGCCAATGGATGATGTGGTCAATGTCCCAACCCTCGGGGGTGTTTCTGGTCTCGCCCAGCCATGGATTACCCTGGACATCAGCACCACAAGTGGAGCAGGCGCGTCTGTCCCGTTGAGTTCCCGGCAGAGCGCTGTCCCACGCACTCAGAACCGTTGGTCGTCTCGTATTCGGCCGTCGATCCTGATAGGGGAGACGGTGCCCATCAACCTGACTCGGAGCCTGCTCGCGCGACACTGCTTCCGGACTGAGGGGACCCTGCCCGAGTTTCAGCACCTGATCTGGCGCGAGGACGGTGGGAGCCGGCGGGACCTGGGACCTCTCCGGGGGAAGCCAAAGCAGCACATCACCGCCAGTATGGCGAACCGCAGTCCATCCCTCCGAGATCAGCACGTTCGGTGATGCGCCACCTGGAGCTACCGCATCGCCATTGCCCGTCAGTAGAAGGATGTTGTTGGACATCGTCTCCTGGGCCCGGCGGTCGATCGCCCCCCCTGACCACTGGTTGACCTGCCTCGTCAGCCAGAAAGCGGCGACACCCACATCGATCGCCGGTCCCAACACCGCAGCTCCGCTTCGCGCGGCAGTGCTCCCCACCTTGACCAGGACACCCTGGCCGCGAACGAGCTGCCAACCCACACCAGGTGCTCCTGGCGCCGGCAGAACCGCCGGAGGGGGCGGCGCCAGCGGCAACGGAACCGCTTCCCCCTTCGGATCTACTGCCCCCTGCGGCCCCCACCCCACAAACGCCTGCAGGTTGACGGAGTCGACGGTGCCGGCGGGATCCTCCGAGAGCCAGTGCGCCGTCCGCGGCTCGTACCACCGCGCACGGTGGTAGGCCATCCCAGTCACCGGATCCGTCCACGCCCCTTGGAAGAGATGGCTCTGCCCACCCGGGAAGCGGTTGCCGAGGGTGTCGTTGGCGGCGCGCCAGCTTTCGTAGCTGAGGGTGGTCTTGCGGTCGAAGGGGACCGCTGGCATCACGCCTGTTGCGGGCGCAGCTGCTGTGCGCAGCTCGAGGGTCTCGTTGGCGGCCAGCGCGCGGCCGAGGGTGTCGTGCAGGCTCGGCGTGAGCCGCACGCGGTAGCTCGTGCTCGCGGTCCAGCCGTGGATTGGGAGGATGGTCAGCTTCGTCGCCGAGGAGTCAAGTGCGATCGCGACATCGGCGCCCGCAAGAGCGGTCCACGTCCCCCCTACCTGAGTGTCTAGCGCTACGCCCGCGGCCAGCGTGCTCGCGTCGAGCGCTGCGCTCCAGTCGAGCAGCAGGGCTCCCGGCGCTGCGAGGCGAGGATCACTGATCGCCTGCGGCGTGCCGTTCGCGCTCGTCACGTCGCCATCGATGTGCGCTCGCAGCAGCTCCGGGGCGCTCTCGACGTGGGCTTCGCCGTAGGGCGAGTAGGCGTAGCGGCCGGCGATCGTCGGGTGCAGCGGGTCGGTGGACTCGTTCTCTGCCACGAGCGACTGCACCGTGCCCAGCTCGTCGCGGAGGTAGGTGTAGATCCGCGACTGGTTGCCTTGCTCGACGACGACTTGCGCGGCGTCGTCGAGGCCGGTCGGGCCGGGGACGTAGGTCTTGCGCCAGCGCAGGCTCGCCTCGGTGCCCTCGAGGCCGTAGGACGACTCACTCAGCAGGCTCGGGCCTTCCCAGACGTATCGCCGCTGGTCGATGAAGGGGCGTGCATTTTCGTCGTTGCTGTTCTCGGGCAACGCACCGAGGTGAAGCCGGTGCGCGAGCCGTCCCGCCGCGTCGTATGCGTAGCGCACCTGGTGCCCGGCGTAGGGCGTGACCTCCGCTTGCCCGTCGCCGTCGCTGTCCGGCCACGTCGGCTTCACCGTCGCCGAGACGAGCTGACCTCTCCAGTCCCAACGCAGGACGAAGCGATCGTCTTCGAGGCGCCGTCCCGCGCCGTCGTAGGTGAAGGCCTGTCCGTTGCGCGAGGTGATGCGCCCGTAGGGGCCGCTCTCGACGACCGTGATGGCTCCCGTGCTCTCGCGCACCAACCGCTCGAGCTCGTCGCCTTCGCCGTAGGTGAAACGGTGTTTGTCGAAGGTCGCGGTGCCGTTGTCGAGAGAGGCGCCGGTGAGGTCGCCGATGCCGGAGGCTGCTCCCGTCAGTCGCGTCGCCGCGTCGTAGCTCCAGCTCCAGCCCAGGCCCGCGGTGAGATTCGGAGCGTTGGGTGCTGCTGGGATTGCCGCGCGACCGAGCCTCGCGCCATCGCTCGGAGCCGTGGCCGTCCCTCTCCAGCCGTACCCAAACTGACCCCACGTCGTCGCTGGCAGCGTCGTCGGTGCGCTGCTGCCGCTCGCGCCCCAGGTCAGCGTCGCGAGACGCCAGGTCGTGTCTTCTCCCGGCTGGCCCGGGATCTGCGGCCCCGCGCCTCCCGCGTACCCGAAGCGCGTCGTCGTGCCCAGTGCGCCGTGCGCCGTCATCGCGTAGAGACGATCGCCGCCCCAGCTCCAGGTCGCACCGCTCGCATTCGGGCCGGTGATCGTCAGCAGGCGATCGAGCGTGTCGTAGCTCCGCTCGAGCGTGCCGAGCGTGCCCATGGTGGTGCGCGTCCGGCGATCGAAGGCGTCGTACGTCCAGGTCAGCGGTGAGCGTGTGCCCACCGTTTCCGCGAGCGGACGCGACGCGAGGTCGTAGCCGCCGATCGCTAGCGTGAGCTCGGTGTCGTAGCCCGGGATGCCGCTCCGTCCCCGCTCGATCTGCGTCGGCCGCGAGAGGGCGTCGTAGACCGTGTGGTCGCCGGCGTCGATGCGCGTCGCGCTCGGGCTGCCCTCCGGCAGTGTCGGCACCGCGCTCGTCAGGCGATTGGCCGCGTCGTACGTGAAGTCGATCTCCACCCCGTCGCGCGTGCGGCGGTGCGAGACCGTGGAGTCCGCGTGGTAGGCCAGCGTCTCGAAGCTGCCGTCCGCATAGTCCACCCGCACCGGCCGGCCGCTCGCGTCGAGCGTCGTGCGTGTCTCCCACGGCGTCCCCGACGCGTTGCTCGTCGACTCGAGGATCAGCGCACCGCTCGAGTCGAACGCCCGCCTCGTGCTGCCCCGGCCCGCCGGGCGCACCTCCTCGATCGGCAGGCCGCGTCCGTCGCGCACCACGAGCGTCACCGCGCCCGCGCCCGTCTCCTGGCGCAGCACGCCGCCCGTGCGGTCGTAGGTCGTGCGGGTGAGCGTCCCGTCGCTGCGCTTCTCCTCGATCACCCGCCCCAGCGCGTCGCGCACCAAGGTCGATTCCACCGTCGGCACCAGATTGCTCTGCCCCGGTACCGCCTCCTCGACCGCCACCGCGGTCGGCCACGGCGTGTGCGCCTCGCTCGCGTAGGTGTAGCGCTTGCGCAGCTGCGGGCCCTCGCCCGCCGTCCCGCCGATCTCCTCGGCCAGCAGACGACCGCTCTCCGGTTCGTAAACCGCCGAGCGCTCGCGCCGTGCGCCGTTGCGGTCGAGCACCGCCACCGTCGGGTCCGCCACCATCGCCCCGCCGCGCCACACCGCCAGCTCGCGGCCCTCCTCGTCGAGATCGCGCTCGGTGATCCGCACCTCGTAGCGCGTCCCCTCCGGCGTCGACACCTCCCGCAGCACCTCGACCGAGCGACGCGCCACGCCGAAGCTCGTCGTCGCCAGCACCCGATCCGCCACCACCGTCGCCCCCGGCGACGTCGGCTCGCGATCGAACACGGTCTCGCGCGTCAGCTGATCCGCCTGATCGAAACGACGCCGCGTCACCGCCCCGGTCGGCGACCGCTCCTCGAAGAGCCGGTCCCAGGCGTCGTAGCGACCGCGCCAGACGCCGACGTCGCCGTCCGTCTGCCGCGCCACCCGGCCCACCGCGTCGTAGCCCGTCGCGACGACACCCGCGCTGCCGACTTGGACCGACGACACGCGACCCGCCGGGTCGTAACCCAGGCGCGTCGCGACCGACGGGGCCACCTCGCCCACCGCCGTCTCGCTCGCCAGGCGGCCATGCTCGTCGTAGTCGTAGCGCGTCACCTCGCGGCTCGACGGGTCGATCGCGCCCGGCACCAGGCCGCTCGCCAGCTGGTCGACCGCCACCGACAGGCGCTGCTCACGCGCGTTGTAGGTGAAACGCGTCTCCACCCAGCGGCAGCTCGGCGTGCCCGTCGCGTCGACGACGTCGCTCAGCCGCCGCTCGACGACCACGTGACCCGCCGCATCGAACGCCTGCTGCGCCACCGACCCCGTCGCCCCGCACTCCGGCCCACCCGCCCCCACCGGCGCCAGCGACCCGCCATCCCGCTCGCCGTCGCTCGACTCCACCGGACGATCCCAGGCGTCGTAGCCCGTGCGCGCCACCCGGCCCTGCGACCACCGCCGCAGGATCGGATTGCCACGCTCGTCGCGCTCGATCTCCAACGAATGCGCCGTCTGGCCCTGCCGGATCTGCTTCGCCAGGCCCGCCTTCAAACGACCCTTGGCGTCGGCGGCGAACTCCACCTCAGTGAGCGAGCCGCCGGTGCCGCCGCCCGTCGTCCGCGCGACACGGCCGAAGCCGTCGAACTGCGAGGTCCACGAAGCCCCGCGGCTCCCGAACGGGTCGAGCGCACCGTCGCGTCCCGCAAGCTCGTGACCCGAGCCCCGCTGCGCGGCCGTCCGCGCCCCGCCGTCCGGCGCGAAACGCAGCGCGCTCGTCCCACGAACCGTCGACACCGGCAGATCGATCCGCCGGCCGCGACCGTCGGTCACCGACGAGGGGAGGTTGTCCTCCTGATAGCTCGCACTGGTCTGCGTCGACGTGTAACCCGCCGGACCCGCCTCCGCCCCGCCCACGGCACGAACGACCGCCAGCACGTTGCCGCGCGCCAGGCGGTCCTCGCCGCTGCCCACCCCGGGCACGTCGGCGCACACCGGCGCGTCGTCCTTGCCGTCCTTGTCGTCCGGGTAGCAACGCGTCGCGATGCTCCCGTCGCCCCGGGTCACCGACCGCAACCGGCCGCTGATCCCGTCGGCTCGGTAGAAAGGTCAAGCGCAGGGGTGCGAAATGAGGTCCGGCGAAGAAGAAGAGGTCAGCGTGTACTCGCTGAAGGGGGGAGGGACAAGCCGAGTTTCCTCCTAGCAGGCAGCTTCGCCCTGCTAGAAGCCACCGACCGCCGAGCTGACTACCGCGAGTTGCGGCCTTCGCGGAGGCCGACCCAGTTTCCGACCATGGCGGGCAAGCGCTCGAGGACCTCGCGGCCGAAGAGGACTTCGTCGATCAGCCCCATCTGGAGCATGTCGACAATGCGGCACAGATACGAGCGACCGCAGTCCCACCAGGTGTACCGCGCGTCGACGATGAGCACGTGTTCGACGTGAATTCCCTCGGCTTCTCGGAGCTCTTCCAGCTCCATGCCATCGAGCAGGCTCTCGTAGACGCCATCGGCCACGCGACTCCCGAAGGTCGTCGTGTGGTAGTACTCCTTGATCTCCCAAACAGCGACAGGATCCGTTGCCGAAGGGAACGCGCCGTCGACTCGGCGAGCGAGTGTCTTGCCCGCAGTTTCCTGGACTCGGGTAGTTTGAGGGGCGTGTCCCCGAGTCGAGGAGAGCGCGATGCCGAAGCGGAGCGAGTTGTCCGGCGAGGAGCGGGTGCAGGTGGTGCTGTCGCTGCTGCGCAAGGAGGAGCCGGTCGCGGCGTTGTCTCGCCGGTACCGGGTGAGCGAGCAGACGCTGTACCGGTGGCGTGACGAGTTCGTGTCGGGTGGTCGAGAGCGGCTGTCGAAAGGCTCGAAGGACTCAGGTGAGGAGAGCCGCCGCATCGCGGAGATGGAGCAAGAGCTGGCTCGTCGGGCGCAGGCGATCGGTGAGCTGACGATCGCCAACGGCATTCTCCGAAAACTACCGCGGTACCCCCGCTGAGCGAGGAGTGGCGGGAGATGGTACGCAACGAGGTCTCCTCGCATTCGCCAGCGCGGCTGAAGGCAGTGGTCTCGGCGGTGGGCTGGCCGTTATCGAGCTTCTTTCGCCGCTCGAGCGCGGAGCGTCGACGTCCTGGTCCAGCGCCGAGGCCGCTGAATCGTGATCTCTACGACGCGGTGAGGGATGTGGCGTTGGCTTTCCCCTGGTGGGGCTACAAGCGCTTGGCGGTGGTTTGTCGTCGCCGACAGCTCGATGTCTCGAACCGCTTCGTGTATCGCGTGCTGAAGGCCGAGGGTCTGTTGTGTCGTCCGCTGCCGCGCTCGGCGGAGCTGTACCAGGCTGCGCGCCTGTTCGAGCTGTTGCCGCGGCAAGCGAACGACCTGTGGCAGGCGGACGTGACGTACGTGCACGTGCCAGGCCACGGCTGGTGGTACGCGGTGACGGTGATCGACTACTTCAGCCGCTACCTGTTGGCGCTTCATCTGTCGCCGAGCCACGACGCGGTAGCGGTGACGACGGCACTCGATCAGGCCAAGGCCGAAGCGGAGAGACTGCACGGGCCGCTGTCGAAGCCGCCGATTCTGGTGACGGACAACGGATCGACGTTTCTGGCGAAGCGATTCCGTCGCCACATCAACGGCGTCCTGAGTCATGTGCGCACGCGCTATCGGACGCCTCAGCAGCTGGGTCTGCTCGAGCGATTCCACCAGACGCTGAAGGACGAAGAGGTGCACTGGCATCTCTACGCCTCACCGGCTGACGCCCGCGAGAAGCTCGCAGCCTTCCGGCGGCGGTACAACGAAGTGAGGCCGCACTGGGCGCTGATGCCGCTCGAGGGAGGTGATCCCGTAACGCCGGTCGACGTCTATGCCGGTGGTGTCGAAGTCGGGATCCCCACTTGGCAGGGCTGGGCGAAAGCCGCCAAAGAGAAGCTCGACGAGCTGATGACCATCGATGCAGAGCGTGGAGCCGCCGCCTGAAGGAGGCTCACGTAAGATCAACCCAACCCGGTCCAAGGGAACTGCGAGCCGAGACACGAGCGTACGAAGGGGGCGACCGTCACGGGTCACCGTGGTCAGAGTTCGCGGATCGTACTCGCAGGAGCACTGGCCGACCCCCGCCTCGACCAGCATGTTGACGATCCCTGTCAGGTAAGCCGGCGCTCTCTTCTCCCCCTTCTGTTTGTTCATCGGAAGCGGGCAACGGGGCCGGAGACGGCGTTTCAGGTCGTTGAAGACCTTCGCGGCTTGCCGAGAGTCCATGAGTCGCGGCTCGACGAAACCACCGAGAATCTCTGCACGATAGGCGAAGTAGTCGAGGAGCTTCCGCCCTGTGAGCGTTGGTTCGCCGTTCGCCGGAAACAAATGCTCAGAAGTGAGCGATAGTCGAGCCATTGCCGAGACGATCTTCTCGGCTGTCGGAACGAGAATGCTACCCCTACCCCTAGTCGTGTAGCCGACCTCCTGGCTCACCAGACGAACGGTTGCCCAGAAGTCTCTCTCGAGCCCGGTGAAGCGAGGGTCGGCTCTCACGAACCCGCGCCCTCGAGCTTGTGCCCAAGCTCCGTGAGATCGACTTCGAGCACGGAGCAGATCCTGGAGACCTCACCGAAGGTGAGCCGCCGCTCGCCCGCCTCGTACTTGCTGACAAAGGACTGAGGCAGGCCCAGCCGCTCGGCGAGATCGGCTTGCCGCAGGCCGGCAGCGATTCTCGCGGCGCGCAGAAGATCGCCCAGCCGTCTGGCGTCTTTGGTGGATGTGGTACTACTTCGCAAGCGAAGGCAGACTAGTTTCGGGGATTACGTATCCCAAATCGGGATATCCTCGACTCGGTCGCCAGTGACATGAACGTCGCCCTCTTCCAATCCAACCTCTTCGCAGAGGAGACCCTCGGGAGCGCCCAGCCGCCCCGAGGCCAGCTTCTGAAGTGGATCGGAAACAAGCACCGTCTCGCCTCTCAGATTGTCGCGCTGTTTCCGGCGGACATGCGCGCCTACTGGGAGCCGTTCCTCGGCGGCGGCGCTGTCCTTGCCACCCTCGCACCTTCCCGAGGCTTCGCCTCCGATGCATTCCCACCGCTCATCGAGATCTGGAGAACGCTCAAGACCAAGCCGGACGAGCTGAAGGCCTGGTATCGAGAGCGGTGGGAGCATTTTCGCAGCGGTGATCGCGTCGAACGATACGAGGAGATCAAGCGACGCTTCAATGCATCACCGAATGGCGCCGACCTTCTCTTCCTCTGTCGCAGCTGCTACGGAGGAGTCGTCCGCTTCCGCAAGGCCGACGGGTACATGTCGACGCCTTGCGGAATCCACTCCCCCATCGCGCCAGATCGCTTTTCAGCGCGCGTCGACGACTGGCGGCGACGCATCGTCGGCTCGGAGTTCGCGCTCTCCCACTTCGCCGACGCCATGCGGCGGACAAGAACGGGAGACGTCGTCTATTGTGATCCGCCGTACTCCCACACTCAGGCGATCCTTTACGGCGCCCAGAGCTTCAGCTTCGAGTCACTCCTCGACGAGATCGCCGCCTGCAAGGCTCGCGGCGTGCGCGTCCTGCTCAGCATCGACGGAACCAAGAAGTCGGGAGCGCATTCCTGCGATCTCCCGATCCCGGATGGCCTATTCGCACGCGAGGTCTTCCTGAGTATCGGCCGCTCCATGCTTCGGCGCTTCCAGCTACCTGGCCAGAGCCTGGAAGCAGAAGAGGTTTCCGAGCGCCTTCTCCTGACCTTCTAGACTCGACGAGTAGGCAATCCAGCTCGGCGACCCGCACCGCCCCGCGTCCATGGGGGACCACTACGCGGTCGGCGATCTCCGTCGCCCGGGAGCGATAACGGGCGACGAAGGGAGAGCACTTCGCAAGCACCGTCAGCGAAGGCCGACAGGACAGGATTGTGTCGATGGCGCCCACGCCGCCGGACACGACGTAGAGTCGGCGCAACGAAAGGAGGTCCTGATGTTCGCGATCCTCGACAAGATCCTCGACAAGCTGCCGCTCCTACTGAAACACACTGGCCGCGAAGTCGCTCGGGATCTCGACTCGCTGTCGCTCAAGGGCTGGAGAGCTCTGGTCCGTACACTGCGCCGGATCACGAGCGAGAAGCTCCCTCGCCGGTCTCGGCGAGGCTACCGAATGACGTGGACCAATCGTCTCTTCCTCCTCATCTGGTCCATCGAGGCCGCCTACTTCGTGCTCCTCTCCAGCAGCGCGATCGGCCTCCTGGTCCGCACCCCTCCGACCGGCGTTCACGACTCGTTCGCCCTCCTCGCCGTCGCGATCACGACTGTTCTCGCTGCGGCCCTCTATCGGCGCCTTGCTTACGAAGAGCGCTTCGGACGTTGAATGCCATGAACGCCTTCTGGTGGTCAAAGAGCTCGACGGCGCCGGACTTCAGACAGATAGGTGAGCCCTTCCCAACCATCGGTCCATCTCGGATGAGAGTCCGGGTTGAATGGGGCTCTCCTCCCCGATCTTGAGCCTCCCTCACCGCATCATTCCCAGCACCACGAGCACCGCCAGGGCGAGGGCGGCGAGGCCGAGGGTGACGCGGCGGCGGAAGGGGCCGCGGCCGAGGGTGGCGGCGAGGGCGAGCTTGAAGAGGGTGTTGGCGAGGACGCCGACGGCGAGGGCGCGGGCGGCGAGGAAGGGGGAGAGGCCTTCGCCGAGGCGGGACATGGAGTAGGTCAGGGCGTCGAGGTCGGTGAGGCCGGTGGCGAAGGCGGTGGCGTAGACGCCGGAGTCGCCGAAGCCCGCCTCCATCCACTCCATGACGAAGAGCACGACCTGGAAGAGCACGGCCATCTGGATCGCCGCACCGAGCCGGAGCGGGTTCGAGGGCTCCGTCGTCGCGCCGTCGCTCGGCGATCGGCTTGCCGCGCGGAAGCTCAACGCGGCGCTGGCCAGGGCCACGGCGAAGACGGGCGCGAGCAGGCGGGCGACCTCCCATCCCACGTCGCGGTTGAGCAGCAGGGAGAGCACCACGACCCGCGCCGGCAGCACCGTGCAGGCGGCGAGGACGCCGAGGGCGAGCGGCGCCGCGGGCGCACCCTCGCGACGGCTTTCGCGGGCGAAGTTGAGCGTCACCGCGGTCGACGACACGAGACCGCCGAGCAGCCCGGCGACACCGTAACCGCGCGACGGCCCGGCAAGGCGCAGCGCGAGATAGCCGCCGAACGAGAGCGCCGAGAAGACCAGCACCAGCAACCAGGTCTCGCGCGGTCGCAGGCCGTAGCCCGGGCCGAACGGCCCGGCCGGCAGGAGCGGCAGGACGACGAGGGCGAGCACGGCGAAGCGCAGCGCCGCCTCGAGCTCCTCGCTGCGCACGCGCTCGACGAGGGCGTGCAGCCGCCCCTTCTCCGCCAGCACCAACGAGGTGACGGCGAAGACACCGCTCGCCAGCGCCAGCTCGCCCGCCCCGGCGAGCGCTCCAGCGGCGAGCACGACGATGCCGGCAACCTCCGTCGTGGCGTCGACGTGTCCGCGCCGCGCCGTGGCGAAGTAGGCGATCGCCACCAGGAGCGCGCCGGCGGCCAGCACGACCGCCCCGAGCACCGCCTGGCCGAGGGCGGCGAGGAGCGCCGCCAACCCGCCCGCGAGGCCGAGCAACAGGAAGGTGCGCACGCCGCCGAAGCGCGTCGTGTCGCCCTCGCGGCGGGCGGAGAACTCGCGCTCGAAGCCGACCGCGAGACCGCCGAGCGCCGCGACCGCGAGCGGCCAAGCGAGGTGCAACGAGAGCTCGGGAACGAAGGGCTCGGTCATCGTCTCCTCATCGTGCCGGAGTCGGCGCGGCGGCCCGGCCCGCGCGATCGCGCGTGCGCGCCGCGCGACGGGCGGCGACGGCGGCGAGCGCCAGCGCGCCGGCGAAGGCGTTGAAGGCGACGTCCCGCGGGTCGCCGACGCGGCTCGGCAGGATCCCCTGGATCAGCTCGTCGACGAGACCGGCGAGCGCGGTGACGAGGCAGGCGAAGAAGTACGGCGGCCAATGCGGCGGCGGCGAGGAGGAAAGTGCTCGGCAACGCTCCTCGAGCGCGGCGAGCACCAGCAATGCGAGCGCGCCGTACTCGAGGATGTGGAGCCGCTCCTGGTGCATCGCCATCTGGCGGAGCAACAGGGCGTAGGCGAGGCCGAGGGCAAGCACGACGAGCGTCTCGCGCCAGCCCGGGCGGCCGACCGCCACTGCGGCGACGAGCGCCAGCGCGGCGACGAGGAAGACGCCGAGGACCGTGCCGCGCAGGAGACCGCGTTCGCGCAGCGCGAGGAGCAGCTGCTGCGCCGTCGAGAGGGTGGAGAGGATCGCCGCGAAATAGACCGCCGCGGCGGTCCACAGGTGCCGCTCACGCCGCGTCCGGAACACCGCTCGCCCGCTCCGCGAGGAGGCGGCCCGCGACCGCGGGCCGCCCGCCTCCCCGCCTCAGTCCATCTGCTTGCGCAGGACGGTCGGGATGTCGTAGTCGTCGACGCCCGACCAGTTCGGCCCGAAGCCGCCCGGATCGTCGGGACGGCTCTGCGCCACGAGCTTGTTGAAGAACGGGGCGTCGCCGCCGTCCTCCTTGCCGCGCGCCGGGAGCGGCTGGGCCGACACGCGCGAGGGCGCGGCGACGGGGGTCGCCATCGGCCGCGCGGCGCCGATCGACGGCGCACGCAGGAGCGGCGGTGCGGCGACCCGCTCCTCGCCGGCGAAGCGGAAGCCGGTGGCGATGACGGTAATCTTCATCTCCTCCTCGAGCGCCTCGTCGATCACCATGCCGGCGATGATGTTGGCGTCCGGGTCGACGGCGCCCTGGATGATGCGCGCCGCCTCGTTGACCTCGTGCAGCGTCAGGTCGCGGCCGCCGGAGATGTTGATCAGCACCCCCTTGGCGCCCTCGATCGAGGTCTCCTCGAGCAGCGGCGAGCTGATCGCCCGCTGCGCCGCCTCGAGCGCCCGGTTCTCGCCCTTGGCGATGCCGGTGCCCATGAGCGCCATGCCCATGCCGCTCATGATCGCCTTGACGTCGGCGAAGTCGACGTTGACCTCGCCCGGGATGGTGATGAGGTCGGAGATGCCCTGCACCGCCTGGCGCAACACGTCGTCGGCGATGCGGAACGCCTCGGAGAGCGGCGTGCCGCGCTCGACGTAGTTGAGCAGGCGCTCGTTGGGGATGGTGATCAGCGTGTCGACCGAGCCGCGCAGCTCCTCGACGCCGCGCTCGGCGACCATCATCCGGCGACGCCCCTCGAAGCCGAACGGCTTGGTCACCACCGCCACGGTGAGCGCGCCGATCTCCGCCGCCAGGCTGGCGATCACCGGGATGCCGCCGGTGCCGGTGCCGCCGCCGAGGCCGGCGGTGAGGAAGATCATGTCCGCGCCGTCGAGGATCTCGAGGATCCGCTCGGTGTCCTCGAGCGCCGCCTTGCGGCCGATCTCCGGGTCGGCGCCGGCGCCGAGCCCCTTGGTGATCTGCGGGCCGAGCTGCAGCTTCTTCGGCGCGCGGCACTTGGCGAGCGCCTGCAGGTCGGTGTTGGCGGCGATGAACTCGATGCCGCGGAGCTTGGCCGCCATCATCCGGTTGACGGCATTGCCGCCTCCGCCGCCCACGCCGATGACCTTGATCTTGGCGGGCACCATGGTGGCTTCTTCGAGCGCCTCGAGGGTCACGCGGCGGGCAGCGTCGTCGTCGTCGAACAGGATCATGGAGTCTCTCCCTTCCTTCTTCGGATTCGTTGGCCGGGCCCCGGGGCTCGCGGCTCTAGAGCAGATCGGAGAACACGCTGCGCAGGCTGCCCATCATCGAGCGCACCGAGAAGCCGCTTCGCCGTTCCTTGCGCACCGCGTTCTGCTCGGCGACCAGTCCGTAGTGCAGCAGGCCGGCGGCGGTCGACCAGGACGGCGAGTTGATCACGTCGTGCAGACCGCCGAGCCCCTGCGGCAGTCCGAAGCGGACGCTCGAGCCGAAGACCTGCCCCGCCATCTCGAGCAGGCCGTCGAGCTGCGCGCCGCCGCCGGTCAGCACCACCCCGCCGCGCAGCGTCCCGTCCCAGCCGTTCTTGACCAGGTCCTCGCGCAGCAGCGAGAGCAGCTCCTCGGCGCGCGGCTGGAGGATCTCGCAGATCTCGCGGCGCGGCACGACGCGCGCCGCCCCACCGGCCACCGCCGGCACCGAGATCCCCTCCTCGTCCTGGACCATGGCGGCGAGACAGCAGCCTTCCTTGATCTTGATGCGCTCGGCCTCGGCATAGGGCGTCCGCAGGACCATCGCCAAGTCGTTGGTGAAGTGACCCGCGCCGATCGGCAGCACCGCCGAGTGCTCCATCTCGCCGTCGGCGAAGAGCGCGTAGCCGGTGGTGCCGGCCCCGATGTCGAGCAGCAGCACGCCGAGGTCGCGCTCGTCGGGCGAGAGCACTGCCTCGGCCGCGGCGAGCGGCTCGAAGATCATCTCGGCCACCTCGATACCGGCGCGGTTGACGCAGGTCAGCAGCGTCTTCGAGCGCGCCACCTGACCCGTGATCAGGTGAACCGTCACCTCGAGCCGGCTGCCCAGCATCCCCAGCGGGTCGCTGATGCCGCCCTGCTCGTCGACGATGAACTCCTGCGGCAGGGCATGGAGGATCTCGCGATCGGAGGGCAACGCCGCCGACTGCGCCGCTTCGAGCGCCCGCTTGATGTCCTGGCTGGCGATCTCGCGGTCCTTGCGTGACACCGACACCATGCCGCGCGAGTTGACGCTGCGGATGTCCGCTCCGGCGACCCCGACGTAGGCACGCGAGATCTCCACCCCGGCCATCACCTCAGCCTCCTCGCTCGCCGCCTTGAGCGCCTCGACGGTGGCCTCGACGTTGACGATGTTGCCGCGCCGGGTACCGCGGTTCGGGGCGGTCCCCTTGCCGGCCACCTCGAGCGCCCCCTTGGCGTCGCGCTGTCCGATCAGCACGGCGACCTTGGACGAGCCGATGTCGATGCCTACGAGGTACTGCTCGGGCTTTGCCATGTTGCGGTCCTCACCTTTCGATCGTCGGACGCCTCGCGCGGAGGCGCCTCGCCCGGAACCAGAATCATGCGACGCGGGAAACGCAGGTCGACCGCGTCGAGCTTGGGATAGCGGCGGCGCAGCTCGGGGAGCCACTCGCCGAGCACCGCCAGGCGGTGTGCGAGCGGGCCCCGCCGGAGCAGCACGGGAAACGGCAGCGCCGCGGAGAAGACCCGGAAGTCACCGTCGCCCAGCACAGCGACCTCCGAGAGACCCGACCCGACGGCCGGCGCGGCCGCCGCGAGCTCGCTGGCGAAGGCGAACACCTGCGGCAGCTCGCGCTCGGCGCCGGCGGCCACCGACACGAGGAGCAGATCGGCGGCCCCGTCGGCCGGGTCGAACGGCGCGATGACCTGCCCCGCGCTGTCGAGGTAGAGCAGCTCGTGCTCGCGGCGCAATAGCGCGGCAGGCCGCTTCTCCACCACCGCGACACGCAGTGCGCGCGGCAGGCGCTTTTCGACGGTCACCGCCTCGATCCACGGGTTGGCCGAGAGGCGCCCCGAGACCTCGCCGAGCTCGAGGCGCGGGAGGTTGCGGCCGCGCAGCGGCGCGAGCGCCCGGTCGACCCACTGCGGCGCCACGTGGGTGAGCCCCTCGACCTGCACGTCGGCGAGCGCGAAGCTCGGCGAAGCCAGCACCCAGAAGAGCAGCGCCGCCGGCGCACCGACGAGCAGCAGCGCCTGGGCGAACGGTGCGGCGAGCCGGGCGACGAGCGGACGGCGGCGGATCCGCACCGCCCCCTGCCGGCGGCGGAACGGCAGCACCTTCGCCTCGGGGCCGATCGGCGCCGGCGTCACGACGGGACCTCCGCTCCGCTCGCGGCGAGCGACTGCGCCAGACGCACGATGTCGCCGGCGCCGAGCGTCAGCACGACGTCGCCGGGCTCGAGCTCGGCGCGCACCAGCGCCTCAGCCTCGGCCCGTGTCGGGCAGTAGCGCACCCACGGGTGTCCCGCCGCCCGTGCGGCGGTGACGACGAGCTCCCCCGTCACTCCGGGGATCGGCGATTCGCGCGACGGGTAGACGTCGGTGACCACCGCGCGGTCGGCGCCGAGCAGGACGCGGCCGAAGTCGCCCGCGAGATCGCGGGTGCGCGAGAAGAGGTGCGGCTGGAACACCGCGACGATGCGACGGCGCGGATAGACCTGACGCGCTGCGGCGAGGGTCGCGGCGACCTCGGTCGGGTGGTGCGCGTAGTCGTCGATGATCTCGGCGCCCGAGAGGTCGCCGAGCCGCTCGAAGCGACGGTGGACGCCCGAGAAGGTGGCGAGCGCGCGAGCGATCGCCGGCGGTTCGATGCCCAGGGCGAGCGCCACCCCGATCGCCGCGAGCGCGTTCCGGACATTGTGCAGGCCTGGCATCGGCACCAGGAACTCGCCGAGATCGCCGCGCTGCACGTGCACGACGCGGAAACGCGTGCCGGTCGGCAACGCCTCGAGGTCGACGGCGCGCAGGTCGGCGGGCTCGGCGAGGCCGTAGGTGACGATCCGTCGATTCGCCAGGCGCGGCAGCACCTCGGCGACCCGCGGGTCGTCGAGGCAGGCGACGATCTGGCCGAAGAAGGGCACGCGGCTGGCGAAGGTGACGAAGGCGTCCTGGATCTCGGCGAGGTCGCGGTAGGTGTCGAGGTGATCGGCGTCGATCGTCGTGATCACCGCCACCACCGGAGAGAGCGAGAGGAAACTGCGGTCGAACTCGTCGGCTTCGACCACCATGTAGTCGCTCTGGCCGAGGCGGGCGCCGGTCCCCGAGACGCGCAGGCGTCCGCCGACGATCACCGTCGGGTCGAGCCCGGCTTCGGTGAGCAGTGTGCCGGCGAGCGAGGTGGTGGTCGTCTTGCCGTGCGTCCCGGCCACGGCGATGCCGTACTTGAGTCGCATCAGCTCGGCGAGCATCTCGGCACGGCGGACCACGGTGATGCCGCGCTCGCGCGCCGCGCGGACCTCCGGGTTGGCCGCCGCGACGGCCGAGGAGATCACCAGCAGGTCGACGCCGTCGAGGTGCTCCGGCGAGTGGCCGAGGGAGATCCGCGCCCCGAGCGACGCCAGGCGCGCCGTCGCCTCGCTCGCCGCGAGGTCGCAGCCCGAGACGGCGAGCTCGTACTGCAGCAGGACCTCGGCGATGCCGCTCATCCCGGCGCCGCCGATGCCGACGAAGTGCGCGTGCCGCAAGCCGGCGAAGCGATGGAACATCATCGCGTCACCTCACCGCGGCGAGCCAAAGGCGAACGACGATCGCCGCCACGCCGGCCGGGCGCCGTTGCTGGGGTCGAGCCCGCGGAGACGCAGAGGATCTCAGGCATGTTGGGAGATGTTGAGCAGCACGCCGGAGAGCAGCAGCGCCATGACGAGCGACGAGCCGCCGTACGAGATGAACGGCAGGGTCATCCCCTTGGTGGGGAAGATGGCGATGACCACACTGATATTGATCAGCGCCTGCAGGACCAGGACGGTGGTGATCCCCCAGCCGAGGTAACGACCGAAGAGGTCGGGCGCCCGCATTCCGGCGAGCACGCCGCGCCAGAGGAGGACGCCGAAGAGCGCCAGCACGGCGACCGCCCCGACGAGCCCGAGCTCCTCGGCGACGATGGCGTAGATGAAGTCGGAGAACGGATAGGGCAGGAAGTAGAGCTTCTGCACGCTCTGCCCCGGTCCGAGGCCGAGCAGCCCCCCGGAGCCGACGGCGATGAGCGACTGGAGCACCTGGAAACCCGAGCGAAGCGGATCGCGCTCCGGGTCGAGGAAGGTCAGCAGGCGTTGGCGGCGGTACGGCACGGTGACGATCAGGAAGTAGATCGTCGGCACCGCCAGACCGCCGAGAGTGGCGACGAACCGCCACGAAAGCCCGGCGATGAAGAGCATCGTCGCCGCCGTGCCGCAGAGCAGGACGGCCGTGCCGAGGTCGGGCTCGAGCACCACCAGGCCGGCGAGCAGGCCGGTGATCAGCGCCGCCGGAATCAGCAGCTCGGTGGAGTTGACGCGATCCTGCTTCTTCTCGATCTGGTAGGCGAGGTAGGCGACGAGCGCCAGCTTGGCGAGCTCCGACGGCTGGAAGGAGACGCCGGCGAGGAAGATCCAGCGCCGCGTCGCGTTGAGCTCGGGGCCGACCAGGACGAGGGCGAGCAGGAGCAGCGCGGCCGCCACCAGCGAGCCCACGACCGCGGGCTCACGGAGCTTGCGGTAGTCGACGTGCATGGCGAGCAGCATCAGGGCGAAGCCGATGAGCGCCGCGACCCCCTGCTTGACCAGGAACAGGTTGATCGGCCGTCCGGCCGCCTGGGCGGCGCTCGCCGAATAGACCATCACCAGGCCGAGGCCGGCGAGCAGCGAGACGGTCGTGAAGAGAACCCGGTCGAAGGCGAGCTTCTTAGCCAACGGTCACCTCCGCCGGCAGCTCGCGCACCAGGCGCTTGAACTCCTCGCCGCGGTGCAGGTAGTCGCGAAACTGGTCGAAGCTGGCGCAGGCCGGAGAGAGCACGACCGACTCGCCGGGTCGCGCCGCCGCCGCCGCGGAGACGATGGCCCGGTCGAGCGTGCCGCAGCGCTCGAACGGCGCGTGGGCGGCGAGCGCGCGCTCGAACGCCTCGGCCGACTCGCCGATGAGGTAGATGCGCCGCGCCTTGCGCTCCACCATCGGCGCCAGGTAGGCGAGGTCGGCGCCCTTGTTGCGGCCGCCGAGGATGAGGTGAACCGAGCCGTCCGCGAAGCCCTCGAGCGAGCGCTCGGTCGCGGCGACGTTCGTCCCCTTCGAGTCGTCGAAGAAGACCACGCCGCCGCGCTCGCGCACCCGCTCGAGGCGATGCGGCAGACCCCGGTAGCTGGCGAGCGCCGGCGCGATCGCCTCGACGCTCGCCCCGCCGGCGCGCGCCAGCAGTGCGGCGGCCATCGCGTTCTCGAGGTTGTGCAGCCCCGGCACCGGCACGTCGGCGACGGCGAAGAGGCGGCGCGGCCTCTGCCCCGGCGCGACCTCGACGACCTCGCCGCCCTCCACGTAGCAGCCGTCGATCACCGGGCCGCGACGCGAGAAGAGACGGCGCCGCGCCGCCACGGGCGTTTCGGCAACCGCCGTCTCGTCGGCGTTGAGCACTGCCACGTCGGCGGCGGTCTGGTTCTCGAAGACACGCTGCTTGGCGGCGAGGTAGGCCGCGAGGCTCCCGTGCCGGTCGAGGTGGTCGGGCGAGAGGTTGAGCAGCGCCGCGGCGCGCGGCCGGAAGCGGGAGATCCCCTCGAGCTGGAAGCTCGAGAGCTCGACGACGAAGACCCGCCCGGGCGCGCCGTCGACGACGTCGCAGAGCGGCAGACCGATGTTGCCGCAGACCTCGGTGGGGAATCCGGCGCCGGCGAGCAACGTCCCGGTCATCGCCGTCACCGTGCTCTTGCCGTTGCTTCCCGTCACCGCGACGACCGTTCCCTCGAGGAGGCGAAAGGCCAGCTCGACCTCCGCCACCACCGGCAGTCCGGCCGCCCGAGCCGCGGCGAGGACCGGCCGGTCGACCGGCACCCCGGGGCTCGCGACGATCGCGTCGACTCCTGGCGGGAGCGTGTCGGGCTCGCGGCCGAGCAGCGCCGAAAAGCCCGGCTCGCCGGCGAGCGCACCGAGCGCCTCGCCGGCGAGCTGACGGCGGTCGACGCCGACGACCTCGATGCCGCGACGGCGCAGCAGGCGCGCTGCCGCAAGGCCCGAGAGCCCCAGCCCGTAGACCAGGACCCGGCGCAGGCGGGCGGGATCGAAGGGCGCGTTCATCGCAGCTTGAGGGTCGACAGCCCGAGCAGGGCGAAGACCAGCGAGAGGATCCAGAAGCGCGCGATCACCTTCGACTCCGCCCAACCGCCGAGCTCGAAGTGGTGATGCAACGGCGCCATGCGGAAGATCCGGCGGCCGGTGGCCTTGAACGAGGCCACTTGGAGGATGACGGAGACCGCTTCGATGACGAAGAGCCCGCCGACGAGGATCAGCACGATCTCCTGCCGCGAGAGCAGGGCGACGGTGCCGATGGCGCCGCCGAGCGCGAGCGAGCCGACGTCGCCCATGAAGACCTCGGCCGGATGCGCGTTGAACCAGAGGAAGCCCAGCGAGGCTCCGGCGAGCGCGCCGCAGAAGACGGCCACCTCGCCGACCCCGGCGACGTACGGCACCTGCAGGTAGCGCGCCAGGCCGGCATGGCCCGCCACGTAGGTGAAGACGGCGTAAGTCGAGGCGGCGATGAGCATCGCGCCGATCGCCAGGCCGTCGAGCCCATCGGTGAGATTCACGCCGTTCGACGTGCTCACCAGCACCACGAGGGCGAACGGCACGTACCACCCGCCGAGCGGCAGCACCCAGCCCTTGAAGAAGGGGAAAGTGAGGCTCGCCGGCACGCCGAAGTGCTCGGGCCAGATCCAGAGCGCCAGACCGGCGCCGCCCGCGACGAGGAACTGGCCACCGAGCTTCGCGCGCACCCCGAGCCCCAGATTGCGATGCCGCCGGACCTTGAGCAGATCGTCGGCAAAGCCGACCGCCCCGAAGCCGAGCGTGACGGCGAGCGCCAGCCAGACGAGGGGGTTGCGCAGCTGGGCCCAGAGCAGCGTCGCTCCGGTAAGACTGACGAGGATGAGCAGGCCGCCCATCGTCGGCGTGCCGGCCTTGACCTGATGGCTCGCCGGACCGACCTCGCGGATGTTCTGACCGACCGACAGGCGGCGCAGCAGGGCGATGAAGCGCGGTCCGGCGAGCAGGCAGATCGCCAGCGCCGTGAGCACCGCACCGGCCGTGCGGAAGGTGATGTAGCGGAAGACGTTGAGCGCCGGCAGGCGCTCGTGCAGGGGCAGCAGGAGGTCGAGCAGCATGGTCGTCCGCCTCAGCTCGCCACCGGTCGGTCCCGCAGCTCGACGAGCGCCTTCTCGATCTCCTCGCGATCGGAGAACGGAATGCGGCGATCGCCGACGAGCTGCACCTGCTCGTGTCCCTTGCCGGCGACCAGTACGGCGTAGCGTCCGCCGCCGGCCACGGCGAGCGCCCGGCGGATCGCCTCGCGGCGATCCGGCATGACGCGATAGCCCGGGTTGCCGCTCGCCCGCAGCCCCTCCTCCACCGCCGCGATGATCGCCAGGGGATCCTCGCTGCGCGGGTTGTCGGAGGTCACGATCGGCAGGTCGGCGAGCCGCCCGGCGATCCGCCCCATGAGCGGACGCTTCCCGGGATCACGGTCGCCGCCACAGCCGAAGACGACGATCACCTTGCGACCGGAGAGCTCGCGCAGCGAGCGCAGCGCCGCTTCGAGCGCCGCATCGGTGTGGGCGAAGTCGATCAGCACCGGGAATGCCTGGCCGCAGTCGACCGGCTCCATCCGTCCGGGCAAGGGGGCGAGCGCAGCCAGGCCGGCGGCGATCGCCTCGTGCGGCAGCTCGAGCGCTTCGGCGGTCGCGGCGGCGGCCCAGAGGTTGGCGAGGTTGTACCGCCCGAGCAGCCTGGCCTCGAAGGCGAGCTCGCCGCGCGGAGTCAGCAGTCGTCCGCGCGTCGAGCGCTCCGACAGCGCGGCGTCCACCAGGCGCACCGCGCCCGACTCGCCGAAGGTCAGCGCGTCGGGCAGCTCCTCGGCGAGCCGCTTGCCCCAGGGGTCGTCGAGGTTGACCACCGCTCGGCCACCCGGCTTCAGGCGGTCGAAGAGCCGCCGCTTGGCGGCGAAGTAGCCCTCCATCCCGCCGTGGAAGTCGAGATGGTCGCGCGTCAGGTTGGTGAAGACGGCCGCGTCGAAGCGCAGCCCCTCGACCCGGCCCTGGACGAGCGAGTGCGACGAGACCTCCATCGCCGCGGCGACCGCTCCGCGATCACGCGCCGCGCGGATCGCCGACAGCAGGTCGGAGCCCTCCGGCGTGGTGCGTCCGAACCTCGCCAGCTCGTCGCCGGCGAAGGCATGGCCGAGCGTGCCGAAGACGGCGCAGGGCCGTCCGGCGGCCTGCCAGATCGCCGCCAGGGCCGCGACCGTCGTCGACTTGCCGTTGGTCCCGGTGACGCCGAGCAGCGTCAGCTCGCGCTCCGGATGGGCGAACAGGCGGGCGGCGAGCGGCGCGAGCAAGGCTCGCGGCTCGGCCGCCTCGAGCCACGGCACGACCGACGGAACGTCCGCCGGCGCCGGCGCGTCGACGATCACCGCCACCGCGCCGCCGGCGACCGCATCGGCGACGAAGTCGCGCGGGTCGTGCCGTACGCCGCGCCAGCCGACGAACAGGTCGCCCGGCCGCACCTGCCGCGAGTCGTAGGCGATTCCGCTCACCTCCGGGTCGGTTCCGGCGGAGCCGATCACCGGCATCCCGGCCACGAGCTCGGCGAGGCGCATCAGGAGACCCCCGCCGCGAGGTAGACCTGAACCGCACCGCCGCGTGCCGGCAACGGGGCCCCGGCCGGCGGCTCCTGCCGCTCGACGACCCCGTTGCCGAGCAGGACCGGCCGCAGACCGAGCCGGGTGAGCTGGCTCGTCGCCTGGCGCGCGGTCATCCCGGCCAGATCCGGGAGCAGGGGCCCGGCGGCGACCACGGCGGGCGCCTCGGTCGCGGGCGCTGCCGTCTCCTGGCGCTCGGCAACCTGCACGGTCGTCTTCGGCTCCTCGGTCGGCTCGGGCTCGCCCGGCCACCGCTCCGGCGTCTCGCGCTCGGGCCGTACGCCGAGGTAAAGCAGCGTCCGCTCGACCACGGTCTTGAACACCGGCGCCGCCACGTCGCCTCCGTGGTAGCCCCCCTTGGGGTCGTCCACCACGACGGCCACCACGACCCGCGGGCGGTCGAGCGGCGCGAAGCCGACGAAGCTGGCGATGAACTCGTCCGGCAGGTAGCCGACTCCGGGCACCGCCTTCTGCGCGGTTCCGGTCTTGCCGGCCACGGGGAATCCGCCGATCGCCGCCGACTTGCCCGTTCCGTCGGTCACCACCGAGGTGAGCAGCGAGGCGAGCGTCGCCACGGTCCGGCGCGACACCGGCTCGCCGACGACCTCCGGTTGCGCGTGCAGCGAGCGTCGTCCCCCTTCGTCACCCACCTCGGCGACGATGTACGGCCGCAGCAGGCGTCCGCCGTTCGCCACCACCGCGAAGGCGGAGGCGAGCTGGAGCGGAGTGATCGAGATCCCCTGGCCGAACGAGATGTAGGCCTTGGCGATCGGACCCCAGCGCTCGACCGGCATCAGCAGGCCGGCGCTTTCGCCGGGCAGGTCGATCTGCGTCAACCGTCCGAAGCCGAAGGCGCGGATGGTGTCGTAGAAGGGACGGTTGGCGACACGCAGCGCCGTCTTGATCGTGCCGACGTTGCTCGACTTGGCGATCACCTCGCGAAAGGTCAGGAGGCCAAACGGCTTGTGGTCCGAGATCCGGGTCTTCGCCAGGGTGATGCCGCCCATCTCGCAGTCGAATATGTCGTCGGGGTCCACCAGCCCGCCTTCGAGCGCCGCCGCGGCGGTGACCATCTTGAAGGTGGAGCCCGGCTCGTAGGCGTCCATCACCGGGCGGTTGCGCCACGACTCCTGCGGGTACGAACGGAAGTGATTCGGGTCGAAGCCGGGCACGGAAGCCATCGCCAGCACCGCGCCGGTGGACGGGTCGAGCATCACCAGGCTGCCGCTCTTGGCGTGTCGCTCGGCGACCACTCGTGCGAGCTCGGTCTCGGCGACGCTCTGCAGCACGGCGTCGAGCGTCAGGTGCAGATCGCGCCCCGGCAGCGGCTCGGAGATTTCGTGGTCGGGCGTCGCCAGCGTTCCCGAGCGCGCATCGCGCAGCACGGTGCGCCGTCCCGGCACGCCGGCCACCACCTTCTCGAACTGCGCCTCGAGGCCGCCCAGTCCGTGGTCGTCGGTGCCGACGTACCCGAGCACCGCCGCTCCCACGTCGCGCATCGGGTAGTAGCGCTTGCTCTCGTCGAGAAAATAGATGCCGGGGAGCTTGGCGGCCTTGAGCGCCTGCGCCTGGGGCGGATCGAGCTTGCGCGCCACCCAGACGAACTCGCGGTCGGTGGCGAGCAGGGCGGCGAGGCGCGTGGCGTCGAGCTTGAGCAGCGGCGCGATGCGCCGCGCCGCCGCCGCCGCGTCGCCGATCTCGCGCGGCACGGCGAAGGCCGACTCCACCGCCACCGACACGGCGAGCTCGCGACCGCGCGCGTCGTAGATCGTCCCGCGCGGCGCGTCGAGCTCGAGGACGCGCTGCTGCTGCTTCTCGGCCTTGCGCCGGTAGTCGTCGTGGTCGACGACCTGCAGGTGGTAGAGGCGCCAGACGATCCCGGCGCTCCACAACGCCACCAGGGCGAGCACGATCGCGAGTCGGTGCTTCACCGCAGCTCCTCGGCGAAAAGCAGGCGGTCGAGGGTGGGCGGCACCATGCCGAGCTCGGCAGCGGCGCGTTCACCGACCCGGCCGGGGCTGGCGAGGTAGGCCGCCTCGAGACGCAGCTGGCGCTCGTCCTGCTCGAGACGACGCAGCTGGCGCTCGAGCTTCTCGACGCGATAGCCGACCCGCACCTGCTCGAGGCGCAGCCAGGTGTACCCGGCCATCGCGGTGAGCAACGGGGCGACCGCCATCAGCACCCAGGCGAGATCGCGCAGGCGTCGCCGGTCGCGCTCCCGGACGAGGAAGGCGTTGACGACGGGACGGCGGACCGCGTAGGCGCTGCGCACGGCGCCTCTCAGATCCTCCGCGCCGCGCGCAGCCGCGCCGAGCGGGCGCGGGGGTTGGCCGCGACCTCGGTCTCGCTCGGCCGCACGGGCTTGCGGGTGAGCAGCTCGAGCGCACGCGTCTCGGCAAGCGAGGCGCCGGTGGTCGGGTCGACTTCGCCGCGCGCGAGGTCGCGCAAACGGTGCTTGACGACGCGATCTTCGAGCGAGTGATAGGAGATCACCACCAGGCGCCCGTCGCGGTCGAGCAGCTCGACGGCGTCGTCGAGCATCCGCTCGAGCTCGCGCAGCTCCTGGTTCACCTCGAGGCGCAGCGCCTGGAAGGTGCGGGTGGCCGGGTCGACGCGCCCCTCGCGCTGCCGGTCGCCGCCCTTGGCGGAGACGACGACGCGCGACAGCTCGCCGGTGGTGACGATCGGCTGGCGGGCGCGCGCCCGGACGATCGCCCGCGCGATGCGCCGCGCGTCGTGCTCCTCGCCATAGCCCCGCAGAATGCTCTCCAAGTCCGCCTCCGAGTAGCTGTTCACCACGTCCGCCGCCGTCGGCCCGTCGCGCCCCATGCGCATGTCGAGCGGTCCGTCCCGCCGGAAACTGAAGCCGCGCCGCGCCAGGTCGAGCTGCAGCGACGAGACGCCGAGGTCCGCGAAGACCCCGGCGAGCGGCGGCAGGCCGAGCGGCGCGAGCGCTTCCCGCAGATCGCCGAATCGACTCTCGACGAGCCGCACGCGATCGCCGAAGCCGGCGAGCCGCTCGGCCGCCCGTTCGAGCGCCTCGGGGTCGCGGTCGATCCCCACCAGTCGCACCGTCGGGGCCCGCTCGAGCAGCGCCGCGGCGTGGCCGCCGAGACCGAGCGTGCAGTCGACCACCGTGCCGCCCCGCTCTCCGGCGAGGTAGTGCAGCGACTCGTCGAGCAGCACCGGCTCGTGTCGACCATCCAACGCACCTCTCCTCGCCGCCGTCAGATGCCGCGCTCAGCGAGCGCCTGGAAGTCGTCGTCGGTGAACGGCCGGTCGTCGAGGCGCTTCTCGAACCGCTCGCGGTTCCAGACCACCAGGTGGTCCAACCGACCACTCACCACCACCTCGCCAGCCACTCCCGCGCTCTGGCGCAGGATCGAGGGCACGACCAGCCGCCCCTGGTTGTCGAGGCGCATCTGCTGACCGTAGTAGTTGACCCGCTCGAGGAAGCGCTCCTTGATCCGGTCGGTCGTCGCCATCCCCGCCAGCCGGCCCTCGATCTCCTCCCAGACCGGCATCGGGTAGATCAGCGCCGAGTCTCCCTGAACCGAGGTCACGAAGACCTCGGCGCCCCAGCGCTCCTCGAGCAGACGACGGAAATCGGTCGGGACCTTGAGACGGCCCTTCTCATCGATCGTTGCGACCGCGCTTCCTCGAAACATTCAGTGGCCCCACTCCGCCTGGAGTTTGGAAAGCGAGTGTAGTGCCCTCGTCCACTTTTGTCCATTTATTTCCACCGGCACGCAACACCCCGCGCGGGCCGTGCGAAGCGCACCGCGCGGGGGTCGCAACTGCGGCGGAAATCAGCGAGTCGAGGGGGGCGGCGCCGGGGTCGGCGCGGACGGCGGCTCGGCGGCAGTCGCCGGGGCTGGCGGGGCGGCCGGGGCCTCGGTCGGGGCCGGCAGGTCGAGCAGGTCGCGCTCGGCAGGCGGCTCGAGCGTGCGGTAGCCGACCGCATCGGCCGGGAGGCTCTCGAAGACGAACGCCCGGGCCGCGAGCTCGCCGAGGTAGCGGCGACTCTCACGCAGGTAGATGCGGTCCGACTCCTTCTGTTCGATCTCGCTGCGGACCTCGCCGAAGGCCCGGCGATGCTCCGGCTCGCGCGCCGCGACCTGGAGGACGTGGAGTCCGCCTCGCCCTTCGACCGGCTCGCTCACCTCGCCGGCGGCGAGCCCCCAGACGGCCCGCTCGAGCGCCGGGGAGAGCTCGCCCTTCTGGACCCAGCCGAGGTCGACGAGCGCCGAGACCTCGCCGGCCGTCGGGTGGGCCGCGACGACGTCGGCCATCGGCGTCCCGCCGGCCACGCGCGCCCGCAACTCGGCGGCCAGCGCCGCGCGGGACGCCGGGTCGGCCCGCCCGGTTTCGGTGACGACGAACTCGCGCACCTGGATCTTCTCGGGCACCACGAACTCGGTGGGGTGCTCGCGGTAGTAGCGCAGGACGACCTCGTCGTCGACCTTGACCCGGGGCTGGACCTCTCGCCCCAGGACCTCCTGGGTCTGAAGCTGCTTCTCGAGGCGCTTGCGGTACATGTCGAGGGTCATGCCGGACTGGACGAGCGCCGCCTCGAACTCCTCCTGGGTCGGGATGCCGAAGCGCTTGCGCGAGCTCTCGACCGCCCGGTCGACCTGCTCGCGGGTGACGATGACCCGGATCTGCTGCGCCCGCGAGAGGACGAGCAGCTCGTCGAAGATCTCCTTCATCGTCGCCTTGCCGACCTCGGCGGTCATCCGCCGGCGCTCGTCCTCGTTGAGGTCCGGGGCGCTGCCGATCATCTGCAGGCGCTCCTCGCGCCGCTCCTCGTACTCCCGCAGCGTGGCGATCTGCTCGTTGACCCGCAGCACGATCCGGTTGAGGTCCTCCGAACGAGCCGGGGGAGCGAGCGTGAGCAGGGCGACGAGGGAGAGCAGGGATGCGCTAGCGCTTCTCATAGGGCCTCGAGACGGGGAGTGTGCCGCGATACTCGAACGGCAGGTTGCGATCGTACACCGTCGGCGGGTAGGCCCGCCGCGCCTCCTCCTCGAGGGCGGCGAGCCGCCGGTCGGCCGCCTTCCCGGCCAGATCGCGCTCGATCGCCGGAGCGGCCTCGTCGAGGGTCGCGGTCCGCGCCGGCAGACGCTCCTCGACTCGGAAGACGTGGAAGCCGTACTCGGCCTCGACCACCGCGCTGGTCTCGCCCGGCGCCAGTCGGAAGATCAGCTCGGCGAACGCCTGCGGCAGCTCGTCCCGCGCGAGGTCCCCCTGCGGGCCACCCTGCAGGCCGCCGCCCGCGGCCGCGGCGCGCGCGATCACGGTCTCGAAGTCCGCGCCGGCGACGAGCTCGCGGCGCGCTCGCTCGGCGACGCGGCGGTCGTTGGCGAGCAGTTGCCGCAGGCGCACTCGCTCCGGCAGACGGAACTCGTCGAGGTGGGCTCGATAGTAGGACTCGACCTCGGCTCGCCCCGGAGCGAGCGCGCCGCCCGCGGCGAGCAGCGCGTCGAGCGCCCGGCGCCGATCGTCACCCTCGCGGGCGACGCCCCGGTCGCGCGCCAGGCGCAACAGCAGCTCCTCGCGCACGAACTGGTCGAAAAGCCCCGAGAGCGCGGCGCTCGGCAGCGCCTCGGCCTCCGATCCCGCATTGCGCTTCAGATAGGCCTCGAAGCGCGGCAGGGGGAGCTGCTCGTCACCCAGCCGGGCGACGATGTCGGGGCCGGGAAGGTCGGGGGCCGGGCCGCAACCGCCGACGCTTCCTGAGAGCAGCAGCACCGCGAGCGGTGCAGCGTGCCAGCGGAACCGCCGGCGTGGAACGACGACGTTCGGCCTCATGCGAGCGCCTCCAGGGTCGCGCGGGCGAGTGGCACCAGCGCCTCTCCCCGCGACTCGACGCTCAGCACGCCGGTCGGACTGAAGCTCGCCCCGGGCCGCTCGGCGACGAGCCGCACGAGACGCTCGACGTCGATCTTGGCGTCGCGCCGCATGCGGAAGGTGAGCCTGCCCTCGGCGGCCGAGATCGTCTGCACGTGCAGCCGCTCGGCGAGACGCTTGAGGCCGGCCACGGCGAGCAGGGCCCGCACCTCCGGCGGCGGCGCCCCGAAGCGATCGGCGAGCTCCTCGAGCACCTCGTCTTCGGGCGCTTCGGCGGCGGCGAGCTTGCGGTAGATCTCCATGCGCAGGTTGGCGTCGCCGATGTAGTCGCGCGGGATGGCCATCGGCACCGGCAGGTCGAGCGCCACCGAGGGGGCCTCCTCGACCGCCTCGCCCTTGAGCTCGCGAACGGTGTCCTCGAGCATCTTGAGGTAGGTCTCGATCCCCAGCTCGGCGATGTGGCCGCTCTGCTCGGCCCCCAGCAGGTTGCCGGCACCGCGGATCTCGAGGTCGCGCGCGGCGATGCGGAAGCCGGCGCCGAGCTCGGTGAACTCGCGCAGCGCTTCGAGCCGCTTGCGCGCGTCGACCGAGAGCACGCGCTCGGACTCGACCAGCAGATAGCAGTAGGCGAGCTGGCTCGAGCGGCCGACGCGACCGCGCAGCTGGTAGAGCTGGGCGAGGCCGAAGCGGTCGGCCCGGTGCACCAGCATGGTGTTGACGCTGGGGATGTCGATGCCGTTCTCGATGATCGTCGTGGCGAGCAACAGGTCGTGCTCGCCGCGCGTGAAGGCGTGCATCCGCCGGTAGAGCTCGTCCTCCGGCAACTGGCCGTGCCCGACGGTGACCCGCAGGTCGGGGATGAGCTCGCGCAGCTTGGCGGCCATCGCGTCGATCGACTCGACCCGGTTGTAGACGTAGAAGACCTGGCCGCCGCGCTCGCGCTCGAACTCGATCGCCTCGCGCACCACCTCGTCGGAGAACGGCAGGACCGCCGTCTCGACCGACATGCGGTCTTTCGGCGGCGTCTCGATGACCGAAAGGTCGCGCACGCCGGCGAGCGAAAGCTGCAGGGTGCGCGGCAGCGGCGTCGCGGTCATCGCCAGCACGTGGACGTTCTTCTTGAGCAGCTTGAGCCGCTCCTTCTGCGCCACGCCGAAGCGCTGCTCCTCGTCGACGATCACCAGCGCCAGCCGGGGGATCTCGATGTCGCGCGACAACAGTCGGTGGGTGCCGATGAGGATGTCGACCTTGCCGGCGGCGAGCCGGGCGCGGACTTCGCGCACCTCGGCGGGCGAGCGGAAGCGCGAGATCATCTCGATCGCCACCGGGAAGCCCTCGAAGCGTTCGCGGAACCGCTCGAGATGCTGGTCGGCGAGGATCGTGGTCGGTGCCAGCACGGCCACCTGCCGTCCGGCGTCGACGGCGCGGAACGCCGCCCGCATCGCCACTTCCGTCTTGCCGAACCCCACGTCGCCGCAGAGCAGCCGGTCCATCGGACGCTCGCCACCGAGGTCGGCGAGGATGGTCTCGATCGCCTCGAGCTGGTCCGGCGTCTCGTCGTAGGGGAAGGCGGCGGCGAACTGGCGCTCGAAGTCGCTGCCGCCGGCGAGCGCCGGGGCCTGGGCGAGCTGTCGCTCGGCGTAGAGCTTGAGCAGCTCGTCGGCCATGTCGCGCAGGCTCTTCTTGACCCGCGCCTTGGTCTTGTTCCACGAGGTGCCGCCGAGCTGGTCGAGGCGCGGCGAGAGACCCTCGATGCCGCTGTACTTCTGCACCAGGTCGAGCCGCGAGAGCGGCACGAGCAGCCGCTTGCCGCCGGCGTAGGCGATCTCCATCACTTCGGTCTCGCCGACCCCCGACTTGGCGCCGCTGCGCAGCGTCGCCGGCAGAGCGACCGCTTCGCCGCCGCCGCCCTCCATCGTGCGCAGCGAGACGAACTGGCCGATGCCGTGGTCGCCGTGGACGACGTAGTCGCCGATCTTCAGGTCGCGCAATCCGGAGAGGAACGGGCCGAAGCGGCCACGAGGGCGTCGCGACGGCGCGGTCGCGCGAGCGAGCAGTTGCGTCTCGCCGAAGACGACGACGCCAGCTGCCGGCAGGCGGAAACCGCGCGCCAGCTCGCCGTCGACGAGCTCGACCCCGCGCGGGCCGACCTCGAGATCGCGCCCGGCGAGAAGGTCGGTCAGGGCGGCGAAGCGCTCGCTGCCGGCCACCAGCAGCAGACGCTCGCCGCGCGAACGCGCCGTCTCCACCTCGCGCGGGAAGCGTGGCAGCTGCCCGTGGAAGAGGTCGGTGGTCGCTCCCTGGAAAATCGATCGCCGCGCCGGGCTCGCCGAGCAGCGAGCCGATGCGCACGACGCAGCCGTCGATCTCCGCCAGGACGTCGGCAGCCGGACGCTCGAGCAACTCCGGAGAGGGTGCGAACCGCTGGTGCTCGCGCCGCGCTGCGTGCTCGGAGTCGAGCCGCGCCGCGTGATGCCGGGCCTCGGCGCCGAGCGTCGGAGCATCGACCGCGACCAGCATCCCCCCCGGCGGCAGCCACTCGGCGAGCCCGACGGTGCTTTCGGCGAGCAGCGACAGACAGCTCTCCCAACCAGGGAAGCGCCCCCGTTCGCGCAGCGCCGCCAGGTGCTCGGCGGTCTCCCGTCCGGGCGCCTCGGCAAGCAACGCGCCGAGCACCTCGGCAAGGCGTGTCGCCTCGGCGGCCCCTTCCGGGAAGAGCGCCAGAGGCAGGAGGCGCGCCCCACCCAGCTCCTCGGCGGAGCGTTGGGTGACTGGGTCGAAGCGGCGCACCGACTCCACTTCGTCGCCGAAGAGGTCGAGCCGGATCGGACCGGCCTCGCCCGGCGGAAAGACGTCGACGACCCCGCCACGCACGGCGACCTCGCCGACTTCGGCCACCAGATCGAGGCGGCGATAGCCGTGATCGAGCAGGTGCGCCACGAGCTCGTCGACCTCGACGATGGCGCCGCGCGCCACGTCGCGTGCCGCCGCGAGGAACGCCGCCCGCGACGGGAGCCGGCGGAAGAGCGAGCGGGGGGTGGCGAGCAACAGACGCGCTTCGCCGTCGGCGAGCCGCGCCAGAGCGACCGCCTCCTGCGCCCGCACGGCGAGCGAGAGCTCCCCCTCGTGGTAGGGAGAGAGAGAGGGCGAGGGGAAGTAGAGCGCCGACTCCTCGCCGCCGACGAGTCGCGCCGCCTCGGCCATCGCCAGCGCGTCGGTCTCGTGCGGGACGAGCACCAGGAGCGGTGCCGCAAGGTCCTCGGCGAGCAGGTCGAGCACCCAGGCGGCCGCCGGGAGCGGTAGTCGGGACACCTCACCCAGCCGCTCGCGCAGCTCACGGTAGGGAGCGCTCGCCCGCAGACGCTCGGAAAGCGCCCGCCACGGCGCCGGTCGACTCACGACGACGGAGTCTAACCTCCGCGCCGGCAACGCTTCGCGCGGTCCGCGAGGGCGCGCTGCGTCGAGGCCCCCCACGCTCCACCCCGAGCGCTTTGGCTGGGCAATCGAATGGTCATTGGATGGTTTTCATCTCGGCCAATCTCGCTAGAATCGACCTCGGAATGACCAAACACCCCGCATTGGATCTCTCATTGGAGGATGCCCTGCCGGGCGACGCCGGGACGACCCTGGCCATCGACCGCGCGAGCGAGGTGCCGGTCTACCAACAGATCCGACGCCGATATCGCGAGCAGATCCTCTCCGGAGCCCTGCCTCCGGGCACGCTCCTGCCGCCGGAGCGCCGGCTCGCCGAGCGGCTCGGGGTGAATCGCAGCACCGTCCTCGCCGCCTACGGCGCCCTGAAGGCCGACGGACTGGTCGGCGCGCACGTCGGCCGCGGCACCGCGGTCCTCGCCCGGCCGACTCTCGCCGCAGCGGCCGAGTCGCGGCGCGAGCCGGCACTCGCCTGGCGCGAGCTCGTCCGGCGCGGTGTCGCCTCGCGCGAAGACCCCGTGCTCCGCGACCTGCTCGAGCTCGCCGAACGGCGCGACGTGATCTCGCTCGCCGTCGGCCTGCCTCCCGCCGAGCTGATGCCGCTCGCCGAGCTGCGCGAGGTCCAGGAGCGTCTGCTCGTCGAACGCGGCACCGAAACGCTGCTGCACAGCCCGACCGAGGGGATCGCCCCGCTGCGCGAATCGCTCGCCGCTCGTTGCGCCTCCTGGGGAATTCAGGTGACACCGGCCGAGATCCTGGTGACCTCCGGCTCGCAACAGGGGCTCGACCTCATCGCTCGCGTCTTTCTCGATCCGGGTGACGTCGTGATCGTCGAGCAGCCGACCTACCTCGGCGCTCTCGAGGTCTTCCGCCGCGCCGAGGCGCATCTGGTGAGCGTCCCGGTCGACGGCGACGGAATGCGCATCGACCTGCTCGAGGCGCTGCTGGCGCGACACCGGCCGAAGCTGATCTACACGCTGCCGACCTTCCAGAATCCGTCCGGCGCGGTGCTTTCGACCTCGCGACGGCTGGCACTGCTCGAGCTGGCCCGCCGGTATCAGGTCGCCGTGGTCGAGGACGATCCCTACCGCGACCTGGCCTACGACGCCGAGCCGCCGGCACCGCTTGCCGCGCTCGATCCGCTCGGCCGCCGTGGGGGGACGATCTTCGTCTCGTCGACCTCGAAGGTGCTCTTCCCCGGCCTGCGCGTCGGCTGGATCGCCGCACCCGAGGAGGTGATCCGTCGCCTGGCACTCGCCAAGCAGTCGGCCGACCTCCATTCGAGCACCCCCGGCCAGTGGATCGTCGATCGCTTCCTGCGCGAGGGGCGGCTCGACCGCCACCTCGCGCGCGTCCGCCCGCAGTACGCCCGCCGGCGCGACACGATGCTCGAGGCACTCGCGCCCGGAGCGGCCCTCGGCCTGAGCTGGGCGCGGCCACGTGGCGGCTTCTACGTCTGGTGCGATCTGCCTTCGGCGCTCGCCGCCTCGCATCTGTCCGCCGAAGCGGCGCGCCAGGGGGTCTGCTACCTGCCGGGCTCGGCCTGCGGCGCCCAGGCGACGACCGTCGAGCACCTCCGGCTGAATTTCACCGCGCTCGCTCCCGCGGAGCTCCGCGAGGGCGGCAAGCGCCTCTTGCGAGCGGTCGCCTCGGCGCTCGCCCTCTCCACCGCCCGGAATCCGCGGGACGGAGCGGGTGCCGGAACGCGACCCATCGTCTGAGGCGCCCGTGTTCCCGCAGTCCGACGACCGACGCGCGGCGCCCCGGGCGGCGCGCGAGCAAGGAGCAGCGATGCACGCGAATCTGGCACGACGCATGGAATGGCTGCGGGCCTCCGACATCCGCGAGATGCTCAAGGTCACCCAGCGCCCCGACATGATCTCGCTCGCCGGCGGGCTGCCCGCACCGGAGATCTTCCCCGTCCGCGAGCTCGCCGCCGCTGCCGCGCGGATCTTCGACGAGAGCGGCGAGATCGCCCTGCAGTACGCCACGAGCGAGGGGCATCTGCCGCTGCGCGAGAAGATCGCCGCGCGGATGAACGCGATCTACGGTACCGCCTTCTCCGCCGCCGAGATCCTCGTCACCACCGGCTCGCAGCAGGCGCTCGACCTCGCCGCCAAGCTGTTTCTCGACGAAGGCGACGTGGTGCTCTGCGAGAGTCCCACCTACCTTGCGGCGATCCAGGCGTTCGACGTCTTCCACCCACGGTGGGTCGAAGTGGCGACCGACGACGACGGGATGGACCCCGAGGCGCTCGAAGCGGCACTCGCCGCCGCGCCGCGCGCCAAGCTCGTCTATGTGATTCCCAATTCGCAGAATCCGTCGGGGCGCACCTGGACGCTCGAACGGCGCCGCCGCTTCATGGAGGTCGTCGCCCGGCACGCGGTGACGGTGATCGAGGACAACCCGTACGGCGAGATCTGCTACGACGGCGAACCGCTCCCCTCCCTCGCCAGCCTCGATCGCCAGGGGCAGGTGATCTGCCTCGGGACCTTCTCGAAGACCGTCGCCCCGGGGCTGCGGGTCGGCTGGATCGCCGTCCACGGACCGCTCTACGGCAAGCTCACCATCCTCAAGGGGAGCTCGGACCTCCACACCTCGACGTTCACCCAACTGCTGCTCGACGCCTATCTTGCCGGCGGCACGCTCGACGCCAACATCCGCCGGACGCGGGCGCTCTACCGCGAGCGGCGCGACGCGATGATCGCCGCGCTCGAGCGCGAGCTGCCGGCGGGCGTCCGCTTCACCCGGCCGAGCGGCGGGCTCTTCATCTGGCTCGAGCTGCCCGCCGGCCTCGACGCCCGCGCCCTTCTGCCGCTCTGCCTCGAGCGCGGCGTCGCCTTCGTCCCGGGCGGCGGCTTCTTCCCCAACGGCTCGCGCGAGAACACCGCCCGGCTCAATTTCTCGAACATGCCGGTCGAGCGGATCGTCGAGGGGGTCCGGCGGCTCGGCGAGGCGATGCGCCAGCTCGCGGCACGGCGCTGAGCTCGAACAGAAACGTCGCGGACGGGTGAAACCGCGTGCGGATCCCGGCGTAGGTCGAAGTCAGACGACGCCGGAGGTTCCCATGCGCCCTTCTCACCGCTCGCTGCTCTCGTTCGCCGTGGTCACCCTGCTCGCCGGAGGCGTCGCCCCGGGCCGAGCCGACGCCGGTGTCCGGCTCTCGTTCTCCGTCTCCGGGGACACGCTCTCGTCGTTCGTCGACGGCGTCAGCGCCGACCTCTCGTGTGATCCGAAGCTCTCGCCGGCAGGGCGCGACGCCTGGCTGGAGGTCGTCCGGGAAGGGGAGAACGGTGCCGCGAGCTTCCACGACGAGGAGGATCGACCCGTCTCCTTCCGCCGCGAGCACGACGCCTTCCGCATCCTGACGCGCGACGAGGACGGACGCGAGGTGCGGCTCGAGGTCCCGTGGGGTGTCGCGCGCTGCCTGATCGGCGGCGAGTCGCCGGCCCCGGGGTCCGCCCGGAGGCTGCGGGGCGAGGAGCTCTCCGTCGACCTGGCGGTCGACGACGAGAGCGTCGAGCTGGTCGTCTCGCAGACTCCGCGCCACTCGCGCGCTCGCTGAGCGGGAGCGACTCGGTTCGCTCCTGCTCGCGCTGTCTGGCGACCGCGCGAGCTGCGACTGCCTGGCCGAGCCGTGACCAGGCGAGGACGGTTAGACTCCCGGCGTCCGGCGCTGAAGCCGGCCCTCGCCAGGAGACGACGATGACGACGCCAGGATCGCCCGCCGGACTGCAGATCGAGGAGCTCCTCGTGGGCTCCGGCCCCGAGGCGACGAAGGGACGCGCGGTTCGCGTGCACTACACCGGCTGGCTCACCGACGGCCGGCAGTTCGACTCGAGCGTCGGCGGCGCTCCCTTCGAGTTCGCCCTCGGCGCCGGACAGGTGATCAAGGGCTGGGACCAGGGCGTCGCTGGCATGAAGGTCGGCGGCAAGCGCAAGCTGACGATCCCGTCGGATCTCGCCTACGGCGACCGCGGTTATCCGGGCGCGATTCCGCCCCGCGCCACGCTGGTCTTCGAGGTCGAGCTGCTCGGCGTACGTTAGCGCGCCCAAGGGATCGTTCGCGCCGAGGCATTGCCGCGATGCTGCTGCTAGACTTCGATCGCGAGCTCCACGAGCAAACGATGAGACAGTCCGCGCTGCCTGACGCTCCAAGTCCCAAGGCCTCCTTGACACCACTTGACCGGGGGCGGCGATGAGGCTCCCGCCGGAGGGCGCGCGGCCAGCAGGCGAGCCTTCGCCCCCCTTCACCCGCGACGTCGCGGTGCTCGGCGGTGCCGGGCACATCGGGCTCCCCCTCGCCCTGACGTTCGTCGCTTGCGGCCTGTCGACGGCGATCTACGACCTCGACGAGCGGGCGATCGAGGTGATCCGCTCCGGACGCTTCCCCTTCCTCGAATCCGGCGGCCCCGAAGCGCTTGCCGCTGCGCTGGCGAGCGGTCGGCTGACGCTGTCGAGCGCCCCGGAGGTTCTGGCGAGCTGCCGTTTCGTGGTCTGTACGGTCGGCACGCCGGTCGACGAGCACCTCAACCCGCGCTTCTCGGCGATCCACCGCGCCATCGACGGCTGCGGCGAGCACCTGCGCGACGGACAGGTCTTCGTGCTCCGCTCGACCGTCTTTCCCGGTCTCTCCGAGCAGATCCGCGAGCACTTCCGCCGCCGCGGTCTGGCCATCGATGTCGCCTTCTGCCCCGAGCGCGTGGCCCAGGGGCAGAGCCTCGAAGAGTTCCGCAGCCTGCCCCAGCTCGTCTCGGCATTCGACCAGCGGACGCTCCGCGACGTCAGCGCGCTCTTCGCCCGCTTCACCCCCGAGCTCATCGAGCTCGCACCGATGGAAGCGGAGCTCTGCAAGCTGATGACCAACGCCTGGCGCTACCTGCAATTTGCCGCGGTCAATCAATTCTACATGATCGCCACCGAGCACGGTCTCGACTTCACGCGGATCCTCCACGGTTGCCGCCACCACTATCCGCGGATGGACGGGATGCCGGGGCCGGGGCTCGCCGCCGGTCCCTGCCTGTTCAAGGACACCATGCAGCTCGCCGCCTTCAGCCACAACGGCTTCATGCTCGGGCACGCGGCCATGGTGGTCAACGAGGGGCTGCCCAATCACCTGATCGCCCTGGCGCGCGAGCGCACGACGCTGCGCGGCCGCACGGTGGGCATCCTCGGCATGGCGTTCAAGGCGGGTTCGGACGACCCGCGTGACTCGCTCTCCTACAAGCTGCGCAAGCTCCTGCAGCTCGAAGCCGGCGAGGTCCTGTGCTGCGATCCGCACGTGCGCGACACCATGCTCGTGCCGCTCGCCGAGGTGCTGGCGCGCGCCGAGGTGCTCTTCGTCGCCACGCCGCACCGTGAATACCGCGGCCTCGCCGTACCCGCCGGACGTCTGGTGGTCGACGTCTGGAACTGTCTCGCCGGCGACAGGGTAGAGCCGGCCCCCCCGGAAGGAGCGCCGCGATGAAGGTGCTGGTCACCGGCTCGGCCGGATTCATCGGCGGCTATCTCGTCGGCGAGCTGCTGGCCGCCGGTCACGAGGTGGTCGGCCTCGACAACTTCTCGAAGTACGGCGAGGTCGAGCGCAGCTACGCCGGTCACCCGGCGTTCCGCTTCGTGCGCGGCGACGCCAAGGACAGCTCAGCGCTCACCGAGCTCGTCGCCGATGCCGACCATTTCGTCGCCGCCGCGGCGATGATCGGCGGCATCAGCTATTTCCACGAGCTCGCCTACGACCTCCTGGCGGAAAACGAGCGGATCGTCGCGGCGAGCTTCGACGCGGCGATCGCCGCCCGGAAACGCGGCCGCCTGCGCAAGATCACCGTGCTCTCGAGCTCGATGGTCTACGAGAACGCCACCGTCTTCCCGACCCCGGAGGGTCACCAGCGCGAATGCGCGCCACCGCGCAGCACCTACGGCTTCCAGAAGCTCGCCTGCGAGTATTTCGCCCAGGGGGCTTTCGAGCAGCACGGGCTGCCCTACACCATCTGCCGGCCCTTCAACTGTGTCGGCGTCGGCGAACGGCGTGCACTTGTCGACCGCGAAGTGCCGAGCGGCAACATTCGCCTCGCGATGAGCCACGTGGTCCCGGACCTGGCGCAGAAGGTGCTCAAGGGACAGGACCCGCTGCGGATCCTCGGCAGCGGCGAACAGGTGCGCTGCTACACCTACGGCGGCGACCTCGCGCGCGGCATCGTCGCCGCGATCTTCTCCGACGCGGCGGAGAACCAGGACTTCAACCTCTCGACGCCGACCGCCACGACGGTCGCCGAGCTCGCGCAGGCCGTCTGGACGAAGGTGCACGGCGAGTCCCGACCGCTGCGTCTGGAGCACGATCCGCCGTATCCCTACGACGTCGAGACCCGCATTCCGGACGTCGACAAGGCCCGGCGCCTCCTTGGCTTCGAAGCGACGACGACGCTCTCCGAGATGCTCGACGAGGTGATCCCCTGGGTCGCCGAAGAGATCCGGCTGGGCCGAATCTGAGCTGGCCGGTGCGCGGCGCAGGCGACACTCGGAGCGCGGGCGAGCGCTCCGCTGCCGCGCGAGCGCGCGAGATCGCCACCTTCGACGCGCTCGCCGCGTCGCCCGAGGGTTTCGATCCGTTCCTCCCGGAGGGATGGGCGGTGCTCGGGCGGCGCTTCCTCGCCGCATCGCCTCCGGACCAGGGGTGGGTCGTCGACGTCGGTTGCGGCTCCGGTGCGTCACGGGGGGTCTATTCGTCCGTCGGTGGGCGTTACCTCGGGATCGACCTCTCGCTCGTCGCGCTCGATCGGGCCCGGCAGCACCCTGGGCTTAGGGAGCGTTGGCTCCGCGCCGACGCGCTGCGACTGCCCCTGGCCGACGGCACGGCGGCGGTCGTTGCCTTCTCGAGCGTCCTGCACCATCTCCCGGACCTCGACGCCGCCCTCGCCGAGGCGCGACGCGCCCTGCGACCGGGCGGGCTCGTCTTCGCCTTCGACCCCAACCTGTTGCACCCAGCGATGGCGCTCTTCCGCCACCCGCGGAGCCCGTTCTACGTGGCCAACGGCGTCAGCCCCGACGAGCGACCGCTCGCCCCGTCCGTCCTGCGGTCGGCCTTCGCCGCCGCCGGTTTCGTGCGCATCGGCCAGCGCGGCCAGTCCGGCATCGCCTATCGCGCCGTCGCCCCTCGCGGCTTCCAGCGCGGGCTCGCGATCTTCAACCTCGTCGATCGCGGGTTCGAGGCCGCGGGCCTCGGACGCTGGTTCGGCACCTTCGTCGTCACCTGGGGCCGATGCCCGGGCGACCTGACGGCGCCCGCTTGACCGGCGAAGCGATGCCGCTGCGCTATTCGGTCGTCGTGCCGGTGCGCGACGAGGCCGAGACGATCGGCCCGTTCCTGCGGGCGATCCACACCACCCTGCCCCCCGGCTACGAGGTCCTTCTCGCTTACGACGACGAGGGGGATTCGACGCTGACGGCGCTCGCCGCGCTGCCGCTCGACGAGATCCCGCCGACGATCCGGCGCATCCACAATGCCGGCAGGCCCGGCCCGAAGGAGGCGATCGAGGCGGGGATGAAGGCGGCGCGTGCGCCGGTCGTCGTCGTGATGATGGCGGATCTCTCCGACGACCTGCCGAAAGTCGGGCGGATGGTCGAGCTCGTCGAGCAGGGCGCGGCGGTGGCCTGCGCCAGCCGCTACGCCCCCGGAGGACGACAGATCGGTGGGCCCTGGCTCAAGGGCCTGCTGAGCCGCAGCGCGGGCCACCTGCTCCACTGGCTCTCGGACCTCCCGACGAGCGACCCGACCAACAGCTTCAAGGCCTACTCGCGAGCGTTCCTCGAGCGCACGCCGATCGAGAGCCGCGCCGGGTTCAGTCTCGCCCTCGAGCTCACGGTCAAGGCTCACCTGGCCGGCGAACGGGTCGCCGAGGTGCCCGCCACCTGGCTCGACCGCCGTGGCGGGGCGAGCAAGTTCAAGCTGTTGCGCTGGCTGCCGGAGTACCTCTTCTGGTTCGCCTGGGGACTGCAGGCCCTGCTCCTGCCGCGACGCCCTGCGACCGACTCGGCGGGGGGTGCCGCGGCGGCTCGCCGCCCTCGCGGTGCGCTCACCAGCCGGCTTCGTCTCGCCGGCGCGATGCTCCTTCTCGCGCTCCCCTTCGCGGCCTGGCTCGACCTGCCGCGCGAGATCGCCGGCGACGAGCTCGACCCCTCGTGGCGCCGCGCGCTGGGACAGACCTTCCTCCACGACCTTCGACTCGGCGACGAGCTCGTCTTCACTGGGGGACCGCTCGCCTTCCTCGCCACGGCGAGCTTCGACCGCGCGCTCTACTGGCCGCGCCTGCTCTGGGGCATCGGCTGGGCGGTGCTCGCGACGCTCCTGACGGCGCGCGTGCTCGCCGGCTTGCCCCACCTCGCCTGGCGTGTCGCGCTCGTCGGGCTGCTGCTCGCCGGGCCACCCGACCGCTTTCTCTTCCCGCTGCTGCTCGCCGTCCTCTTCACCTTGCGCGACGACGGGCCGATGCGACGAGGAGCCTTCGGCTGTGCCCTGCTCGCCGGAGTCATCGGGGCGCTCAACCTCGCGGGGCTCTGGTCCGCGGTCGCGCTCCTCCTTCCGGTGCTCGCGCGGGCCGGTTCGCGCCACGGCTCTCGGACCGCCGTTGCCGTCGCGGCAGCGGGCATCGCCACCTTCGTCGCGCCCTGGATGCTGGCCGGCCAGCCACTCGACGGTCTCCGACCGTTCTTCGCCGGCGCTGCGCAGCTCACCTCGGGCTACGCTGGGGCGATGTCGCTGACCTCGGCCCAGGCCGAGTGGCGCTTCGGGCTGCTTCTCGTCGGCTTGCTGCTCATCGCCGCGTCCCGGCTCGGCCTCGCCGAGCGGCGCCCCGGCTCCGCGCCGCTGGCTTTCGTCGCCCTTGCCCTGGTGCTCGGCCTCGCCTTCCGCCACGCCTTCGTCCGACAGGACGTCGAGCACATGGCGCCGTTCTTCTCGCTCACCGCGGCGCTGGCCCTCGCCTTGCCGGCACTCGCGCCCCCGGCCGCGGAGCGCCGGCGCGGTGCCTTCGGCCTCCTCCTCGCCGCCGCTGCGTTGAGTCTCGTCCTGCTGGCCCGGGTCGGTCCGCCGATCGCGACGAAGATGTCCGATCGCGGTGACGTGCTGCTCGACAACGTGACCGGGGTCGTGCGCCCATTCCGGCATCTCGAGCATCTGCTCGAGCGCGAAGCGGCGATGCGGAGCGCGCTTCGGCTACCGCAGCTCGCCGCGGCGATCGGCAGGGACCCCGTGGACCTCTTCACGGTGAAACAAGGCGTGCTCTTCCTCAACGACCTCGCCTGGCGGCCCCGCCCGGTCTTCCAGAGCTACGCGGCCTTCACCCCGCAGCTCGCCGAGCTCAACCGCGCCTTCCTCGCCGGTCCGCACGCCCCGGACTGGTTGCTGGTCCGCTGGTCGTCGATCGACGGACGCCTGCCCGCGCTCGAAGATGGACCCGCCCTGCTCGAGCTGCTCGCGCGCTATCGAGCGGTCGGCGAAGAGAAGGGCTATCTGCTGATGCGCCGCACCTCCCCGTCGACCGTCGGCGGCACCTCGCCGCCGCGGCTCGGCCGCGTGCTCTGGCGCGGCAGCTTCCGGCTCTCCGAGACGCTATCGCTCAGCGGCTTCGGCGACGGGCCCAAAGCCCTCCGGCTGCACCTTCGCCCGACGCTCTACGGACGACTGGTCGGCGCTCTGCTCGGCGCCCGAGAGCTCGCCGCCGAGCTGCGCACCGACGATGGCGCGACGACGGTGGTGCGGATCGTGCCGTCGATGGCCGAGAGCGCCTTCCTGATCGACCCGGCGGCGCGGCGCGACCGTGACCTCGACCGGCTACTGCGCGGCGAACCGCTGCCGCACCCGGTGTCGCTGCGCTTTCTCCCGACACCGCGCGCCCGGGCCTCCTATCGACCCGAGGTCGACGCCGAGCTCTTCGCCCTCCCCGCGCTCGCTTCGCCGCCGAATCCCGGCAACTGACGCGCCCGGCCGACCCGGCGGCGCAGCCGATCGGGCTCACGTCGCCGGCTTGGGCAGCGCCGCAGCCTCGAAAACCGCCAGTCGCGCTCGCCACCGGACGGCCTCCTGGCCATGCCCACGCCCGGGTGCGGCGCCCTCCCACGCTTCGTAGAGCGCCACCAGCGCTTCGATGCAGAGCCGATGGCGTCCGGCTGGCGTCCCCTGGGCGGAGGCGAACGACTGTTCGGCGGCGAGCAGCTCGGGCTCGGCGGCGGCATAGCGCCGCTGGGCGACAAGGGCGCGACCGAGCCCCATCCGAGCGTTCCCGGTCGGCCAGTAGGCCTTCCCCTGGGTGCGCTCGTAGAGCTCCGCGGCCTCGCGATAGAGCGGCTCGGCTTGGGCCATCTCCCCATGGTCCCGATAGAGGCCGGCAAGATTGTTGAGGTCGGTCGCGATGCTCGAGTGACCCGCCGGATAGAGGCGTTTTCGCATGGCGATCGACTCGCGAAAGAGCGCTTCGGCCGAGGCCAGGTCGCCGCGATCCCCGAGCAGCAGCGCAAGGTTGTTGAGCGCGGTGGCAACGTACGGGTGGTCGCCCGGGAAGAGACGCCGACGCATCTCGAGCGTCTCGCGTGCCAGCGGCTCGGCCCGTGCCAGGTCGCCGCGGCGCCAGAACATCGCCGACAGGTTGTTCAGGCCCCCCGCCACCCGCGGGTGGTCGCCCGGGAACAGGCGGCGGTTCATCGCCAGCGCTTCGCCGAAGAGGGCCTCGGCCGCCGCCGGGTCCCCAGGGCCGTTGCGCCCGTCGAGCAGGCTGGCCAAGTTGTTGAGGCTCTCGGCGACATCCTCGTGGTCGCCCGGGAAGAGACGCCGACGCATCTCGAGCGCCTGACGGGCGAGCGGTTCTGCCGCCGCGACATCGCCCCGGTCGTCGAGCAGCTGCGAGAGGTTGTTCAGGCCGGTCGCCACCCTCGGGTCGTCCCCCGGACGGAGGCGCTGGTCCATGGCGAGCGCCTCGCGGGAGAGCGGCTCGGCACCATCCAGATCGCCCTGATCGTGGAGCAACTGGCCGAGGTCGCTCAGTGCTTCCGCGGTCTCCGGTCGATCCCCCGACCCCAGACGGCGGGCGAGCGGCACGGCAGGGGTGAGCATCTTCGCCGCCTCGTCGTAGAGCGCCAGCTCGCGGAAGGCGCTGCCGATCGTCCCGCGCAGGTAGAGCTCGGCCTCCGGAGCGCGCGCCAGCTCGCCCTTCTCGATCCGGGCGGCGGCGGTCGCCATCATCTCCGCCAGCATCTTCGTGTCGCGCCCCCGGGCGATGCTCGGCTCGACGCCGCGCAGCATCTCGGCCATGAACTCGGCGATGCGCTCCGCCTTGTCGCGCTGGGTGCGTGCCACCGCCGCCTGCCAGGAGATTCCGACCACCGCGGCCAGCATCGCCGCCGCCACCAGGCCCGCCGCCGCCACCGAGACCCGATGACGCCGGACGAACTTCTTCACCCGGTAGGCCGCGCTCGGCGGCGCGGCGGTCACCGGTTCGCCGGCGAGATAGCGCCGGATGTCCATCGCCAGTCCGCTCGCCGTCTCGTAGCGCCGCTGCCGGTCCTTCTCGATCGCCTTCATGACGATCCAGTCGAGCTCGCCGCGCAGCGCCGAGGAGAGCTTTCGCGGCTCGGTGTGGCGGCGCGACGCGGCGGAGACGAGCGTCTGGGCGGACTGACCCAGCCTCGAGCTGGGGCTCGGCGGATCGACCTCGCGGATGATGCGCAGGACCTCGCCGAAGGCGGCCGAGCGGAGGCTGCGCGAGTCGAACGGCGTGCTCCCGGAGAGCAGCTCGTAGAGCAGGACCCCGAGCGAGTAGACGTCGGTCCGCGTGTCGATGTCGATCGAGCCCTCGGCCTGCTCGGGGCTCATGTATTCCGGCGTCCCGATCATCTGGCGGTGCGCGGTAAACAGCGTCTGTTCGGTCAGATGCCCGGAGGTCGCCTTGGCGATCCCGAAGTCGATGACGCGCGCCCGCGGCGGTCCGTCCTGGGCAGAGACCAGCACGTTCGACGGCTTGATGTCGCGGTGGATGATCCCCTTGGTGTGCGCGTGCTGCACGGCGGCGCAAACCTGCTCGAAGAGCTCCAGGCGCGCGCGGATCGACAGCTGGTGGCGGTCGCAGAAGTCGGTGATCGGCTCGCCCTGGACCAGCTCCATCACGAAGTACGGCCGGCCGGTGTCGGTGGCCCCGGCATCCAGGACCTTGGCGATGCCGGGATGGTCCATCAGCGCCAGCGCCTGTCGCTCCTGGTCGAAGCGGGCGATCACCTGCCGGCTGTCCATGCCCGGCTTGATCACCTTCACCGCCACGTGCCGCCGGACCGGCTCGGACTGCTCGGCGAGGAAGACCGACCCGAAGCCGCCCTCGCCGAGGAGTTGCAGCAGCCGGTACGGACCGAGGCACCGCCCTTCGCCCCGCGGCAGCGCGGCGCTCAGCCGGCGCTCCCCCTCGTCGAGCATCGGCTCGATCGTCTCGGCCTCGCGGAGCCCGGAGGTCGCGCCAGCCGCCGCCGGCTCGCTGACCGGCACGGCCGCTCCCGGCGCCGCGTTGGTCTTCGCTCGTGCCGCTTCGTCTTCGCCTTGGCCCATTCTCCACACTCCTCCCGGGTCGGCGGCTGCTGCGATTCCGCGGCGCCACCGACCGACGCTGTCGCACGTCCTCGGATGCGCGGCAGACACTACAGGAAAGCCGCCCGCTGCCCGAGCCGTCGCCGTCCGTGGCGCTCGGGCAACGCTGCTAGCATGCGGCGATGCCTTGTCTTCTCGGGGCTTCGCTGACGCTCGCCGTCTTGTCGGCAGCGCCGGCTCCGGCGCTGCACACCGCGCTCGCGGCTCGCTTCTCTTCGATCGAGTGGACCCCCGCCCGGGTGGAGCGCCTGGTGCGCGAGATGCCGAAGGTCGAGACGCATCTTCATCTCGACGGAGCGCTCTCCTCCGAAACGGTCCAGGCCCTCGCCCGGATGCAGGGGGACTCGCCGCTCGCCGGTCTGTCGCTCGACGAGATCCGCCGGCGCACCGTGGTCGACGAGCCGCGCGAGAACCTCGCCGCGGTGCTCGAGGTCTTCAAGACGCTCTACCCGCTTCTGCGGCGCCGCGAGGCGCTGCATCTCGCCGCACGCGAGCTCGTCGCCCAGGCGGCGCGCGACGGGACGCGCTATGTCGAGGTGCGCTTCGCCCCCGCCCTCAACGCCGCTCCGGGCTTCTCGCAGGAAGACGCGCTCGACGCCGTGCTCGCGGGACTCGCCGAAGGCAGGCGCCTTCATGCGGTCGGCAGCGGAGTGATCGTCTGCCTGCTGCGACCGCCCGGCTTCGTCGACCTCGCGACGAACCGCAAGATGCTCGAGCTGGCGATCGCCGCGCGCCGACGGGGCGTGGTCGCCGTCGACCTCGCCGGCAACGAGGCCGCCGAGCCGCTCGCCACCTACGCCGAGCTCTTCCGCCGCGCCCGGGAAGGGGGGCTGCACCTGACCGCCCACGCCGGAGAGGCGCCCGGCAGCAACGACCTCGCGACCGCTCTTGCTTTGGGGGTCGAGCGTCTCGGTCACGCCACGCTGCTCGGCGAGCGTCCCGATCAGCTCGCCGAGGTCATCCGGCGGCGGATCCCGCTCGAGGTCAACCTCACCTCGAACCTGCGGACCGGCGTGGTCGCCCGGATCGCCGACCACCCGGTCCGCACCTGGTTCCGCGCCGGCGCGACGATTGCCCTTTCCACCGACGACCCGGGGATCTTCGGCATCGACCTGCCGGGCGAGTACCTGCGACTTGCCCGCGACCTCGGATTCACGCCCGCCGAGCTCGCGACCGTCGCCCTCCAAGGGTTCGACGCACTCTTCCTTCCCCCGCGCGAGCGCGTCCGCCTCCGGCGCGATGCCGAGCGCGACCTCGGTCGGCTGCTCGACGAGCTCGCCAACCGTAGCGAGCCGTCTCCGGCTCGAAAGTCGACGACGCGCTAGAGGAGCCTCGTCCGCGCCCGCAGCGCATGCCCTGGGCGCGGCTCTCCGCGCCGACGAAATCGCCGGGCGAGCGGCCCGGCCCGCGTCGTCAGGAACCGCCGCCGGCGCTCGGCGACTTCTTGCCCTTGACCATCGTCGGTGGAGGCGTCGAGGTCGGCGTCGGGGTCGGATTCGCCTTGAGCGCCTCGAAGCCGAGCGCCAGAAGCTGGGCGAGGCAGTACTCGACCCGGGCCGGGCTGGTCTGGCTCGGATCGTCCGAGTAGCAGACGGAGAGGTCGTAGTAGCCGTTCTCGAAACGCTGCTCGAAGGCCTCCACGACGCCGGGCTCGAGCCGGCGGACGAGGTCGTCGCGGTAGTAGCGGAGTCGCGGGAACTTCTCGTAGATCGTCGCGAGCGTCGACTTGCCGAACGAGATCGTCCCGGAGACGCGCGGCGCGTTCGGATCGAGGATGAACTTGCGGAGCTGGTAGCCGCCGGGCAGCGGCGTCGGTGTGACCATCGGCTTCTCGACGCCGATGAGCACCTGGTCCCCTTCGCCGACCGCCTCGCGCGCCGGGCGGTTCGGGTCCGGCCCGGTGGCGTTCTGACTCGCCGCCAGATCGACCTCGTCGAGCGGGAGGGCCTGGAGGCGACCCTGGCGGGAGGTGAACTGCACCATCTTGCCGCGCAGGGTCCAAGGCCCCTTCGTCTCCAGCCGGACCCCTGTCTTGAGGACGATCCAGTCCGCGCTGGCCGCTCCGCAGAAGGCCATGGCGCCGAGAATCAGGACGCTCGCAACAAGACCGACCGTTCTCATGGTTCCCCTCCGCGAGCTTGACGATCGGATTATAGGCAGAAGGGTCGCGACCGGCCACCTCGCTGCCGACCGAAACGGCGGAGCGGAAGATCCTCGCTTCCCGAGGCTCGCGGGAGCGGGGCGCTCAGTAGCGCGTCGGCAGCGCGTCGTAAGCCTGTTGAATCCAGGCGGGCGGATCGGGCGCCGGCGAGCGCCGGCGGCCGGCGGTCAGCTCCCAGTGATGGAGCCAGGAGATCCCCCAGCCACCGACATAGTCATCGGGCAGCCCGTAGGCCGGATCGGCCAGCGCGGTCTCGAGCGACACGAAGCGATAGCCGCGCCGCTCGAGTCGAGCTGCAAGTCGATCGAACGTCTCCGCGTTCAGGGTATTGGCGTGGATCAACAGTGTCTGGGCGACCTCCCGCCCGAGCAGCCGCCCGCTGACCTCCTCGACGAAGGCGAAGACGCGCTCCATGTAGTCGAGGTAGTCGGAGGAGACACGAGCCGCCCGCTCGTCGTCGCCACGCCGCCGCGCGTCGGCATAGACCGCGGCGAAGACGTATTCGTCGTTGTCGACAGTCACCGGAGCCACGATGTAGCCGCGCGCCGCGAGATCGGCCTCGAAGGCACGACGCTTCGACAGCTCGAGCCCCACCTGGAGGAACGGGTGACGGAAATAGCGCAGGCGCCGCCCATGTTCGGCGAGCAGCGCGCGCAGCACCGGCTCACCCCGCTCGAGGTCCGCTTCGAAAGCAGGCAGCTCGGTGCGGTTGAGACTCGGATGGGAGTAGGTGTGGTTGCCGAGCTCGAGCCCCGCGGCGGTCCACAGCCGCAACACGTCGACGCGGGCGGCGCGCTCCGCCTCCCCCTCGCCGTCGACCTCGAGCTTGCCCGCGTTGACGAACCCCACCGCCGGCACCTGATGGGCCGCCAGCGCGGCCAGAAGCTGGCGCGTCATCGCGGCGAGCGTCGCCGGGTCGTTGCGGATCATCGCCGCCGACGGCCCCGGGAGGTCGTCGATCGTCACCGCGACCGTGCGCTCGCGGCGCAGGGTCTCTTCGGGTCCTGCGCCCAGCACGTCCCCCGCACCGGCGACGGTCAGCGTCAGGACCAGTGCGAGGGCGGCAACCGGCCTCTGCGATCGAACCATTCCGCCAGTCTAGACGATGCCCCCCGGGCGTCGCGGAGGGAGCCCCGACACCATCGCGGCCCGGCGCACGGAACGCACCTGCCGCCGTCGCGGTCAGCTCGAACCGAGCCGCCAGAGGTGCCAGCGGGCGCGCCAGACCCAGGGGCGCACGCGACCCCGCATGAACGAGGGCGTGAAGACGAACTCGTCGACGATGCGGCGGAAGGTCGCTCGCGCCGCCACGCGGTCGTCGAGCTCGGCCTGGAGCGTCGCGAGCTCGAAGAGAAAATCGGCGCGGCTCGAGCGCTCGGCGAGCTCCTCGAACCGGGCGCGCGCCGCCGCGAGGTCTCCGGCCCCGCGCAGCGACCTTGCGAGCGCGAAGAGCGCCTCACCCGTCGCGTGATCGGGTCGCCGCGCCACGACCCGCTCGAGCGCCTGCCGTGCCTCGGCCGCCTGGCCGCGAGCGAGCAGAGCCCGCCCGAGGTCGTAGAGCGCGTCGATCTGGTCCGGGTCCTTGGCGAGGGCGCGCCGCGCCGCCTCGGTCGTCTCCACCCACCTCCCGCGATCGCCGTGGAGCGACGCGCACTCCGCCCACGCCGCACCGGTGTCGAGCCGCTCGGCGTCCGTCCACGCCCGGCGCAGCTGCGCCGCCGGCGGGCGCGGGGCCCGGACCGTGCGCGGTCGAACCAGCGAGTCGAACTGCGACACGAGGTAGATCGTCGCCCCCACCGGCCCGAACACCAGCACGATCCACAGCCAGCCTCCGGCGTCCCCACGCCGCACGCAGAGTGCCGCCACCGCCACCGTGTAGACCGTCGCCAAGCCGAAGAAGCCGTACTGGCCGAACATCCGAAGCCCTCCGTCGCCACCCGAGCCGCGCGTTGCGCAGAGTATGCGTGGAACTGCCTGCGGCGGTCGAACGCCGGCCCACCGCTCGGTCGCCCCTCGGAAAGAAGCGCACGGCGTGGCAAACGGAGGACTCCCCGAGGCCGGTCGTCACCTCCCCGTTGTGCGACGATCCTCCCCTCACGACCGCCGGGAGCCCGCCATGACTCGAAAGCCGCGCCGCCCGCGCCGACGTTTTGCGCCATTGCTCGTCAGCCTGCTGGCGCTCGTCGCCGGGTGGCCGGCTCTCGCTGCCGGGCAGGAGGACGAGAGGCCGGCGACGAACGACGTGGCGCCGGCCACGCTCTCCTTTTGGAACCGCGAGATCGCCGTGCTGCGCGAGACCTACCGCGAGCGCTCGCCGGCGGAGCGGGTCGAGGCCGCGCAAGCCCGCCTCGCGGCGCTCCCGGAAGTCGGCGTCGTGCCGACCCTGCGCCTCGACCTGGTCGATGGCGGGAGCGGGCGGCGGGCACTCCTGCGCGCCGGCAGCGATCCGCTCTTCGGCCTCGGCGAGGGCGACCTCGACCCCGACTCCTCGACGACGCTCGAACGCGCCGGCGAGGCGGCGCTCGCCCGCCTGCAGGAGGCGCTCGCCGCTCGCGAAGCGCAGCGCCAGTGGCCCCACCTGTTGCGCTCGCTGGCGCTCGCCGTCGTCGCCACCGCCCTCTTCGCGCTGCTTGCCCGGGGCCTCTTGCGGCTGCGCCGCCGGGCCCTCGACCGGCTCCACGCGGCGATCGACCGCCGGCTGGGGCGCCCGTCGCTCTCCGGCTTCGACTTCACCCAGGCCCTGCTCGGCCTCGAGCGCTTCGCCGTGCGTGGGGCCGGTTTCGCCCTCCTCGCCACGCTCGCCTACCTCTGGCTCGCCTTCGTGCTGTCGCGCTTCCCCTTCACCCAGCCCTGGGGCACGCGGCTCGGCGCGTACCTCACCGAACGGCTCGCCTCGCTCGCCCTCGGCTTCGTCGGAGCCATTCCCGGTGTCTTCACCGTGGCGGTGATCTTCCTCGTCACCCGGGCCGTGGCGCAGCTCGCGGCCCAGTTCTTCGACGCGGTCGAACAGCGTCGGATCGAGATCGGCTGGCTCGAGCCGGAGACCGTCCGGGCGACCCGCCGGCTGGTCGGCGTGTTGATCTGGGTCTTCGCGCTCACCGTCGCCTACCCGCACGTCCCCGGCTCGTCGAGCGACGCCTTCAAGGGGGTGAGCGTCTTCGTCGGCCTGATGGTCTCACTCGGGTCGGCGGGGATGGTCAACCAGGTGATGAGCGGCCTCGTGGCGGTCTACTCCCGGGCGCTCAAGCCGGGCGACTACGTGCGTGTCGGCGAGCACGAGGGGCTGATCACCGAAGTCGGTCTGCTCTCGACGAAGATGCACACCCGGCGGCGCGAGGAGATCACCATCCCCAATGCCGTGCTGGTCGGCACGAGCAGCGTCAACTACTCGCGACTCGCCGGCGAGCAGGGGGCCATCGTCGCCACCTCGGTGACCATCGGCTACGACTCGCCGTGGCGGCAGGTCCACGCGCTGCTGCTGCTCGCCGCCGAACGCACCCCGGCGCTGCGCCGCGAGCCGCGCCCGCGGGTGCTGCAGAGGGCGCTGTCGGACTTCTATGTCGAGTACCAGCTCCTGGCCCACCTCGACCGCCCGGAAGAGCGCCTGCAGGCGCTCTCCGACCTGCACGCGCAGATCCAGGACGCCTTCAACGAGTTCGGCGTCCAGATCATGTCGCCCAACTTCGAGGCCCAGCCCGCCGAGCCGGTGCTGGTCCCCCGCGAACGCTGGCACGACGCCCCGGCCCGACCCTCCGACGCGGGTTGAGCAGGCCCGCTCGACTCAGCCCGCGAGGGGTTTCGCCGCCGGGCTTGCCGAAGTCGAGCTCGTCGCGCCGTCGGAGGCGAGGTAGACCGTCCGCGACGGGAAGGCGAACGCCGAACCGGCGCGCTCGACCACGTCGAGGATGCCGAAGTTGAGCTCCTCGGCCACACGCAACGAGGCGGGGAAATCCGGTGTGTCGATCCAGGCGAGCAGCTCGACTTCGAGCGCCGAGTCGCCGAAGCCACGGAAACGCACGCGCTGTCCTTCGGAGGAGACCTCCGGGTGCGCGGCGAGGAGCGCAGCGAGACCGGCGAGGACCTCCCGCAGTTGTGTCGCGCTCGTCGAGTAGACCAGCCCGACCGTCGGGTTGAAGAGGAAGCGGTCGCGGTGGGCGAAGTTCTCCAGCCGTCCGCCGGCGACGAGGCCATTGGGCACGGACACGACTGTGCGGCCCAGCGTGCGCAGCCGCGTCGAACGCAGGCCGATGTCCTCCACGGTCCCCTGATCGCTGCCGATGGCGACGAAGTCGCCCACCTTGAACGGCCGATCGGCGGCGATCACCGTGGCGCCGAATAGGTTTTCCAGCGTCTTCTGCGCCGCGAAGGCCACCGCCGCGCCGGCCAGACCGAGTCCGGCGAGGCCCGCGCCGACGTCGACGCCGACGACCCGCAGTGCCGCGAGGACGACCAGCAGACCGAGGAAGACCTTGACGAAGCGCGCGGCGATCGGCAGGAAGCCGACGCTCACCTGATTGGCCTCGGCGGCGGCCGAGCGGCGCAGATGATCGACGAAGCCGTCGGTGAGCCGCGCCGCGGTCCAGCCGAGGCCGAGCACGCCGAGAATGAGCAGGAGGCGGTGGGCGATCGTCTGCGCTGCCGGGAAGAGGCCGAGGAACGGCACGACGCCGGCGAGCAGCAGCACCCAGACGAGAAACGCCGCCGGACCATCGAGCGACTCGGCCACCACGTCGTCCCAGGCCGTCCGGGTTCGACGGGTCACGGCGCGCGCCAGCCGCCGGAGCGCCCGGCCGGCGAACCGGCTGACCACCCAGCCGACGAGAAGCGCCCCGAGCAGGACGACCCACTGCCAGACCTGGAGTCCGGTCATGCCACCGGCGAAACCGAAGGTCGGCACATGGTCGACGAAGCGCATCGCCAGGCTCGACAGGTAGAGGTCGCCGAGGCGCGCCAGCGTGCTACGCGAGAAGAGCCAGACGTGGCCCTGCAGAGGATCCCAGCGGTGGACCAGCACGACCTCGCCGGTGCGAAAGCGCCGGCGTACCGTGGCGATCCGCTCCTCGTTGTCGGCCACGTCGCTTTCCGGCTTGCCGAGCGGGTCGTCGGAGATCTCGTCGAGCTCGACCCGCGCCGAGCCCAGCAGGCCGATCATCAACCGGCGGGCGAGCCGCGCTCCCTCCGCCACCTGGCGATCGCTCTCGACGTCGGCGAGGTCGAGATAGTGCGCCGCGACATCGAAGCGCCCGGCCTCGCAGGCTTCGAGGAAACCGCCGACGGCCTCGCGCGGTGAGCCGCGACGCACCTCGGGCGGCGTGAGCCCGAGGCCGGGGTTGATCGGTTCGACCTGCTGCGCCGGGACGCCGACGACCAGGGCGGTGTACCAGAAGGCCGCGGCGGAGACGGTCGGCGCGTCGAAGAGCCAGGCTCGCTCGCTGCGGTCGCGACTCTCGACCGGACGCAACCGCACCTCGCCGCGCAGCCCGGCACGCGAGAAGCGCAGCGCCAGCACGCTCTCGGCGCGCCCGCCTTCGACGCGCGGCCCCTCCGGCGATTCCTCGCTCACTGCGTCCCGTCGTGCCGAGAGACTCGCGAGGACGCGGTAGAGCCGCTCGGCGACCGTCGCTCCGGTCGCCCGCTGCTGCGCCGCGGGGATCTCGCCGAGGTCGAGCAGGTGGGCCGCGAGGTCGAAGCGACCGGTCGCGCCGAGATCGAGCAACGACGTCCAGGTCGCCGCCGGGTTGTCGCGATGCGCCTCGGGTGGCGGCGGACCGAGCCCTGGGTTGATCGCCGGTCGCTCGACGACGCCCGCGGCGGCCGAGGCGAAGGTGAACGCCAGGGCGAGCACGGCCCCGAAGGCGGCGATCGGGCGAGTGGGGACAGGACGCGGGCGAACGGTCGGGCGGCGGTGCATCGGTTCCTCCGCGGCGAGTCTGTCAGGTCCCCGCCGGACACCCCAAGCGCCGCCGCTTCGGCGAGCCCGGTGACACCCCACCTTGACCGCCGGCGCACTCCTGCCTAGGGTACGGCGTCCGAGCCCTGCGCGATCGGCCGCTCCGGCTGCCCGCGCCCGAAAGCCCGATTCCGGAGGAATTCGATGACCCGCAAGCTCGCCGTTCCGCTCCTCGCCCTGCTGCTCGCTGTCGCCGCAGCACCGATCTTCGCCGACACGCCGGCGCCGTCGACCGACGACGAGAAGGCCGTCTACACCATCGGCCTGATGCTCCACCGCAACCTCGCCACCCTCGGCCTGACCGACGCCGAGCTGCAGCTCGTCCTGCGGGCGATCTCCGACGCCCACGCCGGCAAGCCGGCGGTCAAGGCCGAGGAGTTCGCACCGAAGGTCCAGGGATTCGTCCAGGCTCGCGCCGAGAAGCGCGCCGCCGCGGAGAAGGAGCGTGGCAAGGCGCTCCTCGACGCGGCGTCCAAGGAGTCGGGGGCCCAGAAAACCGCCACCGGGCTCGTCTACCGCGAGACGCTGGCGGGGACCGGCGCCACGCCCGCCGCCACCGACAAGGTCAAGGTCCACTACCGCGGCACGCTCGTCGACGGCACCGAGTTCGACAGCTCGATCGGGCGCGGCCAGCCGGCCGAGTTCGCGCTGAACGGCGTCATCCCCTGTTGGACCGAAGGTCTCCAGAAGATGAAGGTCGGCGGCAAGGCGAAGCTGGTCTGCCCGGCCGAGCTCGCCTACGGCGACCGTGGCCGTCCGGGCATCCCGCCCGGTGCCACGCTGGTGTTCGAGGTCGAGCTGATCGAGATCGTCAAGTAGTCGACGCGCCGCCGTTCCGTCCTGCTTCCCCCGGGTCTACCGGCGCGAGAGCAGGAGACGTGGTCGGACCCTCCTGCCGGTCGGGACGACGCGGGGGGGAGGGACGGACTTCTGCGCGACCACCCACTCGTCCTGGTCCCGTGCGTGAGCCGGAGACCCGGGCGGGTGGCGCGTGTGGCCGGCAGTCAGGCGTGACGCCTAGGCGAGCGGCAGTTGTCCCGCTTGGGTGGGGAGCGCTTGACGGATGGTGTCGCCGCCCTCGGAACGGGCGCGCCGCAGCGCCTCGGAGGCGCGGTCGAGCAACTCCTCGGCGCTGATCGATCCGCCGCGGTCGGAGGCGAGCCCGACACTGGCCGTGAGCACCACGCTCCGCCCCTCGCCGAGCGGGAACGGCTTCTCGGCCGAGGCGTGACGCAGCCGTTCGGCGGTCGCCACGGCCCGGTCGGGATTGCAGCCGGGCAGGAGGAGGAAGTACTTCGCCGCCACGTTCCGCCCCAGCCAGTCGGAGGCGCGGATCGCCGTGCGCAGGCGCTCGGCAGCCTCGCGGATCACGCCGTCTCCGGCCTCCGGGCCGTGGGTCTCGTTGAGCTCCTTGAAGCCGTCGAGATGCAGCGCGAGCACGGTGACCCAGTCGTTGTCGCGGCAGGCCCGGGTCAGCTCGCGCGCCAGCATCTCGGCGATGGCGCGGCGGTTCCACACGTTGGTCACCGGGTCGCGATCGGCCTGGTGGCGGACGACGTCGGTGAGGACCGTGAGCTTCTCCTGCAGATGCAGCGCCCGGCGCGCCAATGCCAGGCGCACGCGCAGCTCCTCGGCATTCACCGGCAGGAAGAGCACGTCGTCCGCTCCGGCATCGACGGCAGCGAGCGGCGGCGTCGCCTCGCCCCGCTCGGCGAGGACGAGCAGGTGCACATAACGGGGAGCATCGACCCCGCGCAGTCGGCGGGCTGCCGCGAGGGCGTCGAGACCGGGAAGATCGACCTGCCAGAAGGCGAGGCGCGGTCCGCCGGGCGCCTCGAGCGCTTCCCAGGCCGAGAGGCCATCGCCGTGGCTTTCCGGGGCAAACCGCCAGTCGGCCAGGAGCTCGTCGAGCTCCCGTCGCAGCCTTGCGCTGCCCACCGCCACCAACACTCGCATCGAGGGATCCCCCTACCCCGGCCCCGGTGGATTCCCGGCAGCGTATGGTAGAGATCCTCGACGGGTCAACGTCCTCGTGGGCGCTACGCTATGATCCGCCGGTTTTCTGCAGGGGCAATCCCCGGGGAGTCAAGCCGATGCACCATCATCAGAAAGTCGTCATGTACAGCGGCGGCCACAAGGGCGCCGAGGCGGAGTTCGGTCGCTCGGCCAAGCGCTGGGGGATCCGCGAGACCACGTTCTCCTTCGAAGGGCATGCCATGGAGTGGGGCGAGGATGTCCGCACCCTCTCCGAAGACGAGCTCGCCAAGGGCGACGTCAGCATGGAGATCGTCTCGAAGCGCATGGGCCGCACCTACCACGAGGCCGAGAAGGTGCGCCGCGTCATCCAGTCGATCTTCCACATGGTCAACGAGTCGTATCAGGTCTTCGCCATCGGCTGGATCCAGGCCGACGACACCGTCAAGGGCGGCACCGGCTGGGGCGTCGAGCTCGCCAAGCTCTTCAACCGCCACCTCCACGTCTACGACCAGGAGCGCGCCGGCTGGTTCACCTGGCGCGACGGGCACTGGGTCCCCGACCAGCCGACGATCGGTGAGCGCCCCTTCGCCGGCACCGGCACGCGCAACCTCACCCCCGAGGGCCGCACCGCCATCCAGGACCTCTTCACCCGCTCCTTCGGCCCCGCCCCGGGCGCCTGAGCGCGGTTCTCACCGGATTCGGCCGAATAGGAAGGAAGAGGCCACCGACGGGGTCGGTGGCCCTTTCGCTTCTCGTGGATACCCAAGGGAATATCTCGGAGTATTGCACTCGCGTAAAATAGAAGCATTCCTGTGAGGTCTACGCGATGCTCACCTCCCACTTCCGCTCCACCTTCTTCGCATTTCTGATCGCGGCCGCGTGGAGCAGTTTCGCCGCCCCTGCCTCCGGCCAGCTGCTCCCGTTCGACCAGCCTTTTCTCGCACCCACCAACGACGTATCTTGGCGCCTCGTCGTGCAGGACATCGATGGCGACGGCCTGCCCGACGTGAGTACTGCCGGCCCGAGCCACGGGCAGGTCTTGTTCGGAGACCGCACGAGCTTGTTGCGTGTCGGACCGAGCTTCCTTACCGGTGCCCCGGTCTCTCTGGCCGCCGGAGACCTCAACGAGGATGGGTTCGGCGATTTCGCGTGGGCTTCCTCCGATCTCGCTACCGCGTACGTCAATCTGAGCGATGGTGCCGGCGGCTACCATTGGTACCAGGCGCTCGAGCCGAGTCCGCTCACGCCCGAGACCTTGGAGATTCGAGACTGCAACGGCGACGGCCACCGCGACGTGGCAGCCACCTCGGTGGGTTGGCTCGGCGGCGGTGACGGTACATTCACCTCCGGCTCAGGCTGTTTGGCTCTCCATGCAGTCGTCGGTGACTTTGACGGCGACGCCTGGCCAGATCGGGCGAGGGCCGTGTACAACGGGTTCACGAACACGATCCGCATCCGAGTAGCGTTGGGTACTGCGGGAGGACTCTATGGAACAGAGTTCGACGGCCCACTCCTCCCTCCTCAGACTTCCCTGCCATTCGTGGGAGATGCCGACGGAGACGGCCTCGACGATCTCGTCATCGTCCATTACGGCGTCCCGAAGCAGATCGGCATCGCGAGATCGGTCGGAGGGGGAGCCTTCGCAGACTCGGTATTCACTCTCTTTCCGGACGGGCCCAGCCAGGGTGCTGCCATGGACATCGATGGGGACGGTCGAACCGAGTTCGTGTTCTCGTCCTCCTTCGCGCCCAGAGCCCACTTCTTCCGCGGAGCCGTGACGGACGGTCTAATTGAATACGCGACTCTCGATCTGCCTGCAACGTCGGACGCCCTGGTCATCGCCGATCTCGCCCGAGACGGCGCTCCCGAACTGGTGGTCGACAACGGCCCCAACAGCGGCCTCTGGGTCTACCCCAATCGCCGAGGCTTCCTGATCGACGTGCCGACTCTCGACCCCCATGGCCTGACTCTTCTCGGCCTTCTCGTCGCCGCCGCTGGTTGTCTGCTGCTTCACCGCGCCCGTCCCTAGGGGGCCTTTCCACAACTCCGGGTCCTCCCGCGCGTAGAATCCTTGGACCCGGGCAGAGTCCGCCCAGGCCCTTCCGGAGGGATCCATGGAGAACGAACGGCCCAATATCCTCTTCCGCTTCCTGCGCGCGATCTGGCGCGGGGTGGATCTGTCGCGGCGGATCGTGGTCAACGCGATCTTCCTGCTGATCGTCATCGCTCTCTTCGCCGCCGCCGGCGGGAGCAAGCCAAAGGTGCCGGGCAAGGCGGCGCTGGTGCTCAACCCGAAGGGCGCCGTGGTCGAGCAGCTGACCGGCGACCCGGTCGCCCAGGCGATGCGCAAGCTCGACGGCTCGGCCGATGCCGAGACGCTGCTCAAGGACCTCACCGACGCCCTGCACGCCGCCAAGAGCGACGACCGCATTCAGGCGGTCTACCTCGGGCTCGACGAGCTCGGCGCGATCGGGCCGAGCAAGCTGCAGGATCTCAAGGCGGCCCTCGTCGACTTCAAGACCAGCGGCAAGAAAGTGATCGCCGCGGCCGACAGCTACGGCAACGCCTCCTACTTCCTCGCCGCGCAGGCCGACGAGGTGCACCTCAACCCTCTCGGCATGGTGCTCGTCGAGGGCTACGGCATCTGGCGCCCCTACTTCAAGGAGGGGCTGGACAAGTACGAGGTCGACGTCCACGTCTTCCGCGTCGGCGAGTACAAGTCGGCGGTCGAGCCGTATCTGCGCGACGACATCTCGCCCGAGGCGCGCGATTCGTACCAGGATCTGCTCGGCGACCTCTGGGGCTCGTGGGTCGCCGACGTCGCCGCGGCGCGCAAGCTCACCCCCGGCGAGGTGATCGCCAGCATCGAGGGCGTCGACGGGCGGCTGCGGGCCGCCCACGGCGACGCCGCGAAGATGGCGCTGGCCGACAAGCTGGTCGACAAGCTGTCGAATCGCGACGAGGTGCGGGCGCGGATGATCGAGCTGGTCGGCAAGGACGCGGAGTCGAAGAGCTTCAACCAGATCGCCTTCGCCGACTATCTCAAGGCGAAGGGGCTGCGCGACCGCAAGCCGGTGAAGGGCGACGCCGTCGGCGTCGTCGTCGCCAAGGGGACGATCGCCGACGGCACCAAGCCCTCCGGCGAGATCGGCGGCGACTCCACGGCGGCGCTCATCCGGCAGGCACGCGAGGACGACCAGATCAAGGCGATCGTGCTGCGCGTCGACTCGCCCGGCGGGAGCGCCTTCGCTTCCGAGCTCATCCGGCGCGAGGCCGAGCTGGCGCGCGCCGCTGGCAAGCCGGTGGTCGTGTCGATGGGCTCGCTCGCCGCCTCGGGCGGCTACTGGATCTCCACCGCCTCCGACCGCATCTTCGCCAGCCCCGACACGCTCACCGGCTCGATCGGCATCTTCGGAATGATCCCGACCTTCCAGAAGCCGCTCGCCAAGTACCTCGGCGTCCACGTCGACGGTGTCGGCACGACCTGGCTCTCCGGTGCCGTGCGCGTCGACCGGGCGCTCGACCCGCGCGCCGGCGAGCTCATCCAGACGATGATCGACCGCGGCTACGAGGAGTTCCTCACTCGCGTCGGCCAGGCGCGCAAGATGACGCGCGACGAGGTCGACAAGATCGCCCGCGGTCGCGTCTGGAGCGGGGCCGACGCCAAGCGGCTCGGCCTCGTCGACGAGCTCGGCGACCTCTCCGCGGCCATCGCCGCGGCGGGCAAGCTCGCCAAGCTCGAAGGAGAGCCGAAGGTCATCTGGGTCGAGAAGGAGGCGGACTGGAAAGAGCAGCTCGCCGCCGACATCCTCAACTCCACGGCTCGGCTGGTGCGGCTCGACGACGTGTCGAGGCCGCGCGGGCTCTCGCCGGCTCGCCGCCTGACCGAGATCACGCGCGAGGTGCGTGCCCTCGCCGAGCTCGACGATCCGCAGGGGCTCTTCGCCCACTGCCTCTGCGAGGTGCGCTGAGCCTCGCCACGACCCGCGCCGCCCGCTCGTCGGCCGGCGCGGGTCCCTCTTCTCGCCGATGGCCCGCCGCGCGCTCTCCGATCAGGCTGCCGTCGCCGCGATGATCGGCGGCATCGACCGCGTCTTCTCCTCGCTCGGGCGGGTCGTGCTGTGCGCCGATCCCCGCTGGCGGGTCGTCCATGCCTCGCACGGCATCGACGCCATGGGCGGCGACGGCACCGCCGCGAGTCTCGTCGGTGCGACGCTCGAGGAGCTGCTCGGCGCCGAGCTGTTCGGTTCCGCCGGGGCGCTGCGCGCCGCTGTCGAAGCCGGCGAACGGCGTGAGGGCTGGGGCGCCACCTTGCAACTCGCCGGGCGGCGACCGCGGCGGGTTTCGGTGACCGCCGCGCCACTCGTCGAACGCCGCGACGACCTCTGTGACCCCGGGGTCGCCTACGTCGTCGTCATGCGCCCCGCCGAGGAGGCGCTCGAGCCCGGAGCCGAGCCGGGCATCATCCACTTCTCGGGCCTCGTCGCGCGCTCGCAGGCGATGCAGAACATCTTCCGCCTGATCGAGAACCTTGCCGAGAGCGACGCCACGGTCCTGCTCTCCGGCGAGAGCGGCACCGGCAAGGAGCTCGTCGCCCGCGCCTTCCATCTCCACTCCGGACGGCGCAGCGGCGCCTTCGTGGCGGTCAACTGCGCGGCGCTGCCGGGAGAGCTGCTGGAGAGCGAGCTCTTCGGCCACGTGCGCGGCGCATTCACCGGCGCCGTGCGCGACCGCGCCGGTCGTTTCGAGCTCGCCGAGCACGGCACGCTCTTTCTCGACGAGATCGGCGACCTGCCGCTCTCGCTCCAGGGCAAGCTCCTGCGCGTCCTGCAGGAGCGCACCTTCGAGCGGGTCGGCGAAAGCCGGACCCGAGAGAGCGATGCCCGCATCCTCGCGGCGACCCACCTCGACCTGTCCCGCGCGGTGCGTGAAGGGCGATTCCGCGAGGACCTCTACTACCGCCTGCGCGTCGTTCCCGTCGAGGTGCCGCCGCTGCGTGCGCGCCGCGAAGACGTCGAGCCGCTCACCCGCCATCTGCTCGCCCGCGCCGCGCGGCGCAGCGGGCGGGAGGTGCGCCTCTCCCCCGACGCGCTGCGAGCGCTCCTCGCCTACGACTGGCCGGGGAACGTGCGCGAGCTCGAGAACGCCCTCGAGTACGCGCTCGCCGTCTGCCGGCGCCAGACCATCCTGCCGGAGGACCTCCCGGCCGAAGCTCGTTTGCCGGCGCGGAGCGTGCCGAGCCCGGTCGAGAGCCGGCCGCCGGCGGGGAGCCAGCCGACCGCCCCGCGGGACGAACGCGAGCGCCTCCTCGTCGCCCTCGAGGCCGCCCGCTGGCGACGCGACGAGGCGGCCCGGGCCCTCGGGCTCTCCCGCACGACGCTCTGGCGGCGCATGCGCGAGCTGGGGCTCGGCGTTTCAGCGTAGCAACGTTGCGTTTCGCCTGAAACGTCGCGTAGCAACGTGACGTTTCAGGCTCGCCTCGAAAGACCAGAAAACAGACTCGTCCGGCCCGTTTTCATCGCGGCACGCTCCGTGCTCTAGGACACGGCGGAGCGATCGACCGCATGCCCTCACCCTCTCGCCTCGACTCGTGCCTCGCCAGGTCGGAGGCGTGGACTCCCGCCCAGGCCGAGCGAAGCGCCGACGCGCTCGGGCTCGCCCCACTCTCCGAGCGCCACTGGCGGGCGCTCGCCGCCTGCCGCGAGGAGGCCGCACGTTCCGGGCGCATCCCGGCGCTCGCCACCATCGCTCGCACCACCGCGCTCTCCCGCTCGACCCTCGCCCGGCTGTTCGGCGCCGCGCCACTGGCGGCGATCGCCACCCTCGCCGGGCTCGATCTGTCGCGCTCGACCTCGCTTCGTGCGCCGTCCTCGCGGACGCGGCCGCTGCCGCGCCGCTCTCTTCTCAAGGAGGAAGAACCCCATGCCGGCTAGCAGAACCTGGCTCGCCGCCGCCCTCGCTCTCGCCCTGGCGCTCCTGCTCGCGCCCGCGGCCCATGCGACGAACGGCATGTACCTGACCGCCTACGGCACCGAAGCGATGGGCCGCGGCGGCGCCAACCTCGCGATCTCCGACCGCTCGCTCGCCATCGGCTTCAACCCCGCCGGCATCGCGCAGCTCCAGGGCAATCACTTCTCGGCGAACCTGGCGACGATGGCGCCGTCGCTCGAGTTCGAGAACATGGTCAACGGCCCGACCGACGCCAAGAGCCGCTACTTCACCATGCCCTCGGTCGCCTACGTGCGCGGGGCCAAGGGCTCGCCGTGGACCTGGGGCATCGGCTTCATCGGCCAGGGCGGCATGGGCGCCACCTTCGAGAAGCTCAACACCTTCTTCGGCACCGTCGACGGCACCTACACGCAGGTCCGTTTCATGACCATTTCGCCGACCGTCGCCTACTCCTTCTCCGAGGACTTCGCCGTCGGCGCGACGATGAACGTCGGCTATGCCGACGCCTCGTTCCGCTTCTTCCCCGGCACGTCGTTCTTCAACACGCAGATGCCGGCAATGAGCTTCTTCGGCGTGAAGATGGAGAACGCTCACGGCTATCAGCAGAACTTCCGCCTCGGTGCCTGGTGGCGACCGCACCCGAAGGTCTCGCTCGGCGCGATCTACCAGACCGAGACCGATTCGACCTTCGACAACGGCGACATGCAGGTCAACTTCACGGGGCATCCGCTGCTCGGCCGCAAGGTCCACTACGACGGCAAGATGGACGGCTTCACCTTCGCCGCCCAGGCGGGTCTCGGCATCGCCCTGCGGCCGAACGATCGCTGGACGATCGCCCTCGACGTGAAGAAGAACTACTGGGACGACGCGCTCAACACGATCACCGTGAGCAGCAGCAATCCCGACACTCCGGGCGCTCCGGACGTCGTCATGCCGTTCGTCTTCAACTGGAAGGACCAGTGGGTCTACGCCCTCGGCGTCGACTACCGGGCGAGCGAGCGCCTGACGCTGCGCGCCGGCTACAACTTCGGCGAGAATCCGGTGCCCGCCGAGACCCTCACCCCGCTCTTTCCGGCGACCGTCGAGAAGCACGCGACGATCGGCATGACCTGGATGGGGGAGACCGGTCGCACCTACGAGCTGGCGCTCGAGCACGCCTTCAACGCCAGCCAGACCAACAACAACGTCGATCCGTTCGTCAACCCGTTCGGCCCCGGCGCCCGCGTCGATCACTCGCAGTGGACGCTCTCGTTCGGCGTCTCCTGGGCCTGGGCCCGCAAGTAGCGCGAGGAGGAGCCCTTCTCATGAAGCTCACCAAGCTCACCGCTTTTCCCACGATCGCCCTCGCCGTGGCACTGCTCGCCGCGGCCACGCTCCTGCCCGCCCACCCGGCCGCCGCCACCGACGCGATGGCCAAGTCGACGCAGCTCGCCTGCACCGCCTGCCACGACAAGCCGGGCAGCAAGCTGCTCACCGCCAAGGGCAAGTACTTCGAGACGATGGGCTCGCTCGACGGCTACGAGGCCCTCGAAGTCGCCTTCAAGGACTGCACCGCCTGCCACGTCGCCAAGCCCGGCTCGTCGAAGCTGACCGCCAAGGGCAAGGAGTTCGCCGGGTTGGTCAAGGACATGAAGGGCCTCGCGGAGTGGCTCAAGAGCGCCCATCCCGCCAAGCCTGCCAGGCCGTGACCGGAGACGGGACACGCCGTTCGTCCTTGCCGGAGCGGGTCGAACGGCGTCTCCCTGGCTGAGTGCAGAAACGCCTCGGCGCCCCGGAGTGCTCGGCCGGGGCGCTCGTCGTTCCCCTTGTGACCTAGACTGCGCGCGTGCCGATGCCCCGCGCGCCCCGCCACCCGTCGACTCGCCGCCGCCGCGGTGAGCTTGCGCTCGCGCTCCTGGCCGTTTCGTCCGCGGCCGGCTGTGCGACCTGGCCGGCCGCCGGCGGGCGCGTCGCGGTGACGCTCGCGCCGGTGGCGCCGTCCGCACGAATCGCGCATCTCGCCGAGCTCCAGAGCGCTCCCGCGCCGCCAGGCGACGAACGCGCCGAAATCGCCCGCGTGCTCGACCACGCCGCCCAGGCGATCGCCGCCGACCTCACGGCTCGGCTGACGGAGAGCCGGCAGATCGAGCTCGTCGTCGCCGCGAGCCCCGCGTCTCCCGCGATCGCCGCGCGCGAGCTCTCCCCTCTCGCGGCTGTCGAAACCGCCCCTTCGCCGGCGGCGCCAGCGTTGCGGCTCGACGTCCGCCTCGTGGGCTACGGTCGCATCGAACGGAAGTGGCTCGTGCTGCTCATCGGCAGCGGCGTCGTCGAGGCCGCCGTCCAGGGTCTTCTCGTCGCCGAGCTCGCCGGCGGTTGGGCCGGCGCCGCGGTGGCCGCCGAGGAGCTGGCTCAAGAGGCGCTCGTCTGGGGCGGCGGGGCGCACCTGCTGGCGCGCTTTTACGCGCCGGTGACGCTCACCGCCCGCCTCGTCGATCCACGCGACGAGCACACCCTCTGGCGCACCTGGGTGTTCAGCCGCGCCACCCGCAAGCTGCGCCGCTCGCTCCCGGAGCTCGAGCGCACGCGGCGCGAGTCGCTGCTTGCCGCCACGGCGGCCGAGGCCTCGCGCGAGCTCGCGCTTCGGCTCGAGCGCGCCGTCCGACGGCACCGAGCGCGCAGCTCTGGCGGCCCGCAACCGACACGCTTCCCCCACCAGCAGCCGAGCGTGGCGCGTCGCCACTCTGCTCACGCTCCTGCTGTTCCCGCTCTGGTACGCCTCCGACCTCTTCCTGATCCGGAGCCTGCGCCCGGACGGCAGTCGTCGGGGGCGTTCCTCCCGGACCTCCCCGCCGGGCGGGCGTGCTATTGTGTGGGCGCGTTTCGCTTCTCGGAGAAGCCGTCATGCCGCACCGAATGCGCCGTCCGCTGATCCTCCTGCTCCCGCTGCTCGCCGCCCTGGCGGTCGCTCCGCTGCGGGCGGATCGTCTCGCCCGGACCTTCCTCGAGGCCGGCGGCAAGCCGCTCGTCGAGCACGGCACCCCGGTCGTCAACGGCTGCGCCGGCGGCCAGATCCACGACGACGGCGTCCCCGAAAACGGCTACGGGTGGAACAACACGGTCGTCGACGGCCGCTATGTCGATCGCTTCACCCCGGCTTCCTACCCGTTCCGTTACGGCACGGTCTGCCTCTGCTGGGTCCGTCAGGGGAGCGACGACACGATCGCTTACGACGTCATCGCCTATGACGACGACGGTCCGTCCGGCACCCCCGGGACCCTCCTCGGCTCCGTTCCGGCGGTTGCCTCGGGCGTGCCGACGGCGCTTCCCGGCGCCTTCTACACCGTCGATCTTTCGACCGTCACCGCCAACGTGACCTCGGGCAGCATCTACCTCGGCGCCCGGTGGAACGCCTCGGTCGAGCAGGGCTTCTACCTCTGCGCCGACGAGTCGAGCGCCACGCCGCTTGCCGGCGGGGAGGCCTGGTCGAACGTCGCCCCCTGGGTGCAGACGACGACGCTCTTCCCCAACTACCGGGCGCTGCAGGTTCAGGCCGGGGAGGGCACGGCGCTCATCGAGGTGCCGACGCTCGACCACGTCGGGCTCGCCGCACTGCTCGCGGCACTTGCCGCGAGCGCGCTCTTCCTGCTGCGCCGCCGCACCGCCTGACGCCGACGTCGTTCGCCGGCACCGACCTCGAAGGCCGCCCGCGTGGCGGCCTTCGCCGTTTCTGCGGCGAAGGTGGAGCGCCGCTCAGCGGCCGCCGCCCGCCTTCATCTCGGCGATGAAGCGGTCGGCCTCGGCGATCGACGTCTGCATCTGCTGCAACAGACCCCCGACCTCGAGCTCGAGACTCTTGGCGGTGCCGGAAAGCGAGCCGAGCGCCCGTGCGTTGAGGTTGTGCTTGAGGAAGAGCACCTGGTCGTGCAGTCGGCCGAGGACGGGGTCCATGCTCTTGGCCGAGCGCTGCATCGCGACGAGCACCTGGCGGTAGCGGTCGCGCGTCGCGGTGAGCTCGCGCTCGCTCTCGCGACGCAACCCGGCGTCCTGGTACTGGCCGATCTCACGCTGCCACTCCTCGAAGAGCGACTGCGCGACGTGCTCGACCTTGGCGATGCGGTCGTTGACCTCGGCCGCCTGCTTGGCGCTCGCCTCGTATTCGCCCGAGAGCTTGCCGTACATCGCCTCGAGGTCGCCGCCGGTGTAGCCGACGAGCGCCTGGAACTGCTCGAGCGCGTCCTTGAACTGCTGTTGCGCCTCGACCTGCGATTCGCGCGCCTTGTCGACACGCGAGACGAGCAGCTCGCGCTTCTCGACCCCCACCTTCTCGAGCGCCTTGTAGTAGCGGTCCCGCGCGAGCTTGCACCCGGATAGCGCAAGCAGCAGGACGAGGATCACGAAAGAGCGAGCGCGTAAGGACATGGACTGCCTCCGGAAGGTCTCGCGTCATGCTAGCAGGCGGCCTCGGCGAGCTCGGGACAAGCATCCGCCGACTGCCCGCGGTCCGGACTCCGGAGTCGTCGACGGCGGCCGTCGCTTGACAATAGTTCGATAGTTAGCTAATTATCGACCCATGAACCGCGTCTTCAAGGCGCTCGCCGATCCGACCCGGCGGCGCATCCTGCAGCTGCTGCGGCAGGGCCCACTGGGAGCCGGCGAGCTCGCAGGGCATTTCGACGTCTCGAAGCCGACCATGTCGGCGCACTTCGCGGTGCTGCAGGAGGCCGATCTCGTCGCGGCCGAGCGGCAGGGCCGCACGATCCTCTATCGGCTGAAGCTCTCGGTGCTGGAGGACGCGCTCCTGAGCTTCGCCCAAACCGTCGGCTCGGATGTGGTCGCGGCGGCTCGCCCCCGGCGTGCCGCCCAGCAGGGCACGCCGACACGCCGACCCCTGCGAGGGACCACGTGAACGAGCTTGCGAGCCTCGAACCGAAGCCCAAGAGCAGCGCCCCGGAGATCCGCGTCGCCCTCGTCTTTGCCGGCCTGATGCTGGCAACGGCCGCGGTCGCCCGGCTCGCTCCGCGATTCGGTTGGATCGACACCGCATCCATCCAGCAACGATCGCTGATGATCCTCCTGGCGGCGTACATCGTGCTCACCGGCAACACGATTCCCAAGCGACTGACATCCCTCGCGTGCGTGCGGATGAACCCTGCCCGGACGCAGTCGTTCTTCCGTTTCGCCGGCTGGACCTGGGTGCTCGCCGGCCTCGCCTTCGGCGCCGCCTGGCTCGCCCTGCCGCTCTCGACCGCCGGCACGACGACGCTCGTCGTCCTGCCCCTCGCCATCGCAGCGGTCGCCATCCAGTGGTTGCGTCACACCGCCGCCCCTCCCCCGGCGGCGTGACGCCGCCGATCAAGCAGGAGGAGATGTCATGTTCGCCCGCCTCATGGGTCTCGCGGAGATCTCACCCAAGGAGCTCTACGCCCGCAGCCAGAGCGAGCCGCTGGTGATTTTCGACGTCAACGCCGAGCCGCGTTGGCTGGCCGCTCGCGTGCCGGGCGCCAACCACCTCGACCCCCTCGGCTTCGCCGCCAGCGACCTGCCGGCCGATCGCGAGACCGCCCTCGTCTTCTACTGTTCGAATCCGCTCTGTCGCAAGGCGCCCAACGCCGCCCGGCGCGCCCGGGGGATGGGCTATCGCAACGTGCGCGTGATGTCGGCTGGCATCAGCGGCTGGCTGAAGGCCGATCTGCCGACCGAATCCGGCCAGCCCGCCACGGTGCCGGCTCAGGCAGGCTCGGTTTCTGCGAAGCCGAGCTGAGCTCGGAGCGTCGCGACCTCGAGCGGACACACCTCCGACGTCGGCCACTCGAAGCTCGCGAGGTGCTCCCGCAGGCGGAGCTCGGCCTTGAGGTTGACCTGGTCGTCGTGCTGCGAGCGGAACCGGTCCTTCGCCTCCTGCCGGTTCTGACTCATCATGATCACCGGCGCCTGGATCGCCGCGGGGCAGGAGAGGATCAGATCGAGGAGGATGAACGCCCAGCTCCCGCCGTAGGTCGCGATGCGGTCGGCGAGCTGCTCGGCGAACGACCACTTCTCTTCGAGCTCGCGTCCGCGTTCTTGACCAGGAGCTCGTGCTCGCGAATGCTGTGCCGCACCTCCTGCTCGAGGTTCGTCAGCTCGCCGCCTTCGGTTTCGAGCGGGGAGAGGACGTAGGCCGGGCGACAGCGCGCGAGATCGCGCCGGCAGAGGAAGCTCTCCGAGGACCGGTCGGGGGCTCGCGCATGACCGCCTCGGAGATCACGTCGCGCACCGCGGCCGCCGGGGCGAGCGAGCGCGCCCATCGCGCGCCGGGGGCGGATAGGATCGCGCGATGCCAGCCAAGCCCCGTCCGCGCCGGGAGAAGCCGACCCTGATCCAGGCGTTCCTCGCCCGCGGGCCCGAGCGCGATCCGCGCATCCTGCTTCCGCGCAGCGCGTTGCCGCTCGCGCGGGCCGCGTTCCTCTTCCATGGGGTGGTCGTCCGCGGATGGTCGCTCGGCTGGCTCGCGGGGTTTCTCTTCGCCGAGTTCTTCCTCGTCGTGCGTCTCGCGGTGCTCGGCGACCGCTTCGCCGGCGGCCACTCGCTCGACCCCGAGCTGCATCGACGCACGTCGCTCGCGTTCCAGTTGGCCTGGCTCGTCGTCTCGACGGCGGCTCTCGCCTTCACCGGACTGGCGCTCGCGGCCTCGCAGGCGGGCGGCTCGCTCTTCACGGGCGGACACCTCGACGTCTCCTCGCTCGATGCCGCCGCGACCTGGGGAGTCGCCGGCTACGTGGTGCTGCTCTTCGTCGACGCGATCGTCGAAGGTCTCTCGGCGCGACGCGCGCAGCGCGCCTTTTCGTCGGCCGCCGCCGTGCAGGCGTCCTTCTTCCTCGTCGCCGTCCTCCTGCTCTCGTTCGTCTCGATCTTCCTCGCCGGTCTGGTCGAGGACCTCCTCGGCGAACCGGGAGCCCGCGGCGTCTTCGCGCTCCAGCTCGTCGCCGCGCGCGGCATCTCCGAGCTCGCCGTCCTCTGGCTCCCGCTCCTCGCCCCGCGGCTCGAAAACTGGAAGCGCTCGCGGCGCTCGTAGCCACCGCCCCACGGCGCGCTCACGGGAAGTTGCGGCCCGCACGGGAATACCGCGCGCTTGCCGCCGAGGCCCACGCGCCAGTGGAAACGGCCATCTGCGCGCCGCGATCCCGCGCCGCAGTCCAGGGAGGTGCGAAGTGGTCGACAAGAGCCGGCTCGACGACCTCCCTTCCTTTCGAACCGAGTAGCAAGCGAAGGAAGAGATCCCCTTCCGAGGCCCGCGTCCAGCGCGGGTACCGAGTCGTCCGCGGAGACAAGGAGTCCCTCGAGAAGCTCGGGCGGAATGACCTCTGCCCCGGCGGCTCCGGGCGGCGCTTTCAAACGCTGCTGCATGCGGGCGGGCTTTCCACGACGGTTCCGACCGCGACCGCGACTTCCGCTAGCTGAGCGCGGGCAGCCTCTTGCACCCGGGGGTACCCCGCTTCCCTTCTCGTCACCGCATCCACGGCGAGGCTCCGCAAGGGCCTGCCTCGACCGCGACGCGGGCTCGGCAACCAACGAGCTGCGGACTTCGAGGCGCGGGCCGTCTTCGTGCCGAACGGAGGCCGCGTTCGGGGGGAGTCACCTCCGCTGGGTTTCGGCCGGCGAGTGTTCTCGATCGAGCGGCAACCCGCTCACGCGCCGCGCCAAGAGAGGTGCAAGCCATTGCCGATCGGCACGATCGTCGCACCACGCACCGCAGGCTCACCCGCGAGCAGAGCGAGAAACGGGGCGAGCTCGTCGGCGTGCGAGAGTGCGTTGTCGATCGCGAGCACGCCGCCGGGGCGGAGGACGCGCACCGGGTGGGGCCACCAGTGCGGGTACTCGACGCGCTCGGCGTCGAGGAAGAGGAAGTCGACGCTCCCGTCGGCAAGCGACGCGAGGTAACGTCCGCCGTCTTCCTGGCGCAGCTCGACGCGCCTGCCGAGGCCCGGCTGCGCCGCGTCGGCGCGGGCGAGGTTCGGCGCGGCCGCGTCGCTCTGAACGGTGTCGACGCTCACCACCGAGCCATCGGTGTCGCACGCCGCGTCGGCGAGCCAGATCGTCGAGTAGGCGTTCGAGGTTCCGACCTCGACGATGCGGCGGGCGCCGGCGATCCGGGCCGTGAGGCCGAGTAGCGCGGCCGTGGCCGGTGCGAGATTGCGCCAGCGCAGGTGGCGGTCGGGCTGTGTCGCATCGTAGGCGACGCCGGTGGCGAACAGCTCGTCGACGAATGCGGTGAGCTTCGAGTTCACGCGCGAACTCTCGTCCTTCGCGGCCGTCCTGCGCGCCCTCAGCCGCGGCGCGCCGCCGCGATCGCGGCGATGTCGATCTTGCCCATCGTCATCATCGCTTCGAAGGCGCGCTGGGCGGCGGCGGTGTCGGGGTCGGTGACCGCCTCGGTCAACGCGATCGGCGTGATCTGCCAAGAGAGTCCCCAGCGGTCCTCGCACCAGCCGCAGGCACTCTCCTTGCCGCCGTTGCCGACGATCGCGTTCCAGTAGCGATCCGTCTCGGCCTGGTCGGCGGTCGCGACCTGAAAGGAGAAGGCCATGTTGTGCTTGACCCCGGGCCCGCCGTTGAGCCCGAGGCAGGGGATGCCCAGGACGGTGAACTCGACCGTCAACACATCGCCCTTCTTCCCCGCCGGATAGTCCCCCGGGGCGCGATGGATCGCGCCGACCGACGAGTCGGGAAAGGTCTCGGCGTAGAAGCGCGCCGCGGCCTCGGCGTCGCGGTCGTACCAGAGACAGATCGTGTTCTTTGCTGGCTTCATCGTGTCACCTCTCCTCCGCGAGTCGCCGACCTCGGACCTGTCGACGGGTGTGCCGAGGGGCACGGGACACCGCCCGGTTCTCCACTCGAGCAACGCGCTGGACTGCCTCGCCGACTTGCGCGGCATCTTGTGTGCGCCCCTCGCCCGAGTCAAGGGCGCGAGCGCTCGGGAAAGCGGAGTCCGCGGGTGCACTGACGGTGGGTGCGACGCGTCGACGAGACCCGTCGAAGCGGAATCTCCGCGCCGGCACGACAGTGTCTACCCAACCGGCAACGCCGCGCGCCGGATCCGGACGGCCTACGATCCGGAACGGGGGACTCGCTCGTTCGCCTCGGCGCTGCTGATCACCGGAAAGACCTCGAAATCGACAAGATCGGCCCAGCGCGCCATCCACTCCTCGAGCTGCGAGATTTCCGCGGCTTCCATGAGCTGAAAGCACCGCTCGAGCTTCGCGTCGACCCAACTGTCCAGGTAGGTGAGACCCTCCGGCGCCAACCGACCGTGCTCGCGAAACCGCTCATAGACCGGCGCGGCGTTGCCATCCTTGAAGTGTTCGACGACCATGAATCGCACGGGCTCTCCTCGTGGGATGACGTGGGCAACGGGGTGAACCGACCGCAGAGGCCGGCGCGAGCGCTCCCCGCCCTCCGACCTCACCGCAGCGGCGGCGAGCGACTGGCCCCCACCGTCCGTCGTTTGAGCTCAGCTGGGCGCTTCAAGCCGCGCTTGTCGGCGCGGGCGCGGCGGAATGATCGCACGCGCTCGACGTTCGACTCGCTGTGCTGCCCGACAATCCAACTCGAAGCGGCGAGCACCTTGGACCTCCGTGGGTACCGCTCCGGGTGCTCGATCGACTCGACCGCGAGGTCGGCGTCGAGGTCGGGCCAGTCGAGGGGGTGCGGCTGAGGGCAGGAGACGTCGAGGATCGCGCCGACCGAGGCCTCGGCGAACCACCGGAACTCCGCGAAGGGCATGAACAGCTCGCGCTCGTCGAGGAGCACCCAGATGCCTGCCGCGAGATGTTGGTGATCTCCGCTTCCGAACCGCTCGTTCCAGGCATCGCGAATCTCCTGCTGGCGCCTTTCGAATTCGGGGACGGCTCACTCAATTGGCCGGGTCTTGAGTCAACCGTCCCCGATTTCGTCTCGATCGATCGCCGAGCACGAAACACACCGCCCCGGCCGTCAACCCGGCGACGGCTGCCGAGGTCACCACATCGCGGAACGAGTGGTAGCCGACGACGAGGATGAGCCCCGCATAGCCCAGGAGGACGACCGCCATCGGCCAGCGCCAGCGGCGGCTCCAGCAGGCGAGGCACAGTGCCAGCGCGACCGCATAAGCCGTATGTGTGCTGTAGTCGGCACCGATCGCTGCCCAGATCCCGAACCGCGCGTCGAGCGCGCGCACCGCGTACACGATCGCCAGAACCACACTGCCCCGGAGCCAATGCCGCAGCGCGGGCCACCATCCCGGCCATCTCCGTTCGAGCCGCGGCGCGAGAAGAACCAGCAGCGTCAGGATCGGATCGACGGCATCCGCCACCGGATCGAGGACGCGGTACCAGAAGGACTCGGGCGACATGTCAGACGCGCCCCCAGGTCACGCCGCCGGCCACAGCCCCTTCCGCCGCGCCACGGTCCGCGTGTGATGAAGCCCGTGGTAGAGGGTGAAGAACAGCATCTCCCGCACGGTGAGGCGGCCGAGGAGCGGGTGCGGCAACCGGTAGCGGTCGAGGGCGGTCTCGCTCCACGACGGGATCCGCGATACGAGCGCCGCGTTCGCGGCTTCGAGGTGGGCGACGATCTTGCGCTGCACCGCCACCGGGTCGGATGGCACCACGAGCGGCTGCGGCACGAAGCGACCGCTCGCCCTTCCTCCGCCCGCCAGAGCCTGCCGATAGGTCGTCTCGATCGCTTCGTAGCTGCGCGACGGCCCGGCCGCGCGGCCGAAGAGCAGCGCCAACACGACGCGCGGAATCCGCAGCGCCTGCGCGACGGGCGTGACGGACCGCGTCAGATGACGGACGTTGTCGCATGGCGACCACGCCTCCCCGATCGGGCGAAAGAACTCGTCGGGCTCGAAGCGCATCCAGAACTGCACCGTCTCGGCGCCCACGCGCACGAGCTCGGCGACCAGCTCCTCTCGCGACGACGGCGGGCGAATGACGATTTCGGGCATGAGCCTCCTGATGGTGTCAACAGTTTCGGCGGCCCAAGGCAAGGAACGCGTCTCCTCGGTCTTGCGCTTGGGATTCTGACTCTACCTGGATCGACCTTCGGGTAAGGCTCAAGGCAGCGCACGACTTCGATGACGACTCGGGAGAGATCGACGCGGGGAAGGAACCGACAACTCTTCTGGCCTCCGGGGCCGGTGCAAACGACTGGCTCCCCGCGCGCGGAGTTCATCCTGGCCCGGAGCCTCACGCCCTCCCCTCGGAGGCCGAAGAGTCGACTGCCGTCTCGCCCAACGTCAGCGGCCTGTGCAACGGTGCTTGCGGGAGGAGTCCAGAGACGACGCGTCAGCCGACACGACGCATACGCCCCGCGGTCGCCGCGACGCCAACCACCTCGCGGTCTAGCCGATCGCCGAGCCGGTCTTGTTCGACCTCGAGGTCGTAGCGCGACTGAAGGTTGAGCCAGAACCGCGCCGTGTTCCGGAAGTAGCGCGACAGGCGCAGCGCCGTATCCGCTGAGATCGAGCGCTTCCCGAGGACAATCTCGTTGATGCGGCGGGCCGGGACACCAATGTCGTGAGCGAGCCGATACTGGGATAGCGAGAGGGGCTTGAGAAAGTCCTCGAGCAGAACTTCGCCGGGGTGAATGGGGGCGAGTTTGGCGGCCATGGTGGTCTTCCTAGTGGTAGTCCGCTAGTTCGACGTCGAAAGCGTCAGAGCCGCGCCAGGCAAAGCAGATGCGCCACTGGTCGTTGACCCGGATTGAATGCTGACCTGCGCGGTCGCCACTGAGCTTCTCGAGGCGGTTTCCTGGCGGCGTCCGAAGGTCCTGGAGAGATTCTGCCGCGTCAAGAACCACGAGCTTCCTGAGGGCCGCCCGTTGGATCTCCGCAGGAAGGCGCCGTACCGGGCTTCGGCGGAACAGGCTCTCGGTCGAAGCATCAGCGAAGCTCCGAATCACGGTCGCACCATAACGCCGCGCGTTACTATCGTCAAGGGGCTCGGAATCGCGGCGCTCTCGCGGTGTCGGCTAGCGGCTCATGAGTCGAGCGGCGCGCCACAGGCGCCGCCCCACGAAGCAGCCACCGACTCGGAGGGCGGCCGCTCGAGTGACGGGCCGCGTCAGGCCATCAGCCTTGGGACGTCACGAACCCGTGCACGATCCAGGGGCACCGTGGGTCGGGCAGCTTGCCGAATTGAAGAGACGCCGGCGCTTCCTCCACCGTTTCCCTCTCCGACCGACGCTCGCCCTCACCCGAGCCTGTTTCCCCCGAGAAGACCGGGGGCACAGCTAGCGCATCCATCGAGGTCCACGACCTGACGAGGACGGCACGAGGGCACGAATGAGCTTGGGGGACGTCGCGAGACCCGCTCGCGACCGCGCGACCACGAACGCGCGACAGAGCCTCGATAGCTGTTGGGTGCAGCGCCGTGCGCGCCGCGCCAGAGCGTGAAGCGAAGACAGCGACGATCAGGTAGGGGGGTAGTTCTTCAACGCACTCGGCTGGCTCAACGCCCGCCCTGGAAACCGGCTACCCCTTGACACGAGGGGGCCTGATAGCTGTTAGACGACACTTCACGACTGTTAGGCATTCGACCAGATCGCCTTCGCTGCTTCGTAGCACTTGGCACAAATGAGTCTGACTTGCACGACAGCAAGCGCTTCAGGAGACCATTCGCCGTTCCCCTCAACCTGAAATCGATCGCAGTCAGAGCACCACGCGTCGGGCCAGGGACTTGCGGAGGCCGACGACCAGTGAAAACCGACGGGGTTCTTCGTTCGAAGACTCTCAGCAACATGCTGACAGACGAACGCCTCCGGCTGAGCGCCATGTTCTGGACAGCGAGTCGTAGGCATCGGAAGCGATTCCAGTGTCGTCTAACGGCTATCGAGTTGAGCGGCAAACACGCGCAGCGTGTTTGTCCGATCGAATGATGAGATGGACTCCTCCCTCGACTCGATCGGCATCTCGCGTGCCACAGTCGTCGGAGTCATGAGCGCATGCTCCCTGGAAAGGAGGAGTCCGTGAGTGAGACTACGATCATCGCCGTCGACCTGGCAAAGAGCGTCTTCGAGGTGGCAGTGTCGGCGCGGCCGGGGCAGGTCCGACTCCGCCGGCGCTTGAGCCGCGAGGCGTTGCTCGAGTTCTTCGCGCAGCAACCGGCGGCAATCGTCCTGCTCGAAGCGTGCGGAACGGCCCATTTCTGGGCGCGGGAGATCGGGCAGCTCGGCCACCAAGTGCGCCTCTTGCCGGCTCAGCACGTGCGCCGCTACCGGATCGGCAACAAGACCGATCGCGCCGATGCCAAGGCGCTCCTCGAGGCGTTCCGCAACGGCGAGATCCGCCCCGTGCCCGTCAAGACTCTCGCGCAGCAGGAGCTCACCGCCCTCCACCGCGCTCGATCGGCCTGGCACGCCACCCGCACCGCACGCATCAACACCCTCCGCGGCCTCCTGCGCGAGCAGGGCATCGCTCTTCCCACCGGAGCGAGCGGCTTCGTCTCCTCGGCGCTCGAGCTCGCCGGCGATGCGGAGAGCTCGCTCGCACCCTGCCTGCGCTGGATCGCGTTCGAGGTCGTCCACGAGATCCGTGAGGCGGAGCGCAGAATCCGCGAGGTCGAGCTCCGGCTCGACGCGCTCGCGAAGGAGAGCGCTCTCGTCGAACGACTGCGCTCGATTCCCGGCATCGGTCTGCTCACTTCGACCGCCATCGCCGGCTTCGTCGGCGACCTTGGACGTTTCCCGAGCGGCCGACATTTCGCGAGCTATCTTGGCCTCACACCGCGCGAGCGGTCGACGGGCGGCATCCGCCGGCTCGGTGCGATCACCAAGCGCGGCGACGTCTACCTGCGCATGCTCCTGATCCACGGCGCGCGAGCCGTGCTTGCCGCGGCCCACCAGCAGCGCGAGCCGGACGCGGTCCGCGCCTGGGCCCTCGCCACCTCCGCTCGCCTGGGGCACAACAAGGCCGCGGTTGCCTTGGCCAATCGACTCGCGCGATACGCCTGGGCAGTGGCCACGCGAGACGCCCACTTCGAGGTGAGACCGATGGCTGCCTGACACAATCCACCCGCCGCAAGCTGCGCAGCGCACGACATCGATGACGATTCGGGAGAGACCGACGCGGGGAGTGAGCCGATAACCACTCTGGCCTGCGGGGCCGGTGCGAGCGACTGGCTCCCCGCGCGCGGATTTCATCCTGGCCCGGAGCCCCACACGCTCCCCTCAGAGGCCGAAGATACGACTGCAGTCCTGCCCAACGTCATCGCCTCGTGCATAGGTACTTGCGGGAGGAGTCCAGATACGACGTGTTAGGCGGCGCCACCCGGCACTCTCAGTGAACAACGGCTCGCACGGCCGCCTGGATTTCTGGAAATGGACGGAGGGGCGGCCCAGGGTCGCTCGGAAGTGGTTGCCAGTCGATAAAGCCGACAGCCGTTTCGACGAGGAACTCGCCGAGTGCGTTATCAAGGAGGATGAATCCAAGACGCATCAGTTCTTGTCGATTGGACTCAGTGAGACCGCGGACATACAGCGACAATCCCGTCTTTTGACCGTCCGCTTCCGAACTAAACCAGAGGTCGGCCGCGCCGAGCCGCACCCCTCTGATCTCGACCTCGAGACTAGGATCGCCAGGCTGCCTAAACGCGACGACCTTCCAGCCCGGGAGCGCGGGCGCGCGCTTCACTGTTTCCATGACCGCGCGGAAGCGATCGCGGACTCCGTCCGCGCTGATCACGAAGGTGGTAGCCCGGCCACCCTCTAGTGCGAATTCGGGAACAAGACCAGGCTCGATGCGGGCAAGCCGGTCTTCGATGGCATTGAGAACGGTCTCATTCGGAGGGCTCATGCTGCGGAAGGAGTCTTGGTTCTCTCGGAACCACTCCCAGAAGGAGTCCACCGGATCGAGCGGCTTCTTGCGGGGCCAGAGTTTCATTTGAATTGGCTGCGCCCCCTAACGGAACTGGAGTTCAGCGGCGGCAGGGCTGGCCGCAGGCCAGACCTGACGTCCGCTGAAACGACGTGTTAGCCGCCGCCTTCCGGCTTCGCGAGCTGTCTCACGAACATGGTCGATTCGCCTGCCACCTGGCCAAGTTCTATTCCCTCAAAGCGGCCGAAGTCCATGACGACGAGTGCAACAGTCTTGGGCTGCTCCTGTGGTTGGACCTGATAGGGCTCGTAAAGGCTAAGCGGTTGCTGATGAGGGGCGGGCTCGAACCCAAAGTGGGCGGCGATCGCCTCGGTCAGGTCGTGGAACCGTGAATACTCTCGCTGGCAGTACGTGAGCGCATCGATTTCTTTGGCAAAGGTGAACTGGCGCGGACTCTTCGTGTCTGGGTTGTCGGGAAGGAAGATACGAAGGGCCGGCTCTGAGCCTAGGTCGAGAAACGAGTGTTGAGTAAGGACATAGAAGTGTTGGTCCACGTCCCTAAAGTCTCGAAGTGTTCGCCCGCCGTCGTCCCAATAGCCTTGAAGGAGTGTCGCTACCGCACCATCGAACCAGGTGTAGTGACTCCGCTTCTTCAGAAACTCATTCAGACTGGCAGGCACGGTTCCCGGTCGACCGATCTGAGACGCGGCGGCAGCGAGGAGCGAGTTCTGGAGGACGACCATCGTCGTCAGAAACGGTGACAGTTCGAAGAGAAGCTCTGCCAAGGCCGGCGACCAGAACGAGATCCGCGCCGTTGCAAGCGCCAGGCGAGACCGGAAACGCTCGAATTGCGCTCGGCACGCATTCGCGAGAATGGCCATGCGCTCCAGGAAGAGGAACGCAGCGCTTGCTCGATGAAGAAGCAATGCAGTGGGTGGTTGGTGGCCCCTGACATCGATCTTCTGCGAGCCGTCCCAAGCGGCGACGCGCTGGAAGAGCCTGGCTTGGTTGAAGTGCTGGGCGATGTACAAGGAGGCGTGACCTCAAGGCGGCTAACTACGTTTCGTCGACTGCCACGAGGGTTGCGTTCCGTGTGACAACGTCGCGTAAGCAAAGTCGGAGAAGGTCGTCATCGGCGCCCCGAGGTGTCTTCGCTGCTGTATTTAGGGACAGTGTAGACGGGTGAGCGGCCGTTGGCAATGCTGGTGACAAGAGTCGGATAAGCCGAATCGGTGGGCTCATGGGGTTGGCGGGTGCCCTCTCATTTCTCGAAGGGCACGCTCCTGACCTTCGGGTCGGAGGTCGGATCGATCGGTTTCGACCACGGCCTGTCCCGATTCGAGCGGGCCGCGGCCCAACCTTGCTTCTCGAGCTCGACAGCCCACCGATCCCCGAGCCTCCCCCACGCCCGGTGATAGCGTCCCCGCGACACCTCGCAGAGTGGGCTCGTGAACCTCGATTCCTCCTTCGACACGACAGCACGCGGCGACAGCGCGGGGCCGAGTCGCCGATCGGCCTGGCGCGTCGGGGCGGGGGTGGCGGTGGCGGCGCTGGCGGTGCAGGGACTGCTGCTCCTTGCCGTGCCCGGCGTCGACCGCTTCGACAAGTACCCCGCCGCGGCCGAGCTCGCGGCGCGGGGGGAGCTGACGAACGAGCGGCGGATCGACTTCAGCCCGCTCTATCTCACGCTCACGACGGCCGCACGGCCGCTTGCGGGCGATCCGACGACGGCGCTCGTCGCGCTCCAACTCGTGCTCGCGGCGCTCGCGGCGGGGGCGATCGCGGCGGCGACGGCACGGCGGCTCGCGACACCCTGGGCGGTCGTCGCCGGGGCGGTCGTCGCGCTCGACCTCGGCCTCGCGACCTACACGCGGATCCTCGAGCCGGAGATCGTCCAGCTCGCCTGCGCCGCCGGATGCGTGGCGCTGCTGCCGAGCGCGCGGCGGCGCGACGGTCTGCTCGCCGGCGCGCTCGCCGCCGCGAGCCTCGCGACGCGCGCGACGCTCGCCCCGCTCTTCCTCTTCGGTGTGCCGCTCGTGCTGCGACGCACGCTCGGGTCCGGGCGTTCGTGGCGCCGCGTCACCTTCGCCTTCCTGCTGCCCGTCGTGGCGACGCTGCTTGCCCTCCAGGTGCGATCGCACGCGCTTGCCGGCTCGGCGAGCGCCGCACCGATGAACCCGGGCACGGTCTTCTTCGAAGGCAACCAGCCGCTCGCCCACGGCACCAGCGCCGTCTACCCGCCGCTGGTGCTCTCGCTAGCCGCCGCTCGAGAAGACGAGCCCGATGCGGCCCACGCGCTCTATCGCGAGGTCGCGCGCGCCGAGGCGGGGCGACCGCTCACCGTCGTCGAGGTCAACCGCCTGTGGGGCGGGCGCGCGCTCGCCGCGCTCGCCGATTCGCCGGCGCGCGCCGCGCGGCTCGTCGGCGAGAAGCTCCGCCTGCTCTTCCAGGCCGAGGCGCCGCACGACGTGCGGGCGGCCCTGGCGCTCGCCCGGCGCCTGCCGCTGCCGGGCTGGGGGTGGCCGCTGCTCGGCGCGGCGGCGTTGGCCGGAATCGTCCTCGAACGGCGGCGGCTCGGCGACTGGGCGCTCGAGCTGTCGCTCGCCGGCAATCAGCTCGCGGTGCTGCTCCTCTTCTACGTCTCGGCCCGGCAGCGACTCCTGCTGCTCGTCGCGCTCGCGCCGCTCGCCGCGGCGGCGATCGCGCACCTCGCCCGACTCCGCCGCGACGGCCGCGGACGCGCCGCCGCGCTTGCCGCCGGAGCGATCGCCCTGCTCGCCCTGGGCCTGGCGCCGTCGAGCGCACGAGCCCGCGATCTGCAGCGACAACAGATCGGGGCGCTCGCCAACGACCGCGCCTTCCGCGCTCTCGAGCGCGAATCGCCGGTCCCCGCGCGGCGCGCCGAGGGCGCGGCGGCGGCGATCGCCGAGGCCCCCTGGCTACTCGACCGCACGCGGCCATCCGGATTGCCGCTCGACGAAGCGGCGCTGCTTGCCCGCGTCGCCGCGGCGCTCGAGCGGCGCCTCGCCGCCGACGAGGACGGCTCTGGCGTCACCTTCGACCTGGCGGCGATCGAGCTGCGACTCGGGCGCACGGCGAGCGCCCGCGCCCGTCTCGAGGCACTCGTCGAGAGCCGTGCCCACTTCGCGCGCGGCGCTCTCGGCCCCTCCGACCCACGCCTTCTGCTCTCCCGGCTCGACCTGCGCGAGGGCGATCCGGACGCGGCGCGGCGCCGCCTCGCCGCGGTCCTCGCCGAGACGCCCGGCGACCCGTTCGCCCTCGCCGAGCGCACCGCGTTGGCCACGCGCGAGGGCGACCCGGCCGCTCGCGCCAGGGACCTCGCGGCGCTCGAACGCACCCTCGGGCGACTCGACGCCCGCTGGCTCCTCGGGCGGGCGCTGCTCGAGCAGGGCGCCGCCGAGCCCGCCGTGGCCGCGTTCACCGAGGTCACCGCGGCGCTGCCGGCGGCGCGCGAGGCGTGGCTCGACCTCGCCGCCGCGCTCGCCGCGTGCGGCCAGCTCGAGGCGGGCGCCGAGGCGTTCCTCCAGGCGACGCGACTCGCGCTGCAACCGCTGCAGCGCGAGGGTGCGGTCGTCCCGCTCTTCCTCGCCCTCGCCGAACGCCATCCCGACGACCGCGCGATCCAGCTCTACACGTTGCAGGTTCTCTTCCAGTACGGCCGCTGGGACGAAGCGCGAGGACGCCTCGCCGCGCACCGCGAGCTGCTCGCCCTTCCCGCCGTCGCCGAGATCGCCCGCCAGCTCGCGGACACCGACACGCGACCGGACACCGCGCACGAATCGACCTCCAGGAGCCCCTCGCGATGATCGAACCGACGCTCGCCTCGCTCTTCCCGACCTCCGAGGAGATCCCGGAGCGCTACCGCTGGACCGCCGACGACACCGGGCTCTCGCTCCTCGTCGACGGCGAGGTTCGTCGCTTCGGCGGCGACCGCCAGACGATCCACTCCGCCGTCGCGGTGCGGGGCGCCGAGGGCGCGCTCGCCGCGCTGCCGCTCGGCCCGGCGGCGCTCGCCGGCGAGGCCGAAGGGCTCGCTGCCGTGGAGGCCGCCGCCCGCGCCTGGGCCAACGGACGAGGCGAATGGCCGCGCGCCAGCACGGCCACCCGGATCGCCTGCTGCCGCGACTGGCTCGCTCGGGTCGAGGCGCTCCGCGAGCGCGTCGCCCTCGCCCTGATGTGGGAGGTCGGCAAGCCGTGGAAGGACGCGCTCGTCGAGGTCGACCGCACGGTCGAGTACGTGCGCGCCACGCTCGACACCCTCGCCGAGATGGAGCGCAGCGCCGCCGCGCCGGTCCTCGCCGGCGGTTTCGCCGCTCGCGTCCGCCGCGCACCGCTCGGCGTCGCGCTCTGCCTCGGGCCGTACAACTATGCGATCAACGAGGTCTTCACCCTCGTCGTGCCGGCGCTGCTGATGGGCAACCCGGTGGTCATCAAGACCCCGCGCTACGGCGTGCTGGCCAACGCCCTGCTCGCCCCGTCGCTCGCCGCGAGCTTCCCGCGCGGCGTGGTGAACCTGGTCACCGGCTCGGGACCGTCGCTCGTCGGTCCGATGATGGCGAGCGGGCGCGTCGACGTGCTCGCCTTCATCGGCTCGGCGCGCACCGCCGCGATCCTCGAACGGCAGCACCCGCACCCCTACCGGCTGCGCCGCGTGCTCGGCATGGGGGCGAAGAACCCGGCGATCGTCCTCGCCGACGCCGACCTCGAGCGCGCCGCCGCCGAGATCGTCGCCGGCGCGCTCACCTTCAACGGGCAGCGTTGCACGGCGATCAAGCACGTGCTGGTCGACCGGCGCGTCGCCGAGCCGCTCGTCGAACGCCTCGCCGCACGCGTGGCCGCGCTCGGCGTCGGCATGCCGTGGCAGGAGGGCGTCACCGTCACACCCCTCCCCGATCCGGCGCATCCGGCCTACCTCGCCGGCCTGGTCGAGGATGCCGTGGGGCGTGGGGCCCGCGTCGTCAACCGCGGCGGCGGTGAGTCGGCCGGCTCGCTCGTCCGGCCCGCGGTCGTCTATCCCGTGGTGCGCGAGGCCCGCCTCTTCGTCGAGGAGCAGTTCGGACCGATCGTCCCGGTCTCGACCTTCGACACACCGGAGGAGGCGGTCGGCATCGTCGAGCGCTCCGAATTCGGCCAGCAGGTGGCGCTCTTCGGCCGCGCTCCCGAGCTCGTCGGCCCGCTGCTCGACCACCTCGCGAACCTCGTCTGCCGCGTCAACCTCGATACGCAATGCCGGCGCGGCCCCGACGTCTACCCGTTCACCGGCCGCAAGGACTCGGCCGTCGGCACGCTCTCGATCTCCGACGCGCTGCGTGTCTTCTCGCTCCGCTCGCTGGTCGCCACGACCGAGGCCCAGGCCGCGCGCCTCACCGAGCTCGGCGCCACCTCGTGCTTCCTCGCTCCGCCTCCGGACTGACCCGGGAGACGCCGGGCCGCCGTAACGTTTCGCCCGCTTCGGGATAGATCGAAGGGGCGGGACGATCGTGTCGCCGCCCGGGACCGGATCGAGGGCTCGTTTGATCGACTTCTCGGCGATCTACCAGACGCACGCGGCGCACGTCCATCGCTTCGCGCTCTTCCTCTCGGGCGATCCGACGCTCGCCGAGGACCTGACGGCGGAGTCGTTCGTGCGGCTCTGGCTCGCCCGCGAGCGGCTCGAGCTGGCGACGGTGCGGGCCTACCTCTTCGCCATCGCCCGCAACCTCTACCTGCAGCAGCGGCGTGGCCGCCGCCCGCAGGAGCCGTTCGACGAGGCGACGGCCGACCCGCGCCCCGGGCCGGCGGAGCGGGCGATGGCGCGCGACGAGCTGGCGAGCACGCTCGCCGCGCTCCAGGCGCTGCCCGAGCTCGACCGCGCGGCGCTCCTCATGCGGGCCGACGAGGAGCTCGCCTACGAGGAGATCGCCGCCGCCCTCGGTCTCACCCCCGCCGCCGTGCGCGTGCGTGTGCATCGCGCCCGGCTCAAGCTCGTCGAAGCTCGCGAGATCGCGGCTGCGCCGCGGTCGATTCCGGAGGATCCCCGATGAACGTGACCCGCGACGTGGTCAAGGACCTGCTGCCGCTCTATCTCGCCGGCGAGGCGAGCGCCGACACCCGGGCGCTCGTCGAGTCGCACCTCGCCCACGACCCCGAGCTGGCCCGCCAGGTGGAGGCGGCGCGCGGCGAGCCGTTTCCCCTTCCCGCCTCGCCCGCCCTGCCACCCACCGCCGAAATGACCGCGCTCGCGAAGACGCGCCAGCTGCTCAAGACGCGCAACGCCACGCTGTCGATGGCGCTCGTCTTCACCGCCATTCCGCTCTCGTTCACCTTCGAGGGCTCGCACCTCACCTTCCTGGTGCTGCGCGACGCCCCGGTCGTCGCGATGGCCTGGTGGGCGACCGCCGCCGTGATGTGGCTCGGCCACTTCGCGATCCGGCGGAAGCTCCGCCGCGCCGGGATCTGAGGAAGGGAACTGCCGCCGGCTCCCGCTCGCGCCGTCGCCCGACGGCGCGAGCGGCGTCACTGCGGCTCAGCGGAAGAGCGGGACCTGCTTGCCGTGCGCGACGTGCTCGCGCGCCGCGGCGAGCGCCTTGTCGAACGAGCGGCCGATGGCGAGGCTCCCCGGCTGGTTGCGCCACCCGGCCTTGGCGAGGGCGCGGAGCGGTTGCCGGCGCACGCCGGCGAGCACGACGAGCGCGCCGCCGGAACGCAGGCGCCCGACCGCCGAGTCGAGCGCCACCAGCCCGGTGGCGTCGAGCACCGGCACCTCGCGCAGGTCGAGCACCACGACCTTCGCCTCCTGGTGCACCTGCCGCAGCGCGCTCATCGCCTTGTGCGCGGCGCCGAAGAAGAGCGGACCGGCGATCTCGTAGACGACGATCTCGCGCGGCAGCGGCTCGCCGAGCTCGAGCTCGTGGGCGCCCACCAGCTTCACCTCGGTGATCGCCGCCATGCGCCGCATGAAGAGGAACGAGGCGAGCACGATCCCGGCGGTGACCGAGACCGTCATGTCGAAGATCACCGTCAGCAGCAGGCAGGTGACGAGCACGGCGATGTCGCCGCGCGGCGCCACCCGCATCGTGTGGACGACGTGCCGGGCCTCGCTCATGTTCCACGCCACCAGCAACAGCAGCGCGGCGAGCGAGGCCATCGGCAGATAGCCGAGCAGCGGGGCAAGCAAGAGCACCGAGAGGAGCACGAAGAGGGAATGGACGATCGCGGCAACCGGCGAGCGGGCGCCCGAGCGGATATTCGTGGCCGTGCGGGCGAGCGCACCGGTCGCCGCGATGCCGCCGAAAAACGGCGCCACCAGGTTGCCGATCCCCTGGGCGAGCAGCTCGCCGTTCGGGTCGTGGCGCTTGGCGGTCATGCCGTCGGCGACCACCGCCGAGAGCAGCGACTCGATCGCCCCCAGCATGGCGATGGCGAAGGCGGCCGGCACGAGCTGGCGCACCAGGTCGAAGGAGAGGACGAGCGGCTCGTCGCCGGCGGCGCTGAAGTGCCAGGGAAGACCGGGCAGCGGCGGCAGCGACGGAATGCCGCCACGCACCACGCCGTCGACCTCGTAGCTGAAGCGGGTGCCGATCGTCGCCACCGAGAAGTGCGGCACGGTGCGCGAGAGCCACCAGGCGGCCAGGCCGCCCCCGGCCAGGGCGACGAGCGGCGGCGGGACCCGCTTGGTGACGCGCGGCCAGAGCAGCAGGATCGCCAGGGTCAGGGCGCCGATCGTCACCTCGGGCCAGCGCGAGGTGGGAAGCGCGCGGATCAGCACCGCCAGGCGGTCGAGATAGTGCTCGGGGAGCTTGCCGGTGTCGAGGCCGAGGAGATCCTTGACCTGCAAGGTGCCGATGACGATGGCGATGCCGGCGGTGAACCCGGTGGTCACCGGGTAGGGCACGAACTGGATCAGGTCGCCGAGCCGGGCGAGGCCCATCGCCACGAGCAGCAGGCCGGCCATCAGGGTGGCGAGCAGCAGGCCGCCGAGACCGAAGCGGGCGGCGATCGGCGCCAGGATGACGACGAACGCCGCGGTCGGCCCCGAGACCTGGACCTTCGAGCCGCCGAGCGCGGCGATCACCGCGCCGGCGACGATCGCCGTGTAGAGGCCGTGCTGCGGCGGCACCCCCGACGCGATGGCGAGCGCCATCGAGAGCGGCAGGGCGACGACGCCGACGACGGCGCCGGCGAGCAGGTCGGCCCGCAGGTCGGCGAGCTGATAGCCCTTGAAGAAGGAGCGCCGCAGGGCGACCCCGAGGCGCGCGCTCTTGAGCGCGGTGGTGGCGGTGAGATCCGGAGGTTGGTCGGGCATGGAGCGGCGAGGGCGGAGAACCTCGCGCGGTCGATTGTACTCGACCGGCGACACCGCCCTGGCGCGCGAGCGTCCGCGGGGCGACGCTCAGCTCTCCGCGAGGACGATCACGCCGTCGTTCTCGCCGAAGGCGACCGGTTCGCTCTTCGGCGGGTTGACGCGCACTCCCTGAGCGAGGCCGCCGGTGACCTCGACGCCGCGCAGGCGATAGCCGATCGCCACTTCGCCGCGCCGGCGCGCCGCCTCGACGACCGTGGCGAAGCTCACCGCGCGCCCGAGCTGAACGTAGCTCCCTGCCGGCTTGAGGTAGATCTCCGAGCCCTCGGGGTCGAAGAGGTCGTCGAAGACCGGCCGCAGCAACTTGTTCTCGGCGATCTGGGTGAGCAACAGCGAGACCAGCCGGTCGCCGACGATGAAGTCGTCGGCGCGCGTCACTTCGGCGAGGTCGCGGTTGCGCACGTCGCGCATCTCCGACACCAGCGAGACCGCCTTGCCCGCCTGCTCGCGCAGCGCGCGCAGATGCAGGAGGGTGAGCAGGGTGCGCGCGTCGGCCTGCTGCTCGGCGAGCTCGAGGTCGGAGAGCAGGATGACGTGGTCGTAGGAGGGAACGTCGAGTCCGTGGAGCGTCGCCGGATCGGTGATGTCGCCCTCGACGACCGCGACGGCGAGCTTGGCGAAGCTCCCGCCGGCCAGCTCGTCGGCCTGCGCGCGACAGGCCGCATCGACCACCAGCGTCGCCGTCGAGCCGGCCGCGACGTACTGGTCGAGCTCGCGCAGGATGCGCGCCACCCGCCGGCTCCAGCCGAGCACCAGCGTCCGCTCGGGTTCGGCGGCCGACGGTCGCGGCGGCACCAGGGCGGCTTCGTCGAGCCGCGCCGCGACGTCGCCGACGCGCAGGGCGCTGTCGTCCGCCGAGATGGCGATGATCCGGTCGCCGGGGCCGATCGGCGTTTCCATCGGCGGGTTCACGCGCACGCGATCGGCGGCATCGGCGAGGCCGATCGGCGTCGAGGTCGGATAGGCGAGCAGCGCCTCGCCGAAGCTCCTGCCGACGAGCGCCGGCTCGGCGCGGAAGTAGATCTCGTCGCCGCCGAAGTCGAGCAGCTCCTGATAGACGATCGAGAGGCCCGCCTGCCGGCAGGTCTGCACGGTGACGCGCGCCAGGAGCTCCGAGACGGCGAGCAGCTCGGCCTCGCCGCGCCCGGCGATCGCCGCGGCGGAGAGCTGCCGCTCCTCCTGGATCTCCGCCACGATGTGGTACGGCGCGGCGCGGCGCTGCGGGTGGTTGGTGATGGCGAGCAGCGTCTTGATCGTCGCCGAGTCGGCATCGGCGCCCGACGAGGGGAGGACGAGGATCGACTTCGACTCGGCGAGGTTGACCCGGTCGAGGTCGGCGAGGTCCGCCGGATCGCCGCTGCGGCAGACGATCCGCGTGGTCTGCGGATCGGGCACGCGCGCCCGGATCTCGTCCTCCATCTCGACCTTGTCGCGATCGGCGAGCACCACGACGCAGGCGCGCTTCTGGCTGGCGTTGGCCAGCACCAGCTCGGAGAGCACGGTGAAGACGCGCGGCGACCAGCCGAGGATCACGGTGTGCCCGCTCTCGACGATCCGCGAGCGCCCCTTGCGCAGCTCCTCGATCTTCGCCTCGATGCCGCTGGTGAGCAGACCGATGAGCGTGCTGATGACGAAGACGCCGCCCATCGTCACCGCCAGCATGGCGAAGAGGAACGGCCAGCTTCCCTGGTCGCCGCCCATGGTGCCGGCGTCGAGCGTGCGCATGAGCGACATCCAGGCGAGCTGCGCGAAGCCGGGCCGCTCCCCGCCGTCCTCCGGCGCCATGCCGGTCGTCCAGACGAGCAGCGAGACCGCCGCGATGACCACCGCCGACAACACCGCCAGCCAGCCGATCAACGCCACCGGCCCGCGGGCCATCTGGTTGTCGAATGCGTAGTGCAGACGCTCGCGCAGGGTGGGACGGGACATCGGCGCTCCTCCAAGTTGGCGGCAGAGTCTACCCGAGCCGGGCGTGGCGCACCGACCCGCACCGTCGACAGCGTTTCGCGCCGCGATCGGCATCGGCATCGGCGCTCGTGGATTGGTAGCATGGCGCCGCGGGGAAGCCGCCGATTCGTTCCCTTACCTCTCGCTCCGCCATTCGACAAGCTCCATGATCGCTTCGCCATCGGGCCTGCGAGGCCACGCCGCGGCGATTGTCGGACTCGGTTCGCTCTGTCTCCTCCCGGACCTGCCGGCGATCGGCTGGCGCGCGGTGCCGTCGTGGCTGGCGCTCCTCGCCGGGGTCGCGGTCGCCCTCGCCTTCGGCAACCCCTGGGCGGCCAGGACGCGGGCCGCGACCGGACGGCTGCTCGCCGCCTCGGTCGTCGGCCTGGGCGCCGCGATGAACCTGCGCACCGTTGCGCGCGTCGGACTGCAGGGGTTCGTCTACACGCTGGCAGGGATCGCCGGCACGCTTCTGGTCGCCGCGGTGCTCGGGCGCCTGCTCGCGCTGCGCCCGAGGCTCGCGGTGCTGCTCGGCGTCGGCACCGCGATCTGCGGTGGCAGCGCCATCGCCGCCGCCGCTCCGGTGGTCGGCGCCGACGACGACGAGACCAGCACGGCGCTCGGCATCGTCTTCCTGCTCAACGCCTCCGCGCTGCTGCTCTTCCCGCTCGTCGGCGAGCGGCTCGGGCTCTCGCCGCACGCCTTCGGGCTGTGGGCGGCGCTCGCCATCCACGACACCTCGAGCGTCGTCGGGGCCGCGTCGGCCTACGGCGGCGACGCGCTGCTCGTCGCCACGACGGTGAAGCTGGCACGGGCGCTCTGGATCGTCCCGGTGACGCTGGCGCTCGGCGCGAGCGGCGCTCTTCGCAGGCGCACCGGGCAGCGACCGGCAGCTCCGGGAAAGGCCCGGCGGCCCTGGTTCGTGCTCGGCTTCCTCGCCGCCGCCGCCGTGGTCACCTTCGTCCCGGCCTTGCAGCCGGCGGGCCACCTCGTGGCCGAAGCGGCGCGCCGCTCGCTGGTGCTGACGCTCTTCCTGCTCGGTCTCGGCATGAGCCGGGAAGCACTGGCGCGCGTCGGCGCCCGCCCGTTCGTGATGGCCGTGGTGCTCTGGGCCACCGTGGCCAGCGTGACGCTCGGCGCGATCCGCGCCGGCTGGATCGGCTGAGCCGCGCCCGTTCACCCAGCGCTCGGCACGGCATCGCCTCCGGCGACCTCCGGACCGGCTCCGGATGCACCCTCACCTCCGGGATGCGGTGACCGGTTTCTCGAACAGCGCGAGCTCGTGCAGCCGTGCCGAGCGGCGCGAGCAGAGCCGAAAGCCACGCGCCACGAGCCCGGCAATGGCGTCGTCCAGCGTCACTCCGCTCTCGAAATGGGTGCGCCCCTCCTGCCGGTGGACCTCGGCGACCAGCTCGAAGCCGGCCCGGGAGAAGTCGGCCAGCACCAGGCGTCCTCCCGGTCGCAACGTCCGGTCCATCTCGGAGAGCACCGGGAGCGGATCGCCGAGATGATGAAGGACGTCCATCGCCGCGGCGGCGGCGAAGGCGGCGGAGGGAAACGGCAGCGCGACGGCATCGGCGGTCAGGAAGCGGATGCGCTCCCGGACTCCCTGCTCCGCTGCGAGCAGCGACGCCAGGTCGCGCTCGGAACCGTCGGCGTCGACCGACACGACGTCGAGACCGCGCGCCGCGAGCGCCCGCGCCAGGAACCCCTTGCCGGTCCCGACGTCGAGCACCGGACCCTCGCGGGATTCGATCTGCGCCGCCACCCAATCGGCGGCGACCTGGCGATCGAATCCGTGCCGCGCGTAGCGCGCGGAGCGCTCTTCGAAGGCGGCGCGTTGCGCGTTCAGATCCACGGAAACACCCGGCGTCTGCTGCGCGATCGGGGGGACGACCCGGCGTCCGACTCGCCGGGGCCACGCGGGAGGGCCAGCGATCGAACGGCGGCGGGAACCCTGCTCCGCCGGCCTCGCGGACCCTCCACGGGGAGAGGTCTCAGCAGCCTTCCTTCTTCTTCTTCGCCGGCGCTGCGCCGGCGGGCGGGGCGGCGACCGGCGGGGCCATCGCCGGGGTCGCGGGAGTCGGCAACGCGGCGAGCGCCGGAGCCGCTCCGGGGGCCACCGCCGCACGCGGAGCGCCGCCGAAGTGGGCGGCGACCTGCGCGGCCTGGGCGAACTCGGCCTGCTCGGCGGCCGTGGCGCCCGGGCCCGGCTGCACCGGGTAGAGCACGTGGTCCTTCCACCCCTTCAGGCCGTTGACCAGGATGTAGACCGCCGGGTACTTCTTCGCCTTGAGCAGCATCCAGGCCTGCGCCGAGTGGATCCCCTCCTCGCTGTAGAGGACGATCTTCTCGTTGCGCGCGAGGTCGGCCGCCTCGAGGCCGACGATCGGAATCCGCTCGGCGTTCGGGATGTGGTAGGCGGCGAAATCGGCCTCGTCGCGCAGGTCGATCAGGCGGAAGTCCTGTCGCCCGGCGATCAGCCAGTCGGCGAGCTCGGCCGGCTCGACGTGATCCACCTCGCCTTGGACGATGGCGGCAAGATCCTGCGTGTCGAGCGTGATGCGCGTGCCGGCCGTCGGATTGCCGATCGCGAGCGCACCGAGGCCGAGCACGACGAGCAACAGCGCGAGGCGCCCGGAGAGCGGGGTGCGCGCCCAGAGCTCCGCGAGACGGTTCATGCGCCCTCCTTGCCGGCGCCGCCGAACTTCTTCTCGAGCGCCGCTGCGCCCCAGAAGCCGCCGAGCGCCATCAGTGCGACCAGGAAGACCACCAGACCGTGCGGCAGGCCGAGGACCTCGGGCAGCGTCAGACGGCCGAGGTTCGTCGAGCTCGCGAAGCCGACGACCGCCGGCCACAGCTCGCCGATCACCAGCACGCCGAAGGCGATGCCGAGCACATTGACCACCGCGTCGATCTTGCCCGTCGCCACGCCGACCATCGAGGTTCCCGGGCAGTAGCCGCCGACCACGAAGCCGATGCCGACCAAGAGGCCGCCGAGCGCCTGCGGCGCGAGATAGGTCGTCGAGATGTAGACGAGCGACAGGTCGAGGATGCCGAGCCAGCCGAAGTAGAAGAGGCCGAGCATCGCGGTGACCACGGCGGTGAACATGACGCGGAAGACGGCGAGGTCCTTCAGGTAGAACTGAGCCGTCAGCTTGCGCGCCGAGCCGAAGCCGGCGCGCTCGAGGAACCAGCCGAAACCGATGCCGATGACGAAGGCGACGACGAGCGACATCTCGTCGCCGAAGGCGCCGAACTTGAAGAAGGGGGCGTTCACAGCCACTCCTTTCGGACGAACCAGGCCGCGCCGTAGGCGCCGGCGAAGAAGAGCATCATGAAGGTCCAACCGCCGGCCGAGAGCAACGCCCCGCCGGTGAGCGCCTGGCCGCTCGCGCAGCCACGCGCCAGCTTGGCGCCGATGCCCATGAGCGAACCGCCGAGGAAAGCGAGCGCGAAGCGCGCACCGTTCGAAATGCGCGGCCCCTTCTCCACCGTCTTGCGCACGCGCCCGGCGAGCAGGCCGGAGAGGAAGCCGCCGACGAGCACGCCGAGCACTTCGAAGACCAGCCACTCCTTGAGCGGGTGGCCGACGCCGGCCTCGAGATACTCCTTCCAGAAGACGTTCGATTCGGCATGGTGCGGCGCCACGGCGTCGACCACCACGGCGCAGGCCGACGAGACCGCGCCCGAAGCGCCGAGCCCGCGGCCCATCACCACGAACGCGGTGAGCAGCACGAGGCCGAGGCCGATGCCGGCGAGATAGGGGTTCGAGTAAGGGGCCGGACCGCGGCGCGGTGAGCCGGCGTCCGCGGCGGGCGGGGTGAGGCTCGCGGCCTCAGTGGGCGAAGACATGGGCGAGGTTCCTCCCGAAAAGGGACGTCACGGCAGAGGTCAGAAGGGCGACCAGTGGCTGGCCTGACCCGCGAACACCATCACGAAACGCAGGGCGAGCCCGCCGGCCAGGACGAAGAGTGAAGGCAGGACCGTGTGGATCCCCCGGCGCTGGGCGATCGGAGCGACGACGAGCGGCACGACGATGCCCAGTCCGACCACCCCGACCCAGAAGGGCGCCGTGTAGGGCCCGCCGAGCAGCAGACCCGCCGCCGCCGCGTGCACGCGGGTGGCGGTCGTCAGGCCGATCAGGAAGAGGACGAGCAGCGCCAGCTCGCCGCCGAGGAAGCCGGCATCGGCGCGACCGAGGAGCCGCTGCTCCTCCTCGTCGTGCGCCAGCAGGTGGGCGAGCGCCGCCGCCGAGGAGAGCCCGGAGGTGAGGAAGAGGGGACCGAGCAGGCCGCTCGCCCACAGCGGGCGGGCTCCGAGCGAGGAGAGCAGAATGCCGGTGTAGATGCCGAGCGCGACGCCGCCGGCGATCGCGGCGGTCGCGAGCGCGCGCCGCGCGCGCGGGCTCGCGTCGAGGCTCTCACCGAGTCGCGAAAGGGGCTTGGGCACGAACGGCGCGAGCCACCCGACCGGGCGCAACAACAGCAGGAGGGCCAGCACCGGATAGACCAGCAGGAGGATCCACGCGCCCCACGACATCGGCGAGGCCGGCTCGAAGGTGGTGTAGAGCCGCCAGACGAAGAGCTTGTGCTCGAGGTCGAGGAAGAGGGCGAGCATCCCGGCGGAGAGCAGGGCGAGGGCGAGCGGGGCGAACGCCGGGAAGGCGCTTTCCGTGCGACGATGCCGCTCCGTCCACAGCATCCATCCGGCGAGCACCATCAGGCCGGCGACCAGTCCGCCGAGGAAGAGGTAGATCGGAATCTGCCAGGCCCAGACGTGGACGGTCGGGTCGACGAGGTGATTGGCGCGGGTCGTAGTGAGCTCGATCACGAGTCGATTCTCCTCACGCCGTCAGGTAGACGATGCGCGGGCCGGTGCCCGCCTCGGGCTTGAGCGCATGTCCCCGCCGCGACGCGACGAGGCGCGAGACCTCGCTCGCCGGATCGTCGAGGTCGCCGAAGTGCATGCAATACGTCGGGCAGACCGAGACGCAGGCCGGGTCCTGACCCTTGCTCGTGCGGTGGAAGCAGAAGGTGCACTTGTCGGCGTAGCCGGCCGGATGGACGAAGCGGGCGTCGTACGGGCAGGAGGCGAGGCAGGCCTTGCAGCCGATGCACTTGTCGTGCTCGACCAGGACCACCTGCCCGAGCTCCTCGACGTGCGAGGCGCCGGTCGGGCAGCAGGAGACGCAGGGCGGTCGGTCGCAGTGGTTGCAGCGCTCGGAGCGGATCTCCATCGAGAGCGTCGGGAACTTGCCCCGCACTTCCGTGGCGATCCAGTCGCGGCAGAACCCTTCGGGGACCTCGTTCTCCGTCTTGCAGGCGACGACGCAGTCCATGCAGCCCACGCAGCGCGCCGTGTCGATGACCATCGCGAAGCGCGCCATGGCTCAGGCCTCCGTCTCGAAGGTGACGAAGTTGACGTTCATCCCGGTGCCGCCCATCAGCGGGTCGACGGCGTAGCGGGTGATGAGCTGGGAGTCCGACGCGCCCTTGCCGAAGGTGCGCTTCAAGCCCCGGGCGGTGTGGCCGAAGCCGTGCACGAGGTAGACGCAGTCGGTGCGGATCCGCTCGGTGGACTTCACCTTCACCGGTCCCGACACGACCCCGTCCTGGTTCTTCAGCCGCACCCGCGCCCCGTTCTCCAGTCCCCAGCGTCTCGCCACGTCGGCGTTGACCCAGACCTCGTTCTCGCTCATCGCCTCGGCGAGCAATGGATTGGTCTGCGTGCGCGAGAAGGTGTGCACCGGGGCGCGGCCGAAGAGGAGGCGGAAGTGCCCGGGAGGCGGCTCGGGGTGCGGCTTGTAGACCGGCACCGGATCGAACCCCTTGGCCGCGAGCTGCGTGGAGTAGAACTCCACCTTGCCTGACGGCGTCGGGAACTCGAGGGCGTGCCCCTCCTCGACGTTCGTCGGCTTCTTCGCGCCGAGGAAGACACCCTGCTTCTTCAGTTGGGCGAGCGAGAGGCCCATCCCCTGGAGGCGCGTGTCGAGGTACTCCTCGACGTGCTTCCAGGGGTAGAACGCCTCGAGCCCGAGCTTCACCGCGAGCTCGCGGGCGATCCACCAGTTCGGCTTCTGATCGGCCGGCGGCTCGACGACCGGCTGACGCAGGGAGAGGAACGGGTCGCGGAACGCCTCGGTGTTGAAGTCGTCGTAGCGCTCGAGGTAGACCGACTCGGGGAGCACCACGTCGGCCCAGCCGGCGAGCTCGCTCGGCACGACGTCGATGACGACCAGCAGGTCGAGCTGCTGGATCGCCTCGAGGGTCTCCTTCTGCGACGGCAGCGCCTGCAGCAGGTTCGTGGCGTAGACCACCCACGCCTTGACCGGATAGGGCTTGCCCGAGAGCGTCGCGTCGCGAATCCCGGTGGTGAGCCCCAGGTCGGCGAACGGGAACTTCTGCCCCGGGTTGTCGACCGGCCCGTGTTCTCCGTGCGGATACGGCGGATACGGGTACTTCGGCACCGCGACGCTCGACGGGAAGAAGAAGGCCCCACGGCGTCCCCAGTTGCCGAGGAGGGCGTTGACCAGGGCGATCGCCCGCGAGCGCTGCGCGTCGTCGCCGTACCAGGTGACGTGCCGGCCGGGGTGCACCAGCGTCGCCGGTGCGTGGCGGGCCATCTCACGCGCCGTGGCGCGGATCGCCGCCGGCTCGATCCCGGTGATCGGGTAGGCCCACTCCGGCGTGTTGGCGGCGACCGCCGCGGCGAACGCCTCGAAGCCGAAACCGTGCGCGGCGACGAACTCCCGGTCGTAGATCCCCTCGGCGACGAGCACGTTCATCCAGGCGAGCAGCAGGGCGATGTCGGTGCCCGGCTTGACCGGCAGGTAGTGCTTGGCCTTGCTCGCGGCGACCGAGAAGCGCGGATCGGCGACGATCACCGTCGCACCGCGCCCGACCGCTTCGGCGAACTCCTGGACCTGCGAGTTGTGCATGTTCTCGCCGAGATGCGAGCCGACGAGCACCAGGCAGTCGGTGTTGGCGATGTCGGTGCGCTCGGGCGTGCCGATCTCCTCGCCGAAGGTGAGCTGGAAGCCGACGTCGCGCGGCCCGCGGCACTGGGCGTAGGAGGGCGCCACCAGATTCGGCGTGCCATAGGCCTTGAAGGTGTGCTTGAGGAAGTTGCCGCCGATGCCGTGGCTGAAGAAGGCGAGCGCTTCGGGACCGTGTTCGACCTTGAGCTTCGCCAGCTTGTCGGCGATGAAGGAGAGCGCCTCGTCCCAGGTGACCTCGGCCCACTCCTCCTTGCCGCGTTCCCCGCGCCGCAGGAGGGGCGCCTTCAAGCGGTCGGTGTCGTAGTGCGCGCCGATGCCGCCTGTGCCACGCGGGCAGAGGCGCCCGCGCGAAAGCGGGTCGTCCGGGTTGCCCTCGATCTTCCACAGCTTGCCGTTCTTCACCGAGGCGATCGCCGCGCACTTCCAGAAGCAGAGATCGCAGTAGGTCGGGATGCGCTCGATCCGGTCGCCGGCGGCCGCGGGACCGAGCCAGGAGGCCCACGCCGGATCGAGAGTGCTCGCTGCCGAGGCAACTCCGGCGGCCCCGGCTCCGAGCTGGAGGAACTTTCTGCGCGAGAGTATAGGCATATAGCGATCTTTCGCCATCTAGTTTGAAGCCGAGGACGCGGCATACAAACCTCCCGCAGGAGGGGGCACGGCACCCACCCTCGGGGGCGGGGCCATGCGCCGGCAGCGATCCGGGGTCGGTTGCCGGCTCCTGACGCGTGCGAGAGACTGGCGGCGAGCTTCCCCGCCTCACCGCGCCTCGAGGAGACCGTCATGCTTGCCCGGCTCACCCTGCTCCTGCTGCTCTCCACCACTGCCAGCGCGCTCGTCGCCGAGAGTCCGGGCCTTCGCGCTCTCGCGGAAGGGCGGGCCGCGGTCGAGCGCGGCGACGAAGCGACCGCGCTCGCTCGACTCGCCGAGGCCGCGGCGCTGCTCGACCCGGAGAGCGAGCGCGAGCCGCTCGCCGCCGCCTACTTCGAGCTCGCCGACCTCTACGCGCGCCACGGCGACCGGCAAGCCGAAGCGCTCGCGGCATTCCGTCGCAGCGCTTCCTACGCCGGCAATCCGGCGGCGGCACGCCAGCGCGCCGCCGAGATCTCGGCGCGGCTCGCCGATCGCGAGCAGGCCCGACAATCGCCGACTCCAGCACCCAGCCCGGCGACTTCGATCGCCATCGACGAGAACGGACGCACGCCCGCTGCGGCCACCGCTGCCGGGGTCGGCACTCGCGACGACCGCCAACGGCCGACCGCCTCGGCCACCGACGCGGCGAACCTCTCCGCTCCGCAGGCGCCGGCGATCACGGCCGACGGCCGCGAGGCCACACCCGGTCCGGCGGCAGCGCCCGTGGCGCAGCAGGCCGAAAAGCCGGCGCCGATCGCCTCTTCCTCTCCTGCCGCGGCCTCGCCTCGGCCTCCCGCGGCGCCGCCGACCCCCGCTCCCGCCCCGGCAGCCAGCGCTCCGCCGCCGATCGCCTTCCAGCCCTTCTTCGGCACCAAGCCCAGCGCAACAGCGACGGCAGCACCGACCCCGGCGCCCTCCGCGGGCAGCCCGGTGACGCCCGCACCCGTCAGCACGCCATCTCCTGGCCCGACGCCGGCGCCGGCGGCGCCGTCTCCAAGCCCAACTCCCGTTCCGGCGGTGAACACACCCCCGCCGAACGCCTTCCAGCACTTCTTCGGCGGCAAGCCCAGCGCCCAGCCGCCGGCATCACCAACGCCGACTCCCGCGGCGGCGGACGCGGCGACTCCCGCACCCGTCGCCCCGGCCCCTCCGACCCGGACTGCTACGTCTCCTTCTCCTTCGTCGACCAACGCACCCCCCGCGGCGCCGGCGGTCGTGCCGAAGGCCGACGCCACTCCGCCGTCGGCCTTCCAACACTTCTTCGGGAGCAGAAAAAAGCCCGCCGCTCCCGCGGCAGGGGAGAGCGCGGGAGAAGCGGGCGGAGCGAAGGCGACGGCGACACCGCCGCCTTCGGGTGGAAGCGGAGGCTAAGCGCCGAGCTCGCGGATCACTTCGACGAGGAGGTTCCAGAAGCGACCGACCGAGGCGACGTGGACGCGCTCGTCGGGCGAGTGGGGGAACTGGATCGTCGGACCGAAGGAGATCATGTCCATCCCCTCGATCTTCTCGCCGATGATGCCGCACTCGAGGCCGGCGTGGATGGCGCCGACCTGCGCCGGGAAGCCGAGGACGCGCTCGTGGACGCGCTTGACGATGGCGAGCAGCGGGCTGTCGAGATTCGGCTTCCACCCCGGATAGCCGTCGAGCGTCTCGACCGCCGCGCCGGCGAGCTCACCGTAGGCGCGCATTCGCGCCTGGACGCCGCGCAGCGCCGACATCACCGAAGAGCGGTTGCTCATGTGGATGACCAGGGCGCTGTCGCGTTCGGCCACCACCGCGAGATTGGTCGAGGTCTCGACGAGACCCGGGATGTCGTAGCTCATCACCAGCACGCCGTGCGGCAGCGCGTCGAGCAGCGAGAGCGCCCGCCGCGTCACCGCCTCGGTCCAGACGCGATCGGGCAGTGCGACGTCGGCGAGCTCGTAGCGCAGCCCCGGGTCGGCCGGCTTGACCTCGAGCGCCATCGCCTCGATCTCCTTGGCGACCGCCGCGCGGAAGCTCTCGCGCGCTGCCGCGCCGACCACCACCACGGCGCGTGCCTCGCGCGGGATGGCGTTGTGCTTGTCGCCGCCGGCGATCGCGGCGAGCCGCAGCGGCGCCACCTCGGTGGCCACGTGCAGCGCCCGGGCGAGCACCTTGAGGGCGTTGGCGCGCTGCAGGTGGATGTCGACGCCGGAGTGGCCGCCCTTGAGCCCGGCCACCACCACCTCGACCGCCGTCGCCCCGGGCACCGGCGGCTCCTTCTCGATCGGCAGCGAGAGGTTGTTGCCGGCGCCGCCGGCGCAGCCGACGGTGAGCGTCCCCTCCTCCTCCGAATCGAGGTTGATCAGGCGCCGGCCATGCAGCAGCTTGGCGTCGACCTCCGTGGCGCCGGTCAGGCCGGTCTCCTCGTCGATGGTGAAGAGCAGCTCGAGCGGACCGTGGACGAGCTCCTTGGACTCGGCGATCGCCAGCATCGCCGCGACGCCGATGCCGTTGTCCGAGCCGAGGGTCGTCCCGCTGGCCTTGAGGAACTCGCCGTCCATCCGCGGCACGAGGGCGTCCTTCTCGAAGTCGTGGACGACGTCGGAGTTCTTCTCGTTGACCATGTCGAGATGCGCCTGGAGGATCGTCGGCGCGGCGCCCTCCATCCCGGGCGAGGCGGGCACCGAGATCACCACGTTGCCCGCCGCGTCGCCGCGCGAGGGGAGCTTGCAGGCGTCGGCCACCGAGAGCACGTAGCGCCGCATCGCCTCCTCGTTCTTCGAGCCGCGCGGGATGGTGAGAATCCGGTCGAAATGGCGCCAGAGCGCCTTGGGTTCCAGGTCAGAGACGAACGTCATGGCGGGATCTCCTCTCGAGACCGTCGGTAGCCCGGCGCCGGGCAGAGCCGCGCCGGGAGGGACAGGGAACCCATTCTAGAGGTCTCTGGCCGTTCCGTCGCCCACCCTACCCATCCGGGTGAATCTGCCTCCCGGACAGGGGAGTATCCTGCCTTGCAGACCATGGAAACCCTGCCACGCCTCGTGCTCACGGGGGCTTCGGGCTTCGTCGGCCGACGAGTGCTCGAGACGGTTCGCTCTCGCTACCGCGTCTTCGCCGTGGACCGGCTCTCCCAGGCCGAGAGCCAGGCACCCGACCACCCCAACGTCAGTTGGCACCAGCTCGACATCGCCGAGCCCGAACCGCTCTCGCGCTTCTTCACCGAGGTCCGCGCCGGTGGCAGCGTGCAGGTCCTGCTTCACCTGGCCGCCTACTACGACTTCACCGGCGAGAACAACCCGGAGTACCAGCGCACCAACGTCGACGGCACCTGCCTGTTGCTCGAGATGTCGCGCGGCCTCGGGCTCGAGCGCTTCATCTTCGCCAGTTCCGCGGCGGCCTGCGAGTTCCCGCGCCCCGGGACAGCGCTGACCGAAGCGAGCCCGCCGGACGCGACTCACCCCTACGGCGTCAGCAAGCGGCAGGGCGAAGAGCTGGTCCGCGAGGCCTCGCGCGACTTCCCGACCGCGATCGTGCGCTTCGCCGCGCTGTTCTCGGACTGGTGCGAGTACGCGCCGCTCTTCGTCTTCCTGCAGACGTGGCTCTCGAAGCGCTGGAACGCGCGCGTCCTCGGCGGGCGCGGGCGTTCGGCCGTCCCCTACATGCACGTGCGCGATCTCGCTCTCTTCCTCGAGCGGGTGATCGACCGCCGCCGCGACCTGCCACCGAGCCAGGTCCTGCTCGCCAGCCCCGACGGCGCGGTGACCCACGAAGAGCTCTTCCGCGCTACCACCGCCTACGCCTTCGGCAAGGCGCGCCGCCCGCTCCACGTGCCGAAGCCGCTCGCCGCGGTCGGCATCCGTGCCCGCCATACGATGGGCAAGCTCCTCGGCGAGGAGCCGTTCGAGCGGCCGTGGATGTCGAAGATGATCGACCTGCGACTCGACGTCGACGCGCGCCGCACGCGCGAGCTGCTCGACTGGGCGCCGCGCCCCCGCCTCTCGATCCTGCGCCGCATCCCCTTCCTGATCGAGAACTCGAAGGCCGACCCGGTCGAGTGGTACGCCAAGAACGCCGACGTGCTGCACCTCGGACACCTCTACCCGAATCTCCAGGTGCTGCGCCTGCTCGATCTGCACGAGCCGGAGATCAGCGCCCGCTTCACCCGTGTGCTGATCGGCCCCGAGGGCCAGGAGCTGCTCACCCACTACCGCGAGATGCCGGCCGAGGAGCACGCCTGGCACCACCGCCTGCTCTTCCACAACCTGCTGCAGGCCGTGCGAACGCGCGAGCGCAGCCCGTTCATGTCCTACTGCCGCGACCTCGCCGAGCGGCGCGCCCGCCAAGGCTTCACCTGCGCCGAGGTGCGTTACGCCATCTCGGCCTTCGACCGCATCGTGCACGAGGTCCTCGCCCACGACTCGGCGAGCTTCCTGCTGCGCCAGGCGATCCACGACTACATCACCGTGACCCTCGAGTTCGGCATCGACGCGATCGAAGACGTCTTCGAGCTCCGCCACGGCGCCCAAGCGGCCGCACCGCCCGAGCCCGTGATCGAGCGCACGGCCTGACGAGTCGCTCGCTCCGCTGGGCGGGACGCGCCCCTTCACCCGACCGGGGTGGCGGGGGGTCTCCACCGAGCTCGATCCGCTGCCGCACCGCCCGTCCACCCAGGCCCCTCGCTCTCGCTCGGGGTGACGAGGGACGGCGAGACGCGCGAAGTCATGGCGTCTTGCTAGGGCCGCGGTGGGTTGGCGAAGCGCCAGATCTCGGTGCGGCCGTCGTTCCAGAGGAGCGCGAAGCGTGTCGAGAGCTCGTCGATCCAGCCGCGCTCCGGCTGGTCGTCGGTGCCGCGCACGACGACGACGAGCTCGACCTCGGCGGCCTCGAGGTTGGCGATCCAGGCCGCTCGATCGAATGCGTCGTGCGGCATGACGAGCGAGCCACCCCAGACGTAGAGCTCCGCTCCGGGCTCGCGGTGCGTCGGCGGCATCCGGACCTGGTGGCGTAGACCGTTGCCGAGGAAGAGGTACGGCTGGTTCCAACCGACGTAGGCGAGGGTGATCGCGCGACCGCGAGTCAGCGCCTCGACGGTCGCTGCGGCGCGCTCGTTGTCCAGCCGGTACCGTTCGTAGTCGCGGGCGCGGTGGGCCATCGGGTCGGCCCCGAGGATCCCCAGCAGCACGATCGCGGGCAGCACGAACCGCGCCGCCAGCCCACCGAGCCGGCCTGCCGGCGCCGTCCACTCGGGCCAGGTCGAGCCGAGAACCAGCCCGCCGAGCGCCATCAGCAGCGGGTGCGGTGGCATCAACGACGAAGCGAGGACGAGACCCGCGGCGATGGCAATCCCACCCTGCGCCACGACACCGGCGGCGCCCCGCAGGCGCGCCGCAAGCCACGCGGTCGCCAGCGCCGTCGTCGCGACCCCGGCGAGCAGGTAGCGCACGTCGCGATGGTCGAAGAAGACGGTGAGGAAGAGGGCCCAGGCGCCGAGCGGCAGCGCCAGAACCGCCGTGTCGAGAAGGCGATCGGCGTGGGCGCGCCCGGGCCGCACGAGCGCCCCCACCGGCGCCAGCAGCGCCCCGGGGAGCAGCAGCCAGGCGAAGAGCGGGCCGAGCTGCGCAGCGTTGTCGAGCAGGAAGCGCGACGGGTCGATCGGGTACTCGGGCCGCGCTCGCCACGCCTCGGCGGTGACGTGCGGCCAGCCGCCGAGCAGCGTCGTCCCGAAGAGCGTGACGTTCGCCGGGAAGAGCGGGTTGCCGGCGGTGACCAGGTTCCGCGCATACGCGTACCCGCCGGTCAGCGCCGCGGCGCCGAGGAGCAGGACGAGAGCGACCGCCAGCGGTCGCCCTCCCGCGCGTCGCTGCGCCGCGAGGGCGAGCAGCAGCGGCAGACCGACCACCGGGAGGAGGAGGAGCCCTGCGTACTTCGTTCCGACCAGCAGTCCGAGCGCGAGCCCCGCCGCGAGCGCACGACCGCGATCGAGCCGTTCCCGCAGCAGCAGGGCCGCGTGCACCAGGGCGAGCGCCGCGAACGCGCTCGCCACGTCGTTGCCCGCCGAGAGCATGAGCTGCGGCACCAGACGCGGCACCGTGCCGGCGAGCGCCACGGCGAGCCCGGTCGCCGGCCAGTCGAGCCCGAGGCGGCGCGCCAGCGCGGCCACGGCGAGCAGGAGCGCCAAGGCGAACGGCAGCTCGGTGAAACGGGCGAGGAAGTCGTTCCCGTCGAGCAGCGCGAGCAGCGTCCAGGAGACGAGCTCACCGTCGATCGGATAGAACGCCGTCGCCGGATCGCCCATGGTGAACTTGAGCATCCGCAGGTCGCCGGCACGCCACCAGGTCGCCGCCGCCGGCAGGTGATACGAGAGGTCGTCGAAGGCCCGCGCCCCCGGCGGCTCGAGCTGGGCGGAACGCAGATCCCTGACGACGCCGGCAACGAGCAGCGCCACCGCTGCCGCGACCAGCGCCGCAGTCGCGCGTGCGCCGAGCGACGCCCGGAGCTCGAATCGGCTCCCTCCACCGGCGTCCGGCGACGCCGGCGAAGTCTCCACGACGCGGTGCTCCTTCAGCCAACTCGCCGCCAGCGCGAGCCCCGCGACGATCGCCCAGAACGGCCGTCGCCAGAGCCATCCGCCGTGTCCGAGCCCCGTGCCGACGACGACCACGATCGCCCACGCGATCACGCCAGCCACCACCGCGCGATCGAGCCCGGTACCGCCGCCCACCAGCCGTCGCGCCACGCGAGCCGCACCGGCCAGCAGCGTCACGACGGCGAGCACCGCCGAGACCATCAACCCCGTCCGTCCCAACCTCGCCGCCGGCACCAGCGCCGAGAGGAGCAGCAACACCGCCACCCCGCGCTCCGTCCAAAGCGGCGCGGGCGGACGTGAAGGAGCGCTCATCGCGAGGGCCACTTGGCGATGTTACGTCTGAGCCGTCCGAGTTCCGAGGAGGAACTCCCCACGGACCGGTACCGACCCGCGGCAGGATGGTCTTGTAAACCCTCCCTTCTCAGCTACGGGAGAGTTGCAGGTGGCCACGGTGGCGAGGGAAGAACTCTCGATCCCGATCTTCGCGTCCTCTCGTCGAGACCAGCTCGGCGAAGGTCTCTCGAAGCTCGGCTAGTGCAGGCACCCCTGATAGACCTTCCCTCCCTTCAGGTAGGCGTCCTTGAACAGGCCCCGCACCTTCGCCAAGGTCGCTTTGAGCTCGGCCGACTCCGGGTCGCCGTTTGCCGCGAACACGAGGAAGTAGCCCGGCCGAAAGCTGGCGTAGGCGTCGGAGCGTTCGATGCTCAGGTACACCCCCGCATCGGTGCGGCCGCGTGCGAGGTAGCACGGGAATGGGGAGAGCGCTTCCTTCTCGCAGACCTCTGGCGAGAAGGTCAGTCCGTGTTCGCCGTCGAACACCAGTCCCCGGAGATCGACTGGAATCCCGAGGCGGTCCTTTGCTTCGTCGACGATTCGTCGCGCCTCACGGTAGTCGGTCGTCGAGCGAACGATGACGAAGCCCACCGTCACCCAGGGATCGGGGTCGTCGTTCGCGGCAGCGGCGAGGCCTGCCAAGCCGCTCGTCGCGACCCCCGCCACCAGGAGCCCGGCAAGCGAGCTTGCGAGCCGCCTGCTCATCTTGAAAGCTCCCCCGCCGTGCGCTCTGCGAGAGCGTTCGTCGGGATCAGAGACGATGAGCCCCTTCGAAGAACCGCGTGTCCGCGATGTCGCTCCTCGCGCCTCGGCCGGGCGCTCGCCCGTTGAGCGAACGACTCTCTCAAGTTGCACTGCGCCCTCCGGTGGGCACGCGCTTTGCCAGCAGCTCGCGCGCTTCGCGGCTCAGGCCGGCGAGGGGCAGGGTCATGAACTGGCCACGGCCGAGGATGAGGAGCCAGAGATCGGGAAACTGCCACAGCTCTTCGAAGGTCGACCAGGGGGTCGCTAAGGAGCCCCCTTCGGAGGTGACGCGCAGCTCCGTGTCGGAGAGCTCGAGCTGCACCGGGCGGGAACCGGTACGACGAAGCTTCGCTATGCCGCGACGGTAGTGGAGCAGGTAGAGGCCGACGACGAGGAGCGCTAGCACGAGGGCCGCGCCGGTCGCTACGCCCGACAGCCAGGAGCCCGGCCGGAGGGCCACCAGGAGAGCGGCCGCACCGACCACCGCGAGGAGGCCGACGGCGCCGCCCAGACCGAGCCCGCGACGAAGGTAGGCGAGGGTTGCGCGGCGGACGATCCCCGGGGTGAACGAGAGCTCCACCTGAATCGGTGTCGCAAGTCCGAGAATCGAGCTCCCGGTCGGCACGTTGGAATCGGTCACACCAAGAGCGTAGCCCAGGCGAGCGCGAGTCGGGTGCGCTACCGGCGCGGGGCGACGACGCGCCGGCCGAGGGCGAAGAGGAGGGGGATCGAGAGGACGAGCGAGAGCGCGGAGAGCGGCGCCGCCCAGGCGAGGGTCGGGCCGTCGACGTAGCCCTCGGCGAGAGCGCGGCGGAGAAACCAGACGCCGAGCGGCAGGTTGAGCGCCACCGCCGTCGCGGTACCGGGCATCGGGCGGCGCATGGCGATCGTGGCAAGCAGGTGCGGCACGAGGACGTTGGCGAGCATCGCGCTGACGTAGCCGGCGAAGAGCGTGGCGGCGAGGCTTCGTGGGCCGGCAAACGAGGCGCCTCCGGCGAGAGCGACGAGCAGGGCCGAGAGGGCGGCGACCGCGACGCGGAACTCGCCGGCGCCCACCGGCCGATGCCATCTCCCGGCGCTTGCCGACCAGGCCGGCAGGGCCATCGCCTCTTCGGCGTTGTGGACCAGCACCCCGGCCGTGACGAGCCAGACGAGCGCGGTCATCGACATCGACGACCTCGCCATCGAACTGGAGCCCCGGTGCGCTGGCGGGAGCCCAGCTCCTCGGCGGATCTATTCGTGCCGCCACGGGAGCCTGCCGCGGCGACGCCGCGCACGGCAGGAGAATCTCCCCGTTCCCGCGCGGGGGGGACGTTGCTCACGGCGTCCACCCCGGTGGAGTGGGTGACCGCCGGATTCGCGTCCGCCCCCTCACTGCCGCTTGAAGACCACGTGGGTCGCCCGGGCCGAGGGGAGGTGCTCGGTGCAGGCGTAGCCCAGGGCACGCAAGTCGACGCCGTCGAAGAGACGCTCGCCCGAGCCGAGGACGACGGGCGAGATGGCGACGTGCATCTCGTCGACCAGCCGTTCGCGCAGGTACTGCTGGATGGTGTTCGCCCCGCCGCCGAGCCGCACGTCGGCGCCGCGCGCGGCCTCCCGCGCCGCCGCGAGGGCGACGTGGATCCCCTCGTTGACGAAATGGAAGGTCGTCCCGCCCTCCATCACCAGCGGCGGGCGCGGATGGTGGGTCAACACGAAGACCGGCACGTGATAGACGGGGTTCTCGCCCCACCAGCCGCGCCAGCTCTCGTCCGGCCAGGGACCCCGGACCGGCCCGAACATGTTCCGGCCGAGGATCCAGGCGCCGACGTTGCGGAAGCCGCGCGCGGCGATGTCGTCGTCGACGCCGGTCTCGCCGCCGTCGTTGCCGAGGACCTTCCGCTGAAAGGTCCGCGTCGCGAGCGCCCAACCGTGGAGCGCTTCGCCGCCGACGCCGAGCGGATGTTCGAAGTCCTGGCGCGGGCCGGCGGCGAAGCCGTCGAGCGAGATGGTGAGGCTCTCGACGCGTAGTTTCGACATGGGTCCCCTCCGTTGTGTCGGTGCCATCGTTGAACCGCTAGGGAAACTCCTCGGCGAAACGTGAGCACGCCTCGGCGACCTCGCGCGCACGACGCTCGGCGTCCGGCTCGTCGACATACGGCACCGAGGCGGCCAGGAGCGCGAGGCGCGGCTTCATCGCCTCCACCTCGCGGCGCGCTCCTTCCTCGGTGCCGAGGAAGCGGGTGTGCACCATCGAGCCATAGACGCCGCAGGTGATGGCGAACGGCGGGTAGCCGGTCGCCTCGAGGGTGATCCGCGCACCGGCGGGATGCTCGTCGTCGAGCAAGATGACGCCGCCTTCGGACCCTCGCTGGCCGAGCGTCGCCCCGTCGTCGAGGCGCACCCAGGGCGCCGCGGCGCGCGCTGCGATCGAATCGGATTCGTTCGTCACGGCTGGTTCACCTCGTCCTCCTCGCTTCGCTTCCGGCTACCTCCCACCTCACCTCTCGCTCCGCTCGCTCGCCCCTGGCGGCGGCGCGGAAGGCGAAGGGGAGGGACAGCATCCTCCGCTGAGAGTCGAGGTCGCAAGCCGTCTCGACGAAGCCGGGGAGGAGATCCGGCTCGGGCGACGCGGCAGCAACCCGGCTCCGGCGATCATCTCCGCTCGACGGCGGCCTTGAGGTCGTTCAAGTCCTGCAGAAGGGCCTTTCTCGCCACGCCCCGGAACAGCAGCCCCATCGGGATCGCCAGGAGCCGCGCCGCGAATCCGTGCGGTTCAGACAGGTGCGTGCTGACCAGTTGGAGCGCGCCGTCGCTCTCCGAGATCCGCAGGATCGATCGATAGACAAACCCCTGCTCGTCGGCTCGTGTGGCGTAGAACTCCCCCTCCGCGGCCTCGGTGATCCACTTCTCCGCCGTGGCGGGCTTGCCGAAAAGGACGCGGGTCTCACGCCACCTCAGTCCGACGAGCCCGTTTGCCGGTCGCTCGAGGATCTCGATCCGCTCGATTCCGCGAATCGTCTCCGCGGCGTGCTCGATGTCGCAGATCACCGCCCAGGTTGCCGACCTGGAGCCGTGGATGGTGACTCGTGCTTCGACGTTCATCGCGAGCCTCCTGGGTGCCGAGGGATGGTCGACGGGAGTCGGATCACGAGGGAACTCGCCTGGCGGGCGGATCGCGTCACGCTCCCCTTCCGGAACGGTCCGCGGGGGAGCGAAGACCACGAGATGCCCGGCGAGATCGCCTCGGCACCTCGTCCCATTCCGCCACGCGTCGAGCGCCCCCGCTCATGGGCTGTCGTACGCCTCGAGCGCGCCGGGCAGGACCTGGGTCACGCCGTGGCCCGCCGCCGGCAACCCGACGAGGACGGCGCTGACGATCTCGTCTCTCGAAGCACCCAACTGTTTCGCCACCTGGACGTGGAAGGGCACACCGCTCTCCAGGCGCAGGGCGGCGAGAACGGCCAGATACGCCAACGCCGCCGTCTTCTTGTCGAGAGCGCTCGCGCCCGCCAGACCCTGCACCAGGGTGGCCCACGCCTGGGCGTGGTTCGGGGCGTCGGTCATGAAGGACTGAAAGCCGCGGCTGACCAGCGAAGCCGGATGGGGCATGTCGAGGATCCCCTGTCGTTCGTTGCGTGACGCTGCGGGCCATCCTACTCCCGGCCACGAGCGTTTCGCGGCGACGCTCGCGCCTCGCAATCGCGCGGGTCAGCTCGCGCGATTCGCCACCTGGACGGGCAAGCTGTTGGCCGGCGACCTCGTCGTCGGACTCAGCCGCTCGGCAAGGGTCCTAGCCCGCATTTCTCACCCCGCTCCTGCTGCGGCGTCGCATCTGGCCGCGTCTGCAGCGTTGCGCTCGGTCGGCCGGCTCGACGTACTGCCCAGTACGCCTGCGCCGGCCTCGGTCGCGGCGCCTTGCAGCCACAGCCATCTGCGCCGCCTCGCGACGGAACGGGGTGAGAAATCCGGGCTAGGCTCGCGAAGCGTCTCGCGCGGTCGCGAGGCCGCGCAGGAACGCGGCGGCGCGGAAGAAGAGGATCGCGGCGACGAGGGCGACCGCGACGTCGCGCGTCTGTAGGAGGAGGCCCTCCGCGGCGTCGAGTCGCACGGCAAGCATCCCGCCGGCGAGTGCGAGCACGCCGAGCCCCTGGCACACGCTCGTCGACCAGAGGGTCGTGGAGCCGTGGCGGAGTTGACGCAGGCGGAAGAGGGCGACGCCGAAAAAGAGCAGCGCCGCGGCGAGGAAGGCGGCAAGCATCGCCGACGCGCGCTCCGGCGGCCTCCCGAGGCCGCCCCAGAGCGCGTACGCCGCCAAGCCGGCGAGGGTCGCGGCGATGGCGCCGAAACCGCCGAGCATCCAGACCACCAGGCGTTCGAAGACCGGAAGGTCGACCGGCTTGATCGGAGACGGCGCTCGCACGATCATCTCGGGAGATCTCCTGCGGGGGTCAACGGAGGGCAGGCGGCGACGCGCCATCAGCCGCGTTTCGCCAACACGATGCGCACCTTCTGTTCGGAAACGACCGTCTCGCCGCGGCGGATCGCAATCGAGCAGAAGACGTTCGCCCCGTCGGCGTCGACTTCGACCGAAAACAGCACCACCTCGCCGCTCGCGAGAGTCGTCTTCGTCTCTGCCACGTCGCCCGCGCTGAAGACCGTTTGCGGCGCCGCCAGCAACTCCTGGGTCGAAGCGTCCTTCACCTCCGCCAGGGCGCGATAGGCCCCCGGCCTGCTCCACGGCTCGATCGTCACCGCGCTACTGAAGCTGCGTTCGGCGGCCGCGGCGGCGGTGGCACGAAGAGCTGCAAGAAGAACGACTCCGAGGGTGGCAACGACCCGTCGCTTCATCGAACCTCTCCGGGCAGGTGGGTCAAGACCAACGGCCTCGGCTGCCCGGTGCGCCCTCGAGCAAGCTCGAAGTCGAGGATCGAGGCACTGCCCAAGGTGACGACCGAAAGCGATCGTGGTCGGAGCTCCGCCACGAGGCTGAGCACGTGGGCGACTGCTGAAAATGGCAAGCGGCGGTCGGCACCGACGAGGACACCGCCTTCCGGTCTCCTGGTGAGCTCATTGCGGAGCACTCCTCTGAGCTGGTCGTTCGGAATCCAGTCCTGCCCCACAAAGACCTTGCCGTCTTGAACGATGCGGACCTCCAGGGCGCCCGGGTCGATTCCAAGTGGCTGCGCTTCGGCAGCTTGGGGAAGGGCGCAGCCCACCCGGAAGCAGCTGCCGCTGTGCGGGCCGAAGCCAGCGATCAACATCATGAGGATGGCCGTGTAGATCGTGAAGAAGGCGACCGCAGCGACCGGCCACACATGCACTGCGAGGTTCAAGTGCGGGGAGGAGGAGTTGCTGGTCATCGACTCGCTCAGCAGGGTAACCGCTCCGTCGACGTTGCTGCGTGCAGTCTACTCCCGTCGCGGTGCATCGTGCAGTGCATCGGATGTCCGCGGGACAGGGAGCGTCGAGGTGCCGCAACTGGCGTAAACCGCTCGCATCGGGCCGCCGTTCGGAGCCTGCAGCTAGGTCGCGGCCGCGCTCCCACCCTGCCCCTTCTGCCTCAACCCGAGGCGCACCCGGCGGGAAACTCCCTCCAACCCATAGAGAACCAGCGTCCACGCCGGAATCCCCACCGCGAGGTAACGGAGTCGTTCATCAGCGAGAGTCCCGGGGAAGCAGTAGGTGGCGCGGCGAAACTGTCCGGCGAAACCGGCCTGGAGCCCATCCGGGAGTAGCGCGTTCAGCGCCGAGATCGGCAGGTCGAGGAGCCGACAGAGGGTCCAGTTGAGCTGCAAGAACCACCGAGGCTCCCATCGCCCGGAGACCCGCGTCAGCAGGTAAAACGCGAACGTCGACAGCAGCGCGGCGCGAATGGTCCGCCGAGACAACCTGGCCCAGGGGCCACGCCATCGCAGAAACTCGGCCATCGCCCTTGCGTCCTCTCGCCGAGGTCTTCTCCTGATCGGCCACGCACCCCCGGTGCTACGCCGCTGACCCCCGCTCCCGCTCCGCCGCGCGGTGCAGGGTGACGGCCGCGAGGCCCATCGCGCCGTCGGCGAGGCCGGAGAAGGGGACCGACCAGGCGGGCTCGCCCATCGCCCACATGGTGAGGAGGAAGACGAAGGCGATCGTCTTGGTGCCGACCAGGAGCGTCACCGTGCGCCCACGGAAGTACTCGAGCAGATACCCGAGCACGGCGACGAAGTGGAACGCGCCCGCTTGACGGGGAAAGAAGAGCGGCGTCGCGCCGGGCCAGCCGCCGAAGCCGACCGACCAAGCAGGCACGAAGAGCAGCATCGCGCCGACGGCGAGGCTGTGGAGCGCGACGAGCCAGACGAAGATCCGCTCGAGTTGCTGCCAGCGCCCGGCGGGAGCGGTCGGTTCCGGGCTTTCGGGGCTCATCCGCGCTCCTCCTCGCCGACCACCGCCTCGCCTCCCTCGACGTGCACCGGCACCTTGCCGAGCGGCCGGGTGGGCGCACCGGAGAGCGGCACGCCGTTGTCGTCGTAGGTGCTCTGGTGGCAGGGGCAGAGGTAGCGCCCGATCGCCTCCTGCCATTTCACTTCGCAGCCTTGATGAGTGCAGAGGAGCGACCGCGCCACGACGCCGTCGGCGGTGCGGCGCAGCTCCACCGGATCGCCGCGATAGAGCACGCGCAGGCGGCCACCCGGCGGGAGCGAAGCGAGCGGCACGCGGACGAGCGGCGAGGCTTTCGGTGCCTCGCTGCAGCCGGCCAACCCGAGGCCGCCGGCGGCAAGGCTCGCGACGCCGAGCAGCGAGGCGAGCCGGGCGAACGCCTCGCGGCGCGTGCCGGAGGTCTCGAGGGGCGAGCGATCGCGGGAGGCTCACGCTCTCCTCGTCGAGAAGCAGCCGGCCGGGGCAGCGCCTGGAGGCGGACACGCGCCGATTATCCGGGCCCTCCGCTCCGGTGCCGCCACCCGCGCGGGTGGGCGGGACCCGCCGCGGAGCGATGGCGCGCGGCGGTAAGCTCCGCCGCACGATGCCCGCCGAGACGCCCGAATCGACCGTGAGCTCGGCCCCTGTCGATTCGACCGACCGCGCCGGCCGCGTGCGCCTGCATCTGGCGATCCGCGGCGCGGTGCAGGGCGTCGGCTTCCGGCCGTTCGTCTATCGCCTGGCCGACGAGCTGGCGCTCGGCGGCTGGGTGCGCAACGGGTCGGCCGGCGTCGAGCTCGAGGTCGAGGGCGAGCGAGCGGCGGTCGAGGCATTCCTCGTCCGGCTGCCGAGCGAGAAGCCGGCCCCGGCGCTGCTCCAGTCGATCGCCGCCGAGTGGCGCGAGCCGGCCGGGCTCGGGCGCTTCGCCATCGTGGCGAGCACGGGCGATGCGGCACCGAGCGCTGTCGTCCTGCCCGACCTCGCGACCTGCCCGGCCTGTCGTGCCGAGCTCCTCGACCCGGGCAACCGGCGTCACCGCTACCCGTTCACCAACTGCACGCACTGCGGACCGCGCTTCTCGATCGTCCTCGGCCTGCCGTACGACCGGCCGGCGACGACGATGCGCGGCTTCACCATGTGCCCTGCCTGCCTCGCCGAATACCGCGAGCCGCTCGACCGCCGCTTCCACGCCCAGCCCAACGCCTGTCCGGCGTGTGGGCCGCAGCTTCGCCTGCCCCGACGTGATGCCGTCGAAGTCGCCGGCGATGCAGCGCTCCGTACCGCGGCGGCTGCGCTCGGACGGGGTGGCATCGTCGCGCTCAAGGGGATCGGCGGCTTCCAGCTCCTCTGCGATGCACGCTCCGCGAGCGCGGTGGCGACCCTGCGCGCGCGCAAGCGGCGGCCCGCCAAGCCGCTCGCCCTGATGGTGCGCGACGTCGACGCCGCGCGCGCGCTCTGTGCTGTCTCCGCCGACGAGGCGGAGCTCCTCGCCTCGCCGCAGGCGCCGATCGTCCTGCTCGAGCGGTTGGCGCAGGCCTCGCTCGCCCCCGGCGTCGCGCCGGGCAACCCGCGCGTCGGAATCATGTTGCCGACGAGCCCGCTCCATCACCTGCTGCTCGCCGCGGTCGACTTCCCGCTCGTCGCCACCAGCGGCAACCTCACCGACGAGCCGATCGCCATCGACGACGAGGAGGCGCTCACGCGCCTCGCCGGCATCGCCGATCTCTTCCTGCTGCACGACCGACCGATCGCTCGCCACGTCGACGACAGTGTCGCCTGGCTGCTCGACGGCGCGCCGCAACTGCTGCGGCGGGCGCGCGGGTACGCACCGCTGCCGGTCGTCGCGGCGCACGAGCTCCCCTGCCTGCTCGCCACCGGCGCGCACCAGAAGGCGACCCTCGCCCTCTCGATCGGCGCGCAGGTCTTCCTCTCCCAGCACCTCGGCGACATGGAGACGCCCGAGGCGCACGCCGCCTTCGAACGGGTGGCGCTCGACTTCCTCGACCTCTACGCCGCCGAGCCGGTGGCGATCGCTCACGACCTCCACCCCGACTACCCGACGACGCGCTGGGCACAAGCCGCTGCGCGCGCCGCCGGAGGAGTGCTCGCGCGCGCCGGGAGGGCGGCACGCGAGCTGCCGCTCGTCGCCGTGCAGCACCACCACGCGCACCTGGCCTCCTGCCTGGCCGAGCACGGCGAGAGTTGCGAGCAACGGCCAGCGCTCGGCCTCGCCTTCGACGGCACCGGCTTCGGCGGCGACGGCACCGTCTGGGGGGGCGAAGCGCTCGTCGCCCACGCCGGCGGTCGTTTCACCCGCCTCGCCCGCTTGCGCCCGTTCCGGCTCGCCGGCGGCGAGGCGGCGGTCCACGAGCCGCGGCGCGTCGCGCTCGCGCTGCTTGGCGAAGTCGTCGGCGAGGAGGCGAGCGAGCGCACCGACCTCGCCGCCATCGCCTCGTTCTCCGCGAACGAGCGGCGGCTCTTCGCGAAAATGCTGCGCGACGGCGTGCGCGCCCCCTGGACTTCGTCGCTCGGGCGGCTCTTCGACGGCGTGGCCGCGCTGCTCGGCGTCGGTCCCGACCCCGGAGGGGTCGTCTCCTTCGAAGGAGAATCCGCGATGGCGCTCGAGTTCGCCGCCGACGCCGACGAGCGCGGCAGCTATCCGCTGCCGCTCGTCGAGCGACCGGCGCCGGCGGGGCTCGCACCGGGGCAGATGCCGACCGCGACGCTCTTGGAACTGGACTGGCGACCGCTCGTCGCCGCGCTGCTCGCTGAACGGGAGCGCGGCGAGGCCGATGCTAGGATCGCCGCGAGGTTCCACCAGACCTTGGCCGACGCCGCGCTCTCGCTCGCGAAGGCCGCCGGCCTCGATCGCGTGGCGCTCTCCGGCGGCTGCTTCCAGAACCGACTCCTCACCGAGCGGACCGCCGCGGCGCTGCGCGCTGCCGGCTTCACCGTCCTTCTCCACCGCGCGGTGCCCGCCAATGACGGCGGCATCGCGCTCGGCCAGATCGCCGTCGCCGCCGCGCGCCTCGCGGCGTCGTGAACGCAAGGAGCGTCCCCATGTGCCTCGGAGTTCCTGGACAGGTCGTCGAGGTGACGCCAAGCGAGATCGGCATCCCGATGGGGAAGGTCGACTTCGCCGGCGTGGTCAAGGAGGTCTGCTTCGCCTACATCCCCGACATCGCGGTCGGCCAGTGGGTCGTCGTGCACGTCGGCTTCGCCATCAGCCGCATCGACGAGGAAGAGGCCAAACAGGTCTTCAAGTACCTCGAGGAGCTCGGCGAGCTCGAGGAGCTCGCCGCCGGTGACGGCAGCGAGGCGGCTCACGCTCCCGCCGCACCGCGGACGGAGGCCTGAGGCGATGCGCTTCGTCGACGAGTACCGCGGCGAGGAGGAGGCGCGCCAGCTCTTCGCCGCCCTCCACCGCGACGCCCGCCACCCCTGGAACCTGATGGAGGTCTGCGGCGGACAGACCCACACGCTCATCCGCTCGGGGATCGACCGCATGCTGCCGCCGGCGATCGGTCTGGTGCACGGTCCGGGCTGCCCGGTCTGCGTCACCCCGCTCGAGCTCATCGACCGGGCGCTCGCTATCGCCCGGCGCCCCGAAGTGATCTTCACCTCCTTCGGCGACATGCTGCGCGTGCCCGGTTCGACGACCGACCTGCTCGCCGTCAAGTCCGCCGGCGGCGACGTGCGCATGGTCTACTCGCCACTCGACGCGGTGAAGCTCGCCCGCAAGCACCCGGATCGCGAGGTCGTCTTCTTCGCCGTCGGCTTCGAGACCACCGCACCGCCCAACGCGATGGCGGTCTGGCAGGCGCGCGAGCTCGGGCTGACCAACTTCTCGATCCTCACCTCGCACGTCCTCGTGCCGCCGGCGATGGAGGCGATCCTCGGCTCGCCCGACTGCCGGGTCCAGGCGTTCCTCGCCGCCGGCCACGTCTGCGCGGTGATGGGCTACTGGGAGTACGAGCCGATCGCCGCGAAGTACCGGGTGCCGATCGTCGTCACCGGCTTCGAGCCGCTCGACCTGCTGCAGGGGATCCACATGGCGGTCAAGGCGCTCGAGGAGGGGCGCTTCGGCGTCGAGAACCAGTACGCCCGCGCGGTCACCCGCGACGGCTTGAAGCCAGCGCAACAGCTCGTCGGGCAGGTCTTCGAGGTCTGCGACCGGAAGTGGCGCGGCATCGGCACGATTCCGCTCTCCGGCCTGCGGCTGCGCGAGGCGTTCCTCGCCTACGACGCCGAGCGCAAGTTCGCGGTCTCCGGGATCGCCGCCGAAGAGTCGCCGCTCTGCATCGCCGGCGAGGTGCTGCAGGGGATCAAGAAGCCGCACGAATGCCCGGCGTTCGGCAAGGAGTGCACGCCGGAGCGACCGCTCGGCGCGCCGATGGTCTCCTCTGAGGGCGCCTGCTCGGCCTACCACCGCTACGGGAGGCTCGCATCGTGAGCGACGACGAGACCCGCGGCGACCTGGCCCACGGCCCGGTCTGCCCGCTGCCGATCGCCGACTACCCGACCGTCCAGATGGCGCACGGCGGCGGCGGACGGATGACCCAGCAGCTCATCGACAAGCTCTTCGTGCCGAGCTTCGCCAATCCGATGCTCTCCGCGTTGCACGACGGTGCGGTCTTCTCCGTCGGCGGCGCCCGCCTCGCCTTCTCCACCGACTCCTACGTCGTCCGGCCGCTCTTCTTCCCCGGCGGCGACATCGGCTCGCTCGCCGTGCACGGCACGGTCAACGACCTGGCGATGTGCGGCGCGCGGCCGCTCGCGCTCTCCTGCGCGCTGATCCTCGAAGAGGGTCTGTCGATGGAGACGCTGGCGCGCATCGTCGCGTCGATGCGCGATGCCGCGGCGGCGGTCGGGGTGCCGATCGCGACCGGCGACACGAAGGTGGTCGACCGCGGCAAGGGCGACGGCGTGTACGTCAACACCGCGGGGATCGGGCTCGTGTCGCCTGGCGTCGAGATCGACCCGCGGCGCGCGCGACCGGGCGACGTCGTGCTGGTCTCCGGGAGGATCGCCGAGCACGGCATCGCCATCATGTCGGTGCGCGAGGGGCTCGATTTCGAGAGCCCGATCGAGAGCGACTCGGCGCCGCTCCACGACCTCGTCGGCACGCTGCTCGACCGACTGGGCGAGCAGGTTCACGTGCTGCGCGATCCGACACGCGGCGGCGTCGCCTCGGCGCTCAACGAAATCGCCACTGCCGCCGGCGTCGGCGTGAAGCTCGAGGAGGCCGCACTCCCGGTGCCACCCGCCGTGCGCGGCGCCTGCGAGATCCTCGGCCTCGATCCGCTCTACGTCGCCAACGAAGGGAAGGCGATCGCCGTGGTCGCACGCGAGGCCGCCGACGAGGCGCTCGCCCTCTGGCGCGAGCATCCGCTCGGCCGCCACGCCGCGCGCATCGGGGAGGTCGTCGACGGCCCCGCCGGCCTCGTCACCCTGCGCAGCTCGATCGGCGGCACCCGCATCGTCGACCTGCTCTCCGGCGAGCAGCTCCCGCGGATCTGCTGAGGCGGCGGGGCAGGTCGCCTCCGCCGGACAGGACCCACGGCGGGCCGCGGGCCGCGGGTGGCCGGACGGAGGGCTCCCGTCCCCGCGCGCAGCACGGATCGAGAATCGCGGCCGACTCCGTGCCGGTGATTCCGGGCGAGCACGGAGACGGGACGCCGGCCGGACAGGACCCGCGGCGGGGGCGAGTCGCCGCCGCCCGGTCCGTCGAGGGCTCCTCCTCCGCGGGCCCGTCGCTTTTCCGGCCGTCCCATCGACAGGCTCCCCGCCCAACCCCCGGTTGTCGATGGGCCCCTCCGGAGCCGCGCCACCCGCTCCGGAGGATCCCTCGCCGGACCTGCCGCCGCCCGTTCGGACGACAGGTCGTTCCCGGGCGGTGGGCCGCGGGTGGCCGGACGGAGGGCTCCCGTCCCCGCGCGCAGCACGGATCGAGAATCGCGGCCGACTCCGTGCCGGTGATTCCGGGCGAGCACGGAGATGGGAAGCCGGCCGGACAGGACCCGCGGCGGGGAGCGCCACCCGCTCCGGAGGATCCCTCGCCGGCCCTCCCCTCGCCCCAGCCTAGACGCGCCGTTCCCGCTCGCGTCGCCGCCGCAGGGTGCGGAGCCCCGCTCCGGCGAGACCGAGAGCGAGCGCGCCGAGCCCGAAGTCGCCGAGGGTGGGAACGTCGAAGAGCGGCGCGTCGTCGTTGAGGATCGTTACCGTCGCGGTGCCGAGCACCGTGTGGCTCACGGCGGTGCGCACCTGGACGAGGAAGGTCTCGTCGTTCTCCACCGTCGTGTCGCCGACGATGTCGAGGCTGAAGAACTCCTGCGTCACGCCCGCGGCGATCTCGGTCGGCTGGGGAACCTGGAGCAGCGGCACGTAGTCGTTGTCCGCCGTCGAGGCCGAGCCGTCGAAGAGGAGGACCTCGAGCGGCAGCGTCTCGTCGAGCGGCTGCGACAGGTTCATCGTGATGTTGACCGGCGTGGTGCCGGCGTTGCCCTCGACGTGCGCGACGTCCGGCATGGTGAAGATCGCCTGCGGCGCGTTGTCGAGCACCTCGATGCGGAACTGCCGCTCGTAGGTCTGCGGCGGTGGCGTGCCCGGATCGGGGTCGTCGACCGGACACGTGAGCAGCACGTTGAAGAAGTAGACGCCCGGCGCCGTCGGCGTGCCGGAGAGCTGGCCGTGCACCTCCTGGTTGCCGGAGCCCGGCGGATCCTCGACCGTCGTCGTGCCGAGGACGACTCCCGGCGGTAACACCCCGCCGTTCTGCGCCCAGCCGTAGTTCATCGTCGGGTCGAAGGTCGCCGAGTAGCCGCGCAGGTCGACCGGTCCGTACGGCTGGCCGACGTGGCCGAGCGGCAGGTCGCCGTCGCCGACGACGTTGGTGATGGCGCAGAGCCCCGCGGTGTCGTCGTCGTCGACGATCTTCCCCACGGCCGTCGCGTCGGCGAGCTGCACGTACGGGGAGCTGGGCGCCGAGAGCGTGAGATGGACCGTCTTCTCGCCCGGCGGCGTCTCGTCGATCACGTTCGGCAGCGTGTTGACGGTGATGTAGTGGAACGTCTCGCCCGGCGCGAAGGTGAGATCGCCCGCGTTCGGGGTGTAGTCGACGCCGGCCACCGCCGTGCCGTTGCTGGTCGCGAAGTGGACGGTGAACGGAGCATCGAACTGCCGCGAGAGCGAGACGCCGAACTTGAGCGTCGGCGTCGACGGAGGGTTGTACTCGTAGTTGCTGACGTCGTTGACGGACACCGACAGGGGGTTAGTGTCCAGGCGGATCGGCTCGAGCACCAGCGACGAGGTGGCGGGATCGACCGGGCAGTCGAGGTTCGAGCCCGGGGTGAGCGTCGAGTCGAGGACGACGACCACGTGCGCCAGCGCCGGCACCACCGCGGCGACCCACATCGAGTCGTCGAGGTGATAGGCGGCCCAGGCGTCGCGGTAGTAGCCCGGGCTCTGCCGATAGTCGTTGAAGTCGATGCCGGAGACGTCGAAGTAGTTCTTGTAGGAGTGAGTGAGCAGGTTCTGGCGCGGATCGGCCGGATTGAAGCTGCCCAGGTAGAGCCCGATGCCGATCTCGGCGTCGCCACAATCCTGGTGAGTCCAGCGCAGATTCACGCGCACGCAGCGCTGCGGGCCGTTGTTGTAGTAGTCGTACGCCTGGTAGAGGTGGTCCTGCCCGGGGTCGTTGTCCTTGAAGACGAACGGCGCCGGCGAGACGGACTCGGCGTTGGTGTCGAGCGAACAGGCGCGAGAGGTGCCGCGATCGAGCACCCCCTGCTGCACCGACGCGGTGGCGGCGTGGAACGGGACGTGGTCCCAGGCTCGCGCCGCCGCGGCGCCGGCGAGAATCGAGATCGCGATGACCGTCGACGCCAGCGAACGCCGGCATGGGTCGAAGGGGCTTGTCCCCCGAGCTCGTGACATACGGTTGTCTCCTTCTGAGTGCCCGCAAGAGTTGGCGGTCCTGGTCTGAAGGAGGAAACGCCGCCGGCCCCGACAAGCGAACATCGCTCGACGCCGTTCGTTTTGCCTGAATCCCGTCGTTTGATTTGATGGTGGCTCGCAGCGAAGCAACCGGAGGACTCGAATGACCTGCACGCGCGCGCTCGATCTTGCCCTTGCCGTCGTTCTCGGATCGCTCGCCGGCTGTGCCAGCGCCCCACCCGGGAGCCCCGAAGATGCCCTGCTCCTCACCGGGTCGACCTTCGGCACCCGCACCCTGCGCGCCGGCTCCTGCTACTCGGGAGAGAACCGGATCTTCTACGGAGCGGGAGTCGTCGATCCCGCGAGCGGCCTCGAGGCGCGCGTGGTGATCGACCCGATCGACGGACCGGTGGTGCGGCTCCTGGCGACGGCCGACGAGCGCCGTTCGCTCGTCCTGCGGCCGGCGCGCTGCAAGACCTTCGTCGCCGAGGTCGAGCGCACCGGCTCGTGGACCAACGGCGTCAACGAGGTGAGCCTTCGCCTGACGCTCGACTGCCGGGCGCCGAGCGGCGACCGGGTGCGCGGATCGCTCGTCCGCGCGAGCTGCAACTGAGCCGCCGAGGCCTACTTCGCGCCGAGCAGCGTCACTTCCGCCGGCCGGCCCGAGCCGTCGCGCGCGCTGCAGCGGAAGACGATCTTCTCGAGCTTGCCCTGACCTTCGGGCAGCGTGAAGGCGACCGAGCGCTCGCCGAGGTTGACGAAGCCGCGCACCTTCGCGTCGAGCCGTGCGCCGCCCTCGAACTGCAGCCAGGCGCCCTCGAAGATCACCCCGGCTTTGCGCACCTCGAAGACCAGGTTGCGCACGCCGACCGTGTCGGCGACGGCGATCTCCTGTTGCTTGACGGCGAAGTCGACGGTGGTCGAGCCGAGGTTCTTCCAGGCCGCCGCGGCGAGCCCGGGGAAGAGCATCGTCACGGCCAGCGCGAGCGTGAGCGGAACGAGCAGGGAGCGGGTGCGCATCGCGATCTCCTTCGAACAGCAGGGCGCCGACGAGTCACCGGCGCAGCCCAGAACGCCTGTCGGCGATTCCGTGGCGACCTCAGCTTAGCAACCTTCGCCGCACTGCGGCATCCCCCGAACGGGCGGTGCCTCGCTCGCCACCCCCAGGGGTAGTGCGGCGCCGTGTCCGTCGCGCACCCCACGCCGGCCCGGAGAGCTCAGGGCGTCGCGTCCGACCAACGCCCGGTCGAGCCGACCTCGAAGGTGTCGGCGAAGATCGCACCCGGCGGCGGCGGGGTCCCCGAGTCGTCGTTGAGGATCTTGCCGGCCGCGACGGTGTCGTACGCGACCCAGTTGCCACCTCCGGGCGCTGTCGTGATCGTCAGCCACAGGACCTCGTCGGCCTCGACGTCGGTGTCGCCCCAGACCGCCACCTGCACCGGCAGGGTCTGCACCGAACCGCTGGCGCCGAACGACAGCGTGCCGTCGCTCGACTGGAAGTCCTGGCCAGGCGTTGCCGTGCCCTGTCCGGTGAAGTAGGTGACGGTCACCGCATGGTTGCTCGGCGAGAGGTGGACGTTGAAGGTCATCAGCGTCTGGCCGCTGTCGCCTTCGACGACGGCGGCGTCGTCGATCGTGATGCCGGGGTAGGCCGGGTCGTTGTCGAAGATGTAGAGCAACGACGAGGCGACGCCCAGGGTGGCGCCACCGGACGGCGCGCTGAGCGCCAGGTTGGCGAACTCCGGGCTGGGCTCCGGCGCCGGGTCGAAGAGGATCGGGATCTTGACCACCTTGACGACCTCCCAGGGCGCGAAGGTGAGCGTCTGGTCGGAGTCGGTGTAGTCCTGCCCCGCGACGGCGGTGTTGTCGCTGCTGGTGAAGGTCACCGAGACGGTCCCCGAGAGACCGTGGCTGCGGGTCACCACCGCGTCGCCGGTCGGCAGATTGCCTTCGTAGGAGAGCACCGCGTTGCGGTAGAACTGGAGCTTGCCGGGGTTGGCGCCACCGATCGCGACGCAGGGCGAGAGCTCCGAGGTGTTGCCGAGCGGGTCGGTGACGGTCGCCGTCAGGAACGGGTCGGGGACCGCCAGGGGCAGGATCGTCGAGAGCGTCCCCAGGCCGACGGCGTCGGTGGTGACGAGCGTCGCGCCGCGATAGGTTCGGCCCTCGCCGAATCCGGTCGCGCCGCAGGTCGGGCTCGAGAAGAGCTCGACGCGATACTGCGTGTTCGGCTCGTTGTTCAGTCGCCCCTGGACGCTGGTCGTCGCGCCACTCACCATCGCCGCGGCGATCAGCGGGTAGTTCTGGCTCCGGTTGCCGCCGACGTCGGCGTCGCCGCTGTCGTTCGGCGCCACGCCCTGCTCGCCGACGTCGATCCCCAGGAGAGCGCTCCCGAAGATCGAGTTGCCGGAGATCTCGTTGCGTTCGCCGTGCTCGACCCAGATGCCGAGGAAGCCACTGTTGGCGACGACGTTGCCCTCTCCCGCACCGAGGCCGCCGATCGTGTTGCCGCTCGCCGTGTCCACATAGATCCCGATCTGGTAGTTGCCGAGACCTCCGGCCAGCGCCGCATTCGTGCCGATCCAGTTGCCCTGGATCACGTTGCCGGTCGCCACCGCGCCGGTGATGGCGATGCCGTTGTAGGGGAAGCCGGCGATGACGTTGCCGGCTCCCGGCGCGCCGATCGTGTTGCCGGGCGAACCGAGCTCGATGCCGGTACCGCTGTCGGCGAGATCGACGGTGCCGGTGGCGTCGAGGCCGACGATGTTGTTGCGCATCCGGTTGCCGGTGGCCCCGAGCTCGAACGACACGCTCCGCCCGTTGCCGGAGATGACGTTGCCGTCCGCCGCCGCCGGGCCGCCGATCTCGCCGTCGACCTGGCCGTAGCCGCGGATCCCGAAGCCGCCGTTGCCGAGTGCCGCCGTGCCGGCCCCGTTCACCCCGATGTAGTTGCCGCGCACGACCTCCTGGACACCGGACAGGTCCACGCCGTCGCCCGCGTTGCCCGAGATGAGATTGCGCGCCCCCGCCGAGCCGCCGCCGAGCAGGTGCCCGGAGCCGCCGAGCGAAACGCCGCCGCCGTTGGCGACCGCCGCAGAGCCGGCGGCGTTGGTGCCGATCTTGTTGCCCTTGATGGTGACCGTGGAGCTCGTTCCCTCGGTGGCGATGCCGGCCGAGCCGTTGCCGGAGATCAGATTGCCCTCGCCCGCCGCGCTGCCACCGATGGTGATGCCGCTCGCCACCAGCACACGGATGCCGTGGGCAGTACTGCCCGTGATCGCCGCCGAGCCGGTGACGTTGGTGCCGATGTAGTTGCCGCGGATGACGTGCCCCGTGCCGCTGACCGCGACGCCGCCCTGGGGGTTTCCCGAGATGACGTTGCGCGCCGCGGCGACGGCGCCGCCCAGGGTGTGACCGCTGCCATCGAGCTTCACGCCGCCGGCGTTGCCGAGCGCCAGGAGTCCGGTCGCGTCGACACCGATCAGGTTGCCCTGCACGGTCAGACCGCTGGTGTCGCTGTCGAAGGAGATGCCGTTGGCGACGTTCCCGGAGAGGACGTTGCCTTCGCCGGGGTTGAGGCCGCCGATCGCTCCGCTGGTCGCGGTGAGGACCCGGATCCCGTTGCCGCCGTTGGGGAGCGCCGCCGTCCCGGCGGGGTTGGTGCCGATGTAGTTGCCGATCACCTTGTTGTTCGTGCCGCGCAACACGACGCCATCGGCGGAGTTGCCCGAGATGACGTTGCGTTCGCCCGCCGTGTCGCCACCCACGGTGTTGGCGCTGCCGTTGACACTCACCCCGCTGCCGTTCGGGAGCGGGGCGGAGCCCGCAGCGTCGAGGCCGACGTAGTTGGCGATCACCACGCATCCCGTTGCCGTGCCCTCGAGCGAGATCGCGTCCCAGGTATGGCCCGAGATGAGGTTGCGCCCGGTGCCGGTGACGCTGCCGATCGTGCAATTCGTGCCCTGGACCCGGATGCCGATCGGCTGACCGGAAATGGCCGCAGTTCCGGCAGCGTTGGTGCCAAGGGTGTTGCCGAGGATCAACACGGCGTCGGCGGCGCTGCCGACGAGGATCCCGTAGTTGAGGTTCGCCGAGACGACGTTCTTCGCCACGGCGGAGACCCCGCCGACGGTGTGGCTGCTGGTGCCGAGGTAGATGCCGCCACCGGCGTTGCCCAACGCCGAGGTCCCGGCGGCGTTGACCCCGACAGAGTTGCCGGCGATCGTCCAGTGGTTGGAGCTGCCGGCGAGCTCGATCCCGAGACCACCGTTGCCGGAGATGAGATTGCCCTGGCCGGCGAGCGTCCCGCCGACCCCGACGCCGGCACTGCCGGACCCCAGGATCCCGCCGAGGTCGTTCGGGAGCGCCGCGGTGCCAGCCGCGTTCGTGCCGATGCGATTGTCCCGGATCTGCAGGCTGTCTGACCCGCTCAGCACCTGGATGCCATGGCCGCCGTTGCCGGAGATGACGTTGCCGATCGAGGTGTTGCCGACCACGCAGTTGAGCGCCGAGACGACCACCCCCGCGAGGCCGTTGCCGGCGTCGGTGGTGCCGTCGAGCGCCACCCCGAGATAGGAGCGCGTCACCGCCGTGCTGGAGGTCTGGATCAGGATGCCGTTGCCCGGAAAGCGGGTGATCGCCACGCCGTAGACGCTGGAGGCCGAGGCTCCGGCGGCGAAGGTCAGCCCGTTGCCGGAGGCGAGCCCCACGCCGTCGATCCGTACGACCGGCGTGCTCGTCCAGCCGGGGGCCGAGGTGCCGTTGATCACCAGCGGGCTGGTGATCGAAGGCAGCGCGGTGCCGGTGATCGAGAAGGTCCCGGCCACTGCAAAGGTGATCGTGTCGCTGCCTGCCGCCGTGTTGGCGGCGACGATCGCCTCCCGCAGCGAGCAGTCGGCGTTGCAGGTGCCGTCGTTGGTGTCGGCGGTCTTCGAGACCGAGAAGGTCACCGCGCGCGCCGGAGCGGCGAGCACGCCGGCGAGGAGAAGAGCGGCCAGCGCTCGAGTCGTCAAGCGTTCGAGGCAAAGCGGAGAGGTCATGGACGGGCTCCTGGCGTCGGGCATCTCGCAGGGTCGCGTCCGGCTGGCCAGCCCTCTCCCGACCGCCCGCCGAACCCCGGTCGAGCGCTCGTCCGGGAGACCCCGGCCGCCAGAGCATTCACCTGCTATCGGTCCAAGGTGCGGCAAGCCGCCCCGGAAGGGGCCATGCGGGGGCGTCGCCCGTTCACAACGGCACGTCGGCTCAGCCGCTGCGGACGCGACTCACCCGACGTCCATCTGCCGACCGACGTGCAGATCTCGGGTCAGCTCGGGAAGTCCAACGGACCAACCTGAACGAACACGTCGTAGCGGTAGAGGTGCGTCTCTTGGCGGGTCAGATTGCCTGAGGAGTCGTACTCCACCGTCGAGCCGGTCAACCGGTTGCTCAGCGGGTCCGTCGTCAGCGTGCGGATCTCCGGCACCCCGTTGTTGACCACGTGACGCAGCCGCGTGAGATTCCCGAACGGGTCGAACCGCGCCTCCTCCGTCGCCGGCACACTCATCGTGAGCGGCTGGTTCGGGCCCGGCCATCGGCTCGTGTCGCCGGTCTCGAAGCCGTCAACTAGAGTGGGGGCACTCGAGTCGAGGTCTCACAGGCTCCGCTTCCCAGATCGTCAAGCCCGTCTTTCGCCTTGAGGCTCTCTTCGATAGCCGCCAGCGCGACTCTTGCGGCGGTCTCCTCAGAGGCGGAAAGAGAGTCCTTGGCGATCAAGTCCAGAAGAGCGAGATGGGCAGCCGAGCCCCTGAGCGAGCACCCGCGCCACTGGACGAAGCTGGCGATCACGATCGCCTCCTCGAGGGGCAGTCCGTGTCTCTCGCCGCGAATGTACTTCGCCATGAGATCAGCGGCGGGCCAGCCATGGGAGGAAATCCGGGAGCGCGCACGGCTCACCGGGCCAGGAATCAGCGCGCCTTCGAAGTGGCGTTCGTAAGCCACCACTTGCGCTTCGAGCGCTAGCGAATCGAATTCGCCGGGGAGTCGTCCGCAGCCGGAAAGAAGGGTGCCGACAGCGAGCACCACCAGCGGACTCAGCCTGCGCCGCCACCGCACATCCAGGATCCTCTCCACCGCTACGCCCTACCCCACAGTTCAGCAATCGGACTCCCCGGCGAGACAGCGCGCCAGGTCGGCGGTCTCGGCGCGGGACCAGCGTTCGGCAAAGAGAAGGGCGGCGAGCGCGACGCGGAAGACGGCGAGGCCCACGCAACGGTTGGGGATCCACTGAAGACCGAGCCGCGCTTCGCGGCTTCGCGCCGAAACCGGTCACTTGGTTCGGGCGGCTGGAACGGTCGCGGGCGCAATTTCCCGGCGCGAGACGCGCTCGCCTGCCGCGGAGCCGGAGCAGAGCAGGTATCCCTCTCCTGCGGCGAGCGTCGAGCCCTCACTGCAGAAGTCGACGGTGTCGCCGCCGCGCGAGGAGAGGGATCGCAACGACCATTCGGCGGTCGCCGCCGGCGGCTCGTTTCCCGAGGCGCCGTCGCCCATCTCCCGGACGCGGAACCCGGCCACGCCCTCGAGCAGGAAGCGCTCGGAGTGCGAGAGCGGGAAGGCCGCCGCGAGTGGCTGCCTCTCTTCCTGCTTCAGCCTGCCGAGCGAGGCGAGGAACCGCTGGCTCTCGGGGGCACGATCGCGCCCGAGCGACTGCAGCAGCACGCGCGTCTCGCAGAACGCCAACGCGACGACGATCGCGACGACGAAGGCGGGTGGTCCCCATCGCGTCCCGGCTCGCCGGCCGAGAGAGCGCAAGGAGACGGCGGTGAGCATCGCCAGTGCCGGATAGATCGGCAACAGATACCAGTGATGGTGGGTTCGAGCGATCGAGAAGAGCAGGAACGGGATCGCGGCCCAGAGCACGAGCAGCGCCAGCGCCCTGTCGGCGCGCCGTCCCGTGCGGCGGACCCGGCGATCGCGCCACGCGAGCATCCCCGCCGCGGCGAGTGGGATCGGCCAGGGAGCGAAGCGGTCGAGCAGCTTGTCGAGGTAGGTCAGGCTGTGGCCCCGCGAGCGATCGATCGAGTGGGTCGAGCGGGCCAGCAGGTCTTCGTTGACCATCTGCCGCAGGAAGAAGTCCGACCCGTCCGCGCGAACGCGGGCCACCGCCCAGAGCACCACGACGGCAACGAGAATCAAGAGGGAGATGCCCAGCCCTCGCCAGGCTCGACGCTCCCCCCGGACAGCCAGAAAGACGGCCGCCACACCGAGCACCGGCAGGACCGCGAAGCTCTTGAGCAGGAAGATCGCTCCGCAGATCAGCCCCAGGTCCAGGCCCCGCGACCGTCCCTCGCCGAACCGGGAGAGTCGGGCCATCGCCGCGATCACCAGGAGCGAGAGCATCGCGTCGAGATCACCGCTGCGCGCCGCGTGGTGCCCGAGAAAACCGAAGGCGGTCGCCAAGACCGCTCCGGCGAGGAGCGCTTCGGCACGCCCGAGCCAGCGTCGCGCCAGCTCCATGGTCACGAAGACCACGGCGAGCGCGGAAAGGGCCGAAGGCAGGCGCAGTGCGAGGGCGCTCTGGCCGAAGGCGGCAAGAGAGAGAGCCTGAATCCAGTAGCCGAGCGGCGGCTTGAGGTTCCAGGTCTCGCACTTCCCGGCGTAGGTCGGGACGAGCCAGGATCCACCGTTCAGCATCTCGTGACTGGAGACGCCGTAGCGCGCCTCGTCGGAGTCGTCCACCCGCGCACTGCCCAGCCCGGCAAAGACGTTGAAGGCCATCAGCGCGAGAATCGCCACCGTCCAGAGGCGAGAGTGACGCACGACCGAGCGGCTCATCTGCGAGCCGAAGGACGGCAAGCCGCGGGTGCTCGTCGCAACGTTCGCCGCCACCGCTCCCTCGTCAGCTCCGGTTGAGCAGCCAGAGCCCGGCCAGGCAGAGCGCCAGGCCGGCGGTCTTGGCAAGGGACCAGGGTTCGGCGAAGAGGAGAGCGCCGCAGGGGACGAGGAGGATGGCGAGGAGGGCGCCGGCGGTCAAGGCGGCCGTGTTGAGCGGCCAACCGGCGCGGTAGGCGAGGAGGAAGCCGATCTCGACGCCGAAGATGGCGAGACCGACGGCGATGCTCTTCCAATTCAGCCAGGCGGTGACGCCCGCCGCAGGGAGCGGGCCGGCGAGCCAGGGCAGCGCGAGGAGGGTCAGCAGCAGCGCGGTGGCGAAGGTCTGGGCGAGCGAGGCGAGGAGCGGCACGTCGGCCGGCACCGACTTCTGCCCCCAGTGGTAGAGCACGTTGGCGGCGACGACGAGCGCCATCGACGCGAGGAAGAGCGGGCCGGCCTCGCGCACCGTCGCCTCGCCCTCACTCGTAGCGCAACGCTTCGACCGGGTCGAGCGCCGCCGCGCGGCGCGCCGGCCCGTAGCCGGCGACGACCCCGGTGGCGAAGGAGGCGGCGAGACCGCCGACCACCACCCAGAGCGGCGGCACCGAGGCGAGCGCCGGCGCGACGAGGAAGAGCAGCGCGCCGATCGCCCAGGCGACCAGCACGCCGAGCGCGCCGCCGGCGAGGGAGAGCATCGCCGCCTCGAGCAGGAACTGCCGCATCACCTCGCGACGCGGCGCGCCGATCGCTCGCCGCACGCCGATCTCGCGTGTGCGCTCGGTCACCGCGATGATCATCACGTTGGCGATGCCGATGCCGCCGATGCCGAGCGACACGGCGGCGAGCGCCAGCGTCACCAGCCCGATCAGCGCCGAGACCTGGTCGAGCTGGGCGATGATCTGGTCGGCCGTCGAGAGGTTGAAGTCGTTCTCCTGCTCGGGAGCGAGGTCGCGCAGGCGGCGCAGGATCGCCTCGGCTTCGCTGCGCGCCGCGTCGCGCCGGCCCGGCTCGGCGCGGATGTAGAACACGGTGTCCTTGGCCGACGGGTAGAGGCGGCGGGCGGTGTCGATCGGCACGGCGATGACGTTGTCCTGCCGGTTCTCGCCGAAGAAGCCGCCCTTGCGCGGCGCGGCTTCGCCGACGACGAAGAACTCGGTGCCGCCGAGGAGGATCCGCTTGCCGACGCTCTGTCCGCGGCCGAACAGCGCCTGGGCGATGTTCGAGCCGATCACCGCGACCCGCGCGCCGGTCGCCGCCTCGAGCGTCGAGAACGGCCGCCCGGCCTCGAACTCCGCCCCCGTCACCTCGAAGAAGTTCGCCGTCAGCCCCTCGACCAGCGCCTTGTCGGCCTCGCCGCCGTTGGCGCGCGCGGTCAGCGCCCGGCCGCCGACCACCGTCGGCACGATGAGCTGCACGCCGACCTCGCGGATGTCGTCGCCGAGCCGGGCGATCGGCTCGGCCCACGCGGGGTCGAGCGTGCGCCGCTGCGCCTCGGCCTGCGACGGCGGCGAGTAGGGGTCGCCGCGCCGATGGTAGGCGAAGATGTTGTCGCTGCCGAACTCGCGAAAGAGCAGCGCCACCTGTCCACGCACCCCGGCGAGCACCGAGGTGACGAGCGTCACGGTGACGATGCCGATGACCACGCCCATCACCGCGAGCGACGAACGCAGCGGCTGCGCGCGGATCCCCGTCGCGGCCAGGCGCCCCGACTCGAGCGCCATCGTCCCCCAGCGGCGGAGGCTCCTCATTTCTCCACCCGCAGCGCCTGGATCGGGTCGAGGCGCGCGGCGCGCCGCGCCGGGTAGTAGCCGGCGAGGAGCCCGGCGGCCATCGCGTGGGCGAGCGCCACGATCACGGTGTGCGGCGACACGGCGAGCGGGAAGCCGAGCGCGCCGCCGAGCGCCTTGGCGGCGAGCGCCACGGCGACCGTCCCGGCAAGCCCGCCGACGAGCGAGACGAGCGCCGACTCGGCGAGCACCTCGGTGAGGATCTCGCGCCGCGTCGCACCGACCGCTCGCCGCACGCCGATCTCGAAGGTGCGCTGCGCCACCGAAACCAGCGTCGTGTTGGCCACCACGACGATCGCCGCGAGCAGCGCCATCGCGCCGAGCAGCGGTGCCGCGCTGCCGATCCGCTTGGCGAGGGTGAAGACGAAGGTGCGCGCCGCCTCGGGAGAAAGCACGTCGAAGTTGTCCTCTTCGCCCGGCGCGAGCTGGCGTCGGGCCCGCATCGTCGCGCGCGCCCGGTCCTCGGCGAGCAGCACCGCCGCGCTGCCGCCCCCCGTCGCCGCTGGCGGCCGGGCCGAGACCTGGAGCGTCGTCGGGGCGCCGTAGGCGCGCTCGAAGGCGAGCAGCGGGATCCAGACGTAGCGGTCGAGCGAGAAGCCGCCCGAGGTGCCGAGCCGCGCCTGGACGCCGACCACCGTGAAGCCACGTCCGGCAAGGCGCACCGTCTTGCCGAGCGGGTCTTCGGCCGGGAAGAGCTCGTCGGCGATCTCCCGCCCCAGCACCGCCACCTGGGCGCCGCGGCGCTCCTCGTCGGGGACGAAGAAGCGCCCCTCGGCGACCGACAGGTCGCGGATCTCCGGCAGCGTCGACTGCGTCCCGGAGACCGCGGCGTTCTCCACCTTGCGCGGCCCGGCGACCACGTCGGCGGCGCGCTGGGCGGTCGCCGCGTAGATCGCCCGCGAGCCGGCGAAGGCCTCGAGGAAGCGCACGTCGGAGCGGTCGATGACCGGGTTGCGCTGGAGCTTGCGCTCGAGCTCGCGGCGGTTGATCTGCCCCGGCGAGGCGATCTGCGCCAGGACGAAGGTGTCGCTGCCGAAGGCGCGGGCCGCGCTGCGCTCGGCAAAGAGCGCCAGGCCGTCGACCGAGGTGCGCACGAGGACGAGCGTCGCCACCGCCGCGGCCACCGCCACGGCGCCGAGCGTCGAGCGCAGCGGGTGGGCGCGCGCCGTGCGCGCGGCCTGGCCGATCGCCTCCCAGAACTGTCGCGAGCCTCGCCCCGCCATGACGCCGGTCGCCATCGCACCGAAGGTTAGCACCCGCGGCGTGCTAGATTTTTCCCCTCATGAGTCGCGCCCGCTGGGGTCTTGTCCTGCTGCTCGTCGTCGCTGCCGCCGGTACCACCGCTTTCCTTCGCAACCGCGGGCCCCGCCCGGTCGAGGTCGACGTCGAGAAGGCGGTGCGCAAGCCGGTCTTCCGCTCCTACGTCACCGCCTCCGGTGAGATCGTCGCCGCGCGCTACGCCGACATCGGCTCGAGCACCATGGGCAAGCTGGTGCAGCTGCTCGTCAAGGAGGGCGACGCGGTGCGCGCCGGCCAGGTGCTGGCGCGCCTCGACGCGGTGCCGGCGACGAGCGACGAGCAGGCCGCCGGAGCGCTGCTCGCCGCCCTCGGTGCCGACCAGGCCGCTGCCGCGGCGCGCGAGGTCGAAGCGCGCCAGGCGCTCGAGCGGACGCGCTCCCTGGTGCGCCAGGGGATCCAGTCGCAGGCCGAGCTCGACCAGGCGATCGCCGCCGCCGACTCCGCCCACGCCGCCGTCGAGGCCGCGACGCGCCGGGTCGCCCAGGGGCGCGCCCAGCTCTCGCGGGTCCGCGACAGCCTGGCGAAGACCGAGATCACCGCTCCGATGGACGGCGTCGTCACCCGCCTCTCGGTGCGCGAGGGCGAGATGGTGGTCGTCGGCGTGCAGAACCAGCCGGGCACCATCCTGATGACCCTCTCCGACCTCTCGTCGCTCGACGCCGAGGTCAAGGTGGCCGAGGTCGACGTCGTCCGGCTCGCCGTCGGCAAGAGCGCCGAGGTGACCCTCGAGGCCCTGCCCGGGCGGAAGTTCACCGGCCACGTCACCGAGATCGGCGCGAGCTCGCTGCCGCCGACCGGCGCGACGACGGCGGCGCGCGAGTTCCGCGTCGTCGTGCGTCTCACTACGCCCGACCCGGCGCTCAAGCCCGGGATGACCTGCGACACCGCGATCCTCGCCGAGGAGGTCGCCGACGCCACGGTGGTTCCGCTGCAGGCGGTGACGCTGCGCCCCGCCCCCGAGGGCGGCGAGCGCTCCGGCGTCTTCGCCGTCGAGGCCGACGGGCGCGTCCGCTTCGTGCCGGTCGCCACCGGCGTCATCGGCGGGCTCGACGTGACGGTCGGCGGCCTCGCCGACGGCACCGAGATCGTCGCCGGCCCGTTCCAGGCGTTGCGCACGCTCGCCGACGGCGCGGTCGTCAAGCGGCGCGGCGCCCCGGGACGCTAGGGCGCTACACTCCCACCGCCAACAACCCGCAGGCGGCCGGCGATCGGCCGTCCTCGACCCGCCGTGGGGCGTCGCGCCCCTGCACGGCCAGGAGGCGTCATGCCCCGCATCGAACGCGATTTCCTCGGCGAGCGCGAGCTGCCGGACGACGTCTACTACGGCGTGCAGACGCTGCGCGGGATCGAGAACTTCCGCATCCTCGGCGTGCCGGTGGGCGCCGAGCGCTTCCTGGTCAAGGCGCTCGCCCTGGTCAAGAAGGCGGCGGCGCTCGCCAACCGCGACCTCGGCGCGCTCACCCCGGAGATCGCCGCGGCGATCGTCGACGGCTGCGACCGGCTGATTGCCGGCGAGCTCACCGAGCAGTTTCCGGTCGACTTCATCCAGGGCGGCGCCGGAACCTCGACCAACATGAACGTCAACGAGGTGATCGCCAACCTGGCGCTCGAGCGGCTCGGCCGGCCGAAGGGGGAGTACGCGACCGTCAGCCCGAACGACCACGTCAACGCCTCGCAGTCGACCAACGACGTCTACCCGACGGCCCTGCGCCTCGCCCTGGTCTTCCGCCTCGACCGCTACGCCGAGAAGCTGCGGCGCCTGCAGGAGGCGTTCGCCGCCAAGGGCGTGGAGCTCGCCGGCGTCCTGAAGATGGGGCGCACGCATCTGCAGGACGCCGTGCCGATGTCGATGGGCGACGAATTCAAGGGGGTCGCCACCACGCTCGGCGAGGAGGTCCAGCGCGTCGCCGAATCGCGCCGCCTGCTGCTCGAGGTGAACCTCGGCGCGACGGCGATCGGCACCTCGGTCAACGCCCCGGAGGGCTATCCGGAGCTCGCCACCCGCTACCTCGCCGAGCTCACCGGGCTGCCGCTCGTCCTCGCCCACGACCTCGTCGAGGCCACCTCGGACACCGGCGTCTTCGTCCAGCTCTCCGGCGTGCTCAAGCGCACCGCGGTGAAGCTGACGAAGATCTGCAACGACTTGCGCCTGCTCTCTTCCGGACCGCGCGCCGGCTTCGGCGAGATCAACCTGCCACGGCTCCAGCCCGGCTCGTCGATCATGCCCGGCAAGGTCAACCCGGTGATCCCCGAGGTGGTCAACCAGACGACCTTCTACGTCATGGGCGCCGACCTCACGGTGACCATGGCGGCGGCGGCCGGCCAGCTCCAGTTGAACGTCATGGAGCCGGTCATCGCCTTCTCGCTCTTCACCTCGATCCGCGCCATGGGCAACGCGGTGGACGCCCTGCGCGAGAAGTGCGTGGTCGGCATCACCGCCAACGGCGAGCACACCCGCGACCAGGTGCTCGGCAGCCTCGGCATCGTCACCCTGCTCAACCCGCTCTTCGGCTACAAGGCCTGCTCGGAGATCGCCCGCGAGGGGTTCGAGCGCGGCGTCTCGATCCACCGCATCGTCGTCGAAGAGCGCCAGCTCGTCACCCAGGAGCGCTGGGACGAGATCTTCTGCTTCGAGAACCTCGTCCGCCCGCGCGACGTGCGCTGAGCCGGAACTCACCTCTCGGAGAGGCGCCGAGAGGTGCGGCGACCGGGGCCCCTCTGGGTCTGGCGGCAACGCCCTCGCTCAGGGACAGGCGGGAAGATCGCGCCCGCCGCCCCAGGGATCGGGATCGGCCGGGAGCAGGCGCTGCACGAGGTAGGCACCGACGAAATAGGTCTCGCGCAACAGGAAGGCGAGCCGGGCCCGGCGACCGGTGAATCGCGTCACCGGCGTCGGCGAGGGCTCGGCCTCGATGCCGAGGTCGCGGGCCATCGTCACGGCGCGCAGCATGTGGATCGGGTCGCTGACCAGCAGCACCCGCGTGAGCCCCTCGCGTCGCAGCACGGCGCGGGCCGCGAGAAGATTCTCCCGCGTGTTGTGGGAGCTTGCCTCGCAGAGCAGGTCTTCCGGCGGCAGCCCGCGCGCCACCGCGTACGCCCGCGCCACCGTCGCCTCGGCGCGGGTGTCGCCTTCACCGACCCCCCCGGTGAAGAGGATCTTGCGCACGCGACCGGCACGATAGAGGTCGAGCGCGTGGCGGATCCGCGCCTCGAAGACAGGGGACGGACGCTTGCCCCAGATCGCCGCCCCGAGCACCACCGCCGCGTCGCCCGAGCCCGTGGCGCTGCGGTACGAGAAGGCCGCCACCGCCCCGACCAGCGCGCTCGTCCCGACGAGCAGCGCGAGCCCGGCGACTGCCGCTGTCTGCCGGATGCGCCGGCCTCTGCGTGGGTGTCTCATTCCGGCTCTCGTCCCGGAACAAGCCTGACGCGAAGCGGGCGCGAAGGGAAGCCCGCGACTCGCCGGAGGTCGCCGCACGGCCGCGGCCGCGGCCGGATCAGAGCAGCTCGGCGAGATCGGGGCGCAGCGCGACGAGCCGCGCCGCAGACTCCGGATGCTCGACGGCGAAGGCGAAGTCGTCGAACTCGAACCCTGGCGCCACGACGCAGGTGACCAGCGCGTAGGCGCCGAGAGCACGCGCCGCCTGCCATTCGCCGCCCGGGACGCAGGCCAGCGGAGCGAGCTCCGGCGACGGTTCACCGGCGGCCGGGAGCGGACCGAGTCGCCGCTCGACGACGACCCCGGCGCGCTCGTCGAGATGGTAGAGGACGAGCGGCTCGCCGGCGACGAACTGCCAGAGCTCGTCGCCCGCCGCCCGGTGCCAGCGGCTCACCTCGCTGGCCGCGAGAAGAAACCAGATCTGCGTGACGGCGCTCCGCACGACGCCGCGCGCGTCATCGGTCACCGCGCGCGACGACCGATGGATCTCACGATAGAACCCGCCCTCCGGATGCGGCCGGAGCCCGAGGCTGGCGATGCGCTCGGCAGCGCCTCGGGACAGCGGAACGCGACTAGCCGCCATCGATCGCCCCTTTCGGCGAGAGTCGGACCAACAGCCCGTCGACGGCGAGGAAGCTGACGCCCCGCCGTCCGACGAGACGCCGGGCGATCGCCCGGTGAGCGAGACGCTCCCGCGCCGCGGCGCTCACCGGACCATGGTCCGCCGAGAGGAGGACCAGGACCTCGACCTCGCCGTGGCCGCGGAGCCGTTCGAGGACCTGCTCGAGCCCGCGGTCGTCGTCGACGGCGAAGAAGGTCTTCTCGCCCCAGAGGGTCGCCAGCTCTTCGGGAAGCCAGTACTGGTCCGTCACCACCGCTCGCGCCGGCGCCTCCCGCACCGCGGCGAGGAGGGCGCTGCCGGCCTCGCGCTTGAGCAGCAACAGACGCAGCCCCTCGATCTGCACGACCAGTCCGGCGAGCAGGAGCGCGGCGATCGACAACCGCTCCAGCCGGCGCTGGTTCGGCGTGAGCGTCGCGGACCTCTCGTCGTCGACCGCCAGGACGGCGAGCGCCAGCAGCGCCGGGAGGACCGGCAGGAAGTGACGCGGGCCCCAGATCACGCCGACGTCGCCGCGATGGAGCAGCCAGACGAGACCGAGGGTGTAGAGCACCATCGTCCAGCCGACCATCCGGCGACCGATCTCCGGGTCGGCCAGTCGCCGGCGCAAGGAGAGCGCACCCAGCGCCAGGATGGGAGCGTGGGGCAGGAGACTCTGACGGTGGAGCGTCCCCAGCACCGGCTCGGAGTCGGCGAGCAGGACGACGAGCGCCACGACCGCCCCACCGGCGGCGAGAGTCAGGCCGACCGTGCGCCACGCACCGGCGGGCCGAGTCCAGAGCGACCCGACGAGCAGCGCCGGACCGAAGAGGAGGATCAGCAGGGCGGCGAGGCTCGGGCTGGCACCGAAGGCGAAAAGGTAGGCGACCGCATCGCCGAGCTCGCCGCGTAGCGAGTGCGCGGCGTCGAGCGACGCGTAGACGACGGTGTGCAAGCCGAACGGGGCCCCCCAGAGCCGCGCCTGGACGATCCACAGCGGGACGACGATGGCGAGAAAGCCGAGGCCTGCCGCGGCCAACGTCCGGCTGGTGCGTCGCCGCTCCGCCCAGCCGGCGACGAGCATCCCGACGCCCCAGGCCGCCGCCAGGAGGTAGCCCTCCTCTCGCAGCCAGGTGGTGGCGCCGAGCAGCAGCCCGCCGAGGAGAGCGTCGCGAGCCCGGTCCCGTCGCACCGCGGCCAGCAACGCCAGCAGCGCTCCCGAGCCGAAGGCCGTGGCCAGCGGTTGCTCCCAGAAGCCGCAGGCGTAGAAGAGAAGGGGCGACGCCACGAGCGGCAGGGACGCGACCAGGGCGAGCCGAGCGCGTGCTCCCAGCCCGGCGACCAGCCAGGGAAAGAGCGCGGCGGTGGCCAGCAGGCCGGCGAGCGGCCAGAGGTACAACGCCGTCTCGCCCAGCCACCGCACGGCCGGCCAGGTCAGGAGCGCGAGATACGGCGGATAGAAGGAGACGACGCGCTGGCCTTGGCGGAGGAAATGATGGCCGGCCGTCGGGAAGTAGACCCCGTCGGGGTCGGTCTGCCAGCCGTCCCACAACCGCCCGACATCGGGTGCGCCGGTCCGCGCGAGCGCCTCGAGCTGCAGCCAGCGGTTGCCCTCGTCGGTGATCCAGAAGGCGCCCGCCGGGAGGCGCGCGACGACCACTAGCCACACGCCGAACGCGAGCCCCACGGCGACGACCGAGGCTCGGAGCGGCTGCGACGGGACGAGGCGAGCGGCCATGCCGGGCGGGGGGAACGTATCACCCGCCCGCCCCCTCGGGTAGGCTACCGACAGGTCCCCGGCGCCATGATCGACAGGAACCTCGAGGAGCTCCGCAGATGGCCAACCTCAACACGCATCGTGGCACCATCGCCATCCTGACCGGCGGCGGCGACGTCCCCGGTCTCAACCCCGCCATCCGCGCCATCACCGTGCGCGCCCTGCGCGAGGGGTTCCGCGTCCTCGGCGTCCGCCACGGCTGGGCCGGGCTGATCGAGCTCGACCGGGACAATCCGGAGCGGAACGCCGACTGCGTCGTCGAGCTCACCGAGGAGACGGTCAACAAGGTCGGTCGCACGGGCGGCACCTTTCTCCACACCTCGCGGACCCGGCCGTCGCACGTGCCGAAGGCCGTCGTGCCGGTCCACTTGCGCGAGCGCTACACCGCCGAGATGAACGACCTGACGCCCGAGGTGCTGGCCAACATCGGTGCGCTCGGCATCGACTTCCTGATCCCGATCGGCGGCGACGACACGCTCTCCTACGGCGTGCGGCTGCACAAGGAAGGGGTCAAGGTCATCGCCATCCCCAAGACGATGGACAACGACGTGCCGGGGACCGACTACTGCATCGGCTTTTCCACCTGTGTCACCCGCACGATCGAGATGACCCACGCGCTGCGCACCTCGGCCGGCTCGCACGAGCGCTTCCTCGTCATCGAGGTCTTCGGGCGCTACGCCGGTTTCACCGCGCTCCTGCCGACGATGGCCGGCGCGGCGAATCGCTGCGTCATCCCCGAGCACCCGTTCGACGTCCACCGCCTCTGCGAGCTGCTGGTCGCCGACCGCACCTCGAACCCGAGCCGCTACAGCGTCGCGCTGGTCAGCGAGGGCGCCAAGATGCGCGGCATGGACGAGATGGTCTACTCCGGCATGGAGGCCGACGCATACGGCCACCGCAAGCTCGGCGGCATCGGCGACGTCGTTTCCGAGCACCTCAAGGAGCTCTCGCCGAAGTACAACCAGGGGCGACGGATCAACGTCATCAACCAGCGACTCGGCTACCTCGTCCGTTGCGGTGACCCGGACGCGCTCGACTCGATCGTGCCGATGGCGTTCGGCAATCTCGCTCTCGACCTCGTGCTCGACGGCGTCGCCGGTCGTCTGGTCAACGTGCGCAGCGGTCGCTACGACAACGTGCCGATCGACGTGGTGAGCAGTCGCAAGAAGGTGGTCGACGTCGAAAAGTACTACCTGCCGGACCGCCTGCGCCCGAAGTACGAGAACTTCGAGAACCGTCCGCTCTTCATCATGACGAGCGACTACTGAGCAGCGCTGCGACGCATCAGGCATTGGTGCAGGCGAACCCGAAGAAGACCTCGGCGACGTGCGGCCTACGACTCGCGACTCTTCCGCCCTCGTCCACCTCGGCCTGGGTGCGGTTCTCGTCGCCTGGTGCGTGCGACGCATCGGCGACTTCGACATCTGGTGGCACCTCGCCTATGGCCGGTTGATTCTCGCCCGCGGTGCCGTGCCGTCCGTCGACGAGTTCTCCTTCACCGCCGCCGGGACGCCGCGCATCAACCCCGAATGGCTCTTCCAGGTCGCTGTCGCGCTGCTCGAGCGGGCTGGCGGCACGGCGGCCCTGGTGCTCGCCAAGACGTTGCTGCTGCTCGCCGTCGCCTGGCTCGCCGTGCGTTTCGTGCAACGCGAGCTCGCGCTCGACCTCGTGCCGGCCACGGCGCTCGTCACTCCGTTCCTGCTCGCCGGGCGCTGGCGTTTCATCGAGCGGCCCGAGCTCGCCACGATCGCCTGCACCGCCCTGCTCCTCGTGGCCCTCCTGCGACGGCGCGACACACCGCCGAGGCTCGGCGGCCTGCTCTGGATCCCGCTGCTCTTCGCGCTGTGGGCGAATCTGCATGCCGGAATCGTCGTCGGTGCCCTCGTTCTCTCGCTCTTCGCCCTCGGCCGGACCCTGGAGCCGCGCCTCGCCGCGCCTCGGGCCGAAGCTCCCGGGCTCGGCCGGCCGACGGCGCGCCAGGCCTGGATCCTCCTCGCTCTCTCGCTCGGAGCGAGCCTCGCCAACCCCTTCGGCTGGCGCCTCTGGGAGGTGCCGTTCGCGCTCACCTCGTTGCACGAGAAGGGGGTCTTCCGCAACCTCGAATGGGCCTGGCCGCGCTGGCCGGCGCACTGGCTCTTCTTCGCCACCCTGCCGCTCGCGGCCGCCGCGCTGCTGACGCGGCGACGCCGGCCCGACCTCGCCGCGCTGCTGCCGCTCGCGGCGCTCGCCGCGCTGGCGATCCGCTATGTCCGGAACCTCGGGCTCTGGGGGTGCCTCGCGCCGCTGCTCCTCGCCGCCGCCCTCGCCGAGCGCGACGCGCCCGGGCCTTTCGCCGTGGCGCTCACGCGCGTGTTCGCCCGCGTGCGGCCGGCGCTCGTCGCAGCGGTCCTCTTCGCGCTCGCCGCGCTCTTCCTCGCCGGCGAGCAGCCGTTTCCACGCGGCTTTTCGATCGACGACCGGCGACTTCCGGTCGCCGCCGTCGATGCGCTCGAACGCCTCCAACCCAGCGGCGAGCTGCTCAATACCCACGCCTTCGGCGGCTACCTGATCTACCGGCGATGGCCCGCACACCGCGTCTTTCTCGACGGCCGCGACGACCTCTACGCCGACTTCCGTCGCCGCCTCGGCAGCGCGGTGCTCGACAGCCGTCTCTGGTTCCCCCTCCTCGACGAAGAGCGGATCGGCGCGACGTTGCTCGGCTACGAGCAGGACGGCACCGAGGTGCGCACGGTCGACGGCGCGGGTCGAGTCACCGGCACGGTCCGCCAGCCGTGGAGCGTCACCTACTTCCCGCCGGAGGAGTGGTCGCTCGTCTACTTCGACGACGTGGCGATGATCCACCTGCGACGCACACCGGCCCACGCCGCGACGATCGCCCGCGAGAGCCTCGACGCGCTCTTTCCCGAAGACCCCGACTACCAGCGCTGGATGATCGCGCGCGGCGCGGTCGACCGGGACGCTGCCGAGGCTCAGCTCACCCGAGCTCTCGCCCGCAACCCGCACAGTCGGCGCGCCAACGCCCTGCGCGAAGCCCTCGCGGCCCGCTGAGCCGAGGGCGCCGAGCGACCGCGGCGGGCGGCTCGCTCTCGCGCCACGCCGCAGCTCGCCGGACGCCGCCGGCCGGGAGAAGGCGGTGCCGGTGGGTTACTTCGCCGCCCGCTTGGCGGTCCTCTTCACCGCCTTCTTGGCGGCCTTCTTCGTCGCCTTTCTCACGACCTTCTTGACGGCCTTCTTCGCCGTCTTCTTGACGACCTTCTTGGGGGCCCGCTTGAGGCTCTTCTTCGCGACCTTCTTCGTCGCCTTCTTCACGACCTTTTTCGCGACCTTCTTCACGACCTTCTTCGCAACCTTCTTGACCACCTTCTTGGCGGTCTTCTTCGTGGCCTTCTTGGCCGCCGGCTTGGCGCTCGCCTTCGCCGCCGCCGCCTTCTCGGCCGCGCTCTTCTTCTTCAGGTCCGCACGGTGGGCGCGCTCGTAGGTCTGGATGTCCTTGAACTTGCCCCCCTTGTCCCGCACGGCGTAGAGCTTCTTTCCTGCGCGGCTCCGCAACGTGGTGCGTCTCGCCCTTCCGGCCATGGCGACTCTCCTCGTCGTAAGGCGGAGCGCTCCGATGCGACACCGCCGCTTTCCCGCGATCTCCCTGCATCGTAGCCGAGGATCGGGTCTTCCACGCAGGGACTCGGCCTCAATCGCGAATTCCTACCGCCATCCGCCGCCCGGTCGCCCTGCGCTCGGCGAGGACGTCGTCGCTCGCGACACGCGATCGCGACGGCGCCGGCAGGGTGTCGGCGGGCGACGCAGCGCGGTCGTCTCGGGCGTCAGTGCCCCGCCTTCTTCTCGGCTTCCTTCACTTCCTTGACCACCTCGTCTTTCGCCGCCTTGAGGTCCTTGGCGACCTCATTCTTGGCGTCCTTGAGCTCCTTCGCCACGTCCTTGGCGCCGTCATGCAGGTCCTCGGCGGCATCGCGCAGCTTCTCGTTCGGCCGGCGATCGAGCGCGTCGTTGACCTTGTCCCGGACCTGTTCGGTGGCGCTCTTGGGCTTCTGGTCGCAAGCGGCCATGCCGAGGCACAGGACGAGGGCAAAGAACAGGCGGAGTGACTTCATGGCGATCTCCTTCGGGCGTGGACCGGGTCTCGCTGCGCGTCAGCACAGCCGTTGTCTCCGCGCTGCTCGAGGTCGAGCGGGCGGTGCGAGCTCCCGGATTCCGTCTGGCGCCGAAGTGTAGGCGAAGGCCGAACGGCGCGCTGTACGCTTTCTCCTGACCTCGTCGTCGGTCCGCTGCGGAGTGCGAGCCCGCGTCGGCGGAGCGACTCCGACGGCGGCTCAAGGCGCCGAGGGGCGCGCGATCGCCGCCACTCGTCCGCCCGTGAGGGCGAGCAGATCGCCCGGCGCAAGGGCGATCTCGAGGCCGCGGCGGCCGGCGCTCACGTACAGCCGTTCGAGCGCGAGCGCGCTCGCGTCGAGGATCGTCGGCAGTGCCCGGCGCTGGCCGAGCGGGCTGACGCCGCCGAGCACGTAACCGGTGGCGCGTTCGACCTCGGCGGGCTCGGCCATCTCGGCGCGCTTGGCGCCTGCCGCCGCGGCGAGCGCCTTGAGGTCGAGCAGGCTGGCCACCGGGATCACTGCCACCATGAGTCTGCCGTCGACTCTCGCCACCAGGGTCTTGAAGACCTCGTCGGCGGCGAGCCCCAGGGCTTCGACCGCCTCTCGACCGAAGGAGGCGGCACGCGGGTCGTGGACGTAGGAGACGAGCTCGAAGCGCACTCCCGCGCGCTCGGCCGCGCGCACCGCCGGGGTCACGACGCCTCGCTCGTCCCGTCGTCCCGGGTCGGATAGAGGTCGGGACGGAGGAACGGAACGAGCGCCAGGGAGACTGCGGGAGCGTAGAGACCGGCGCGGTCGATCGCCCCCCCGGTGAGCAGACCGACTGCGCCCTCCTCGCGCTTCGAGCCGCTGCGGCCGAAGACGCGATCGTCGGCGTCGCCGAGCTCGAGCCCCGCGTGGAGGACGAGGCGGGCGATCTCGTCGGGCAACACGAAGGTGGCGCTGCGGGCCCGGCCGCAGCGATCGCGGGAGCAGACGACCGCCCAGGCGAAGGCGATGAGCTCCTCGCCGTGCCGCTCGACACCCCCTTCGAGCCCGACCCAGAAGTCGGCGGCGGGGGCGAGCGCTCGCAGCGCTTCGGCGCGCTGCCGAGCCCCACGCAGCGTCTCCTCGTCGCTGACCGGCTGATGCGCCACGCCCGAGGGCACCGCCACGCCCTCGACGGTCAACTCGCGGGGGCCAATCAGGCGACGAAAGCCGTCGATCGTCGCCCGGCGCTTCACCGGGTTCGCCGAGGCGACGAGCACGCGCAGGGTGCCCGCGCCCGGGAGGTGGGGTTCGCTCATTCCTCGCTCACGCGTCGCGGCGGGCCGTGGTGGGCGAGAACGCCGGCAGGCAGATCGCCACGTAGACCGCGCCCTCGCGAGTCGAGCAGCGCATCCACTCGCCGGCGAAGGCACGCAGGGCCTGCCCGGCGCGTGCCTCGAGAGTGCCGCGCCGGGTCTCGAGGCAGAGGCAGCCCTCGAGCACCAGCAGGATTTCGTCGAACTCCGGCGTCTGTCCGACCTCTCCCCAGCCGGGCGGGCTGGTCATCCGCGCAATGCTCACCGCCGACGTCGCGGTGGCGATCCGCCCGACGAACTCCTCGATGCGTTTCGGTGGGTCGCCGGTCGTCTCGAAGACGACCGGCGCGTCGATGAGCTCGGCCATGGGCGCGACGATACCGCGGCCGGCGCGCGTCGGCGCGGAGGGGACGCCGGGTGCTCGGCCGGCGGCCCTCCGCGGGGGGGACCTCGTCGCCTACTCCGTCGCCGTCCCCGACCAGTGCGAGGTGCCGTGGAACTCGAAACCGTCCTCGAAGAAATGACCCTGGCAGGCGGCCGGCAGGTCGAAGGCCTGCACGCCGTCCGTCGCGCTGCTGCTCAGGCCCTGCGAGGCCGACGAGCCGAGCCCCCGCTTGGCGAACGCGCGCCAGATGCGGCACTGGTTGGCTCCGCCGGTGAGCACGGTGTCGGCCTGGAGGATGGCGTTGCGCCCGTCGACGAAGCCCGGCGAGCACGGCTGCAGCTTCATGCCGTCCATCACCAATTGGAAGGCGAGGTTGTTGCCGCCCTTGCCGCGGTAGAAGTCGGGAGACCAGCCGTGGGCGAGGACGAGATTCCAGTACATCTCCCAGAGCATCTCGGCCCACACCGAGCCCACCCCGTGCGGGATCGCCGCCGTCTTGATCGAGTCGTAGGTGTGCAGGTTGACCGCCATGTCGGTCGTGTACGGGTAGGTGCGGATGCCTGTCCCACTCGCACGGGTCTGATAGTTCACGTAGGTGCCCACAGGGCGCGCGGTGGTCGGGCCGTCCGACGGCAGCGCGTGGAGGAAGAGGGTCATCCAATCGCTCCAGCCCTCGCCCGCCTGTTCGTCGTTGCCGAGGCAGCCGACGTTCGCCGGCCCGCCGGTGAGCCGGTTGGAGAGTCCGTGCCCGTACTCGTGGGCCATGATCCCGGCATCGAGGTCGCTGTCGCGATTCACCGTGACGCGGCGCAGGGTCGCGTTGACCCCCGGCGCGGGGAGCTGGCCCTTGATGAGCGCCCCGTCGTTCTGCGAGACCATGAGCGACGGGATGGTCACCGTCGCGCCATTGACCCCGGCGCCCATCGGGATGACGGCGGTGCCGCCCTGGTTGTTGGCGATGATCGCGGCGATCGCGCCGTTGACCTGCGCACACTTGACCTTGGTGCCGAACTCGCAGTTGCCGCGGTCGATCACCGCGATCTTGCCGGTCAACCCGGGAAGCGCTCCCGCCGTGCACACGGTGTTGACCGCGTTGGGACAGGCGTCGCCCGGGATCGCGTCACCGTCGTTGGCCAGGACCAGGTCCCCGGCGAAACCGGCCAGGGTGAGCGCCGGTCCGAAGCCGGCGCTGCCGGCGAGGTAGGTGCCGGCGATCCCGGCCGGCGCGTTGACCACGACCTCGCCGGGAGAGGTCCAGACGAACATCTGCATGCGGCCGGCGCTGCCGTCCGGCGGCGTCGCGAAGTTGGCGTTGTTCGTCCCCGACCCGTCCTGGGCGTCGGCCTGCACCGAGTCGTTGCCGCTGCCGCCGCGGCCGTAGTTGTTCTGCTGAAAGTTGCCGGCCGCCTCGGTGAAGCCGTACTGGTAGAGGACGTCGTGCATGATGTTGTTCCAGTAGAACAGGCTGACCACCGCCGCCTCGCGATAGGCCGCCGGCTCCTGGGTGGCGAGGTCGATTGCCGGCTGGAAGTCGAGCGAGGCACCGCCGCTCGGCCGGATGTCCGAGCCGCCGAACGCGTTGTTGGCGTCGAGGTCGGTCTGCGCCTGCACGTTGTTGCCGCGCGTGTCGGTGAACTCCGCGCCGACCGCACCGTTCGTGTCGTGCCAACCGTACGGCGAGGCGAGCAGGTCGTGCGGGTCGGTCTCGACGGTGCGCGGGCCGTCGTTCGGCGACTCCTTGGGGAAGGCGAAGACCTCGTAGGTGGCGTGTGCCGACCAGTTCACCTTGCCGACGATCTCGCCGGTCGCCGCATCGACCCACAGGTTCCACCAGTCGGATCCCTCGACCGGGCGGATGACCAGGTCCCAGACGAGGGGCAGGGCACCCTGCTTGTCGAGGTAGTACTTGAGCCGCGCCGGGATGTCGTCCTGCGAGACCCCGGGGACCCGGTAGAGGCTGCGCTGCTCCAACCCGCCCTCGAGCCTCGACGAGCTCTGCCGAAGCTGCGGCGCGCAGCCCGAGATCCGCGGCGGCCGCGGCGATCGCCGCCTCGGCGGAGAGCAGCGGCGCGTTGCTCCCGGCCACCGCGGCCGCGTTGGCGACGAAGGCGCCGCCGAGGCCGAAGAGCCGTCCCTGGGCGTCGACGTTGGCGTTCCGCACGGCGTTCTCGATCTCGAGCCCGTGGACGCGCTGGCGCAGGTAGACGTGGGTCACGCCGTTGTGCGCGTCTCGGTACTCGTCGGTGATCGCGACGTCGGCGAGATCGGCCGGCGAGAGGCCGGCATCGGCCGCCGTGGCGGCGAGGTGCGCCAGGACGATCTCGCGCGCCGGCCGGTCGGACGGACGAGTGAGGTAGATCGACGGCGTCTCCGCGGCGAGGCTGCTCGTGGCGGCGAGCAGAGCGAGGGCGACGAAGACGGACGGCCAGGTCGCGTGGCGCTTCATGCGGCTCCTTTCCGGGCCTGAGGCAGTGAGGTCCCTCGCCGAGGCAGGGGGCCGATTCCTGTTGGATCGCTGGATTCTACGCGCCGCGCCGTGTCGCGAGAAGCGCCGGACGCGCCACCCGCCCGAGGCCTGCCACCCGGCCAGCCGAGAGCACGAATTCGCGTCTAGAGCAGGTAGCCGCCGTCGAGCGGCAGGTCGATGCCGGTGACGAAGGCGGAGGTGTCGGAAGCGAGGTAGAGAATGGCCTGGGCGATCTCCTCGGGCTCGGCGAAACGCCCGCCGGGCGTGCCGCCCGCCAACTCGCGGTAGGCCGCCTCCGTCGAGCCGGTCTTGGCCACCAGCTCGCGGAAGAACGGCATCGCCTCCCAGAGCGGCGTCTTGACGCCCGCCGGGCAGACGGTGTTGACCCGCACGCCGAGGCCGCGATCGCGGCTCTCCTTGGCGGCCGCCTTGGCCAGCATGCAGACCGCCGCCTTGCTCACCGAATAGGCCGCCGCACCGGAGGCGGCCCGCAGTCCCGAAGCCGAGGCGACGAGCACGATGCTGCCACCGCGTCCGCTCATCGCCCGGAACCCCGAACGGACGGCGAGGAAGGCGCCGTCGAGATTCACCGCGAGCAGCTCGCGCCAGGCGGCAAGCGAGGTCGCGTCGAGCGCCGACGCGGCTGAAACGCCGGCCGAGTGGACGATCGCGTCGAGCGACGCGAGCGAGCCCACCGCCGCTTCCCACTCGGTCTCGCTCGTCACGTCGAGGCGGCGTGGGGCTGGGTGGTCGATCGCCGGGGGGAGCGCCGCCGCCGTGCGCGCCGCCGCGGCGTCGTCCCGATCGGTGCAAAGGACCGAGGCGCCGGCCGCGGCAAGGCAGCGCGCCGCCGCCGCACCGATCCCCGACCCAGCGCCGGTCACCAGCACGGTGCGGCCGGTCATCGCGCGGTCCGGGCGGAGGTTCGTCGGTTCGCTGCGGGGTCGCGTCGCGGCATCGCCCATCGCGAGAGCGCCGGGTCAGAGCCCGAGAAACTTGATCGCCACGCCGCAAGCGAGGATCGCCGCGCCGGCGAGGGCATGGGCGAAACGCTCGAGGTGGTGGACCGGCAGCAGCGCGAGCCCCTTCACGCCGGCGAGGGTGACGGCGAGCATCGCCGCGAGCGTCGTCGCCGCGAAGACGACGGTGACAGCGACCATGCCGAAGGCGCTCTGCGCCGCCGCCGGGTACATGAGGATCGGAATCAGCGGCTCGCAGGGCCCCAGGACGAAGACGATGAACAGCGCCCACGGCGTCACCGGGGCACGACGGGCCGCCTCGGCCTCCGCCTTGCCGCCGTGCTCGTGGGCATGGGTCAGCGCGTGGACCGAAGCGTGGCCGCTGCCGAGATGGACGTGCCCGTGGCCGCCGGAGAAGGCCTTCTTGATCCCCCAGGCGGTGTAGACGGCGCCGAGGGCGATCAACGCCCAGCCGGCGATTTCGCCGCGGGTCGATTCCACCGCCTCGAGCCGGTGGACGGCGAGACCGAGCGCGATACCGGCCATGCCGAGGACGACGGACGAGAGCACGTGCCCGAGCCCGCAGAGCACGGTGATGCCCGCGGTGCGAGCGAGCGACCAGCCCCGTGCCTTGGCGAGAACGATGAACGGAACGTAGTGGTCCGGGCCGAGGAGCGTGTGCACCACGCCGATCGACGCGGCGGTGGCCATGAGGAGGAGCAGCTCGTTGGACATGCAGGCCTCCGGCGAATCGTCCCAGGTCCCCGTCAGTCGTGCGAGGAGTGCTCGTGAGCGGTGCCGTGCGACGCGTCGTGGCGATGCGCGCGACCGGTCGGCGGCGGCAGCGCGGCCCGGCGTGCTTCGAGCCAGGCGATCCACTCCGGCAGCCCCTCGCCGCTCACCGCCGACAGGCGGATCATTCGCACCTGCGGCATGGTGCGGGCCAGGGCGTCCTCGAGCGCATCGAGCCGGAACCCCGGCAGGTGCGGCAGCAGGTCGACCTTGGTGAGCAGCACGAGGTCGGCCTTGCGGAACATCACCGGGTACTTCAACGGCTTGTCCTCGCCCTCGGTCACCGAGAGAGCGACCACGTTTGCCGCCTCACCCAGGTCGTAGATCGCCGGGCAGACGAGATTGCCGACGTTCTCCACCACCAGCGTGTCGGCGCCGCCGAGATCGAGATGATGCAACGCGTGGTGCACCAGCTTGGCATCGAGGTGGCACGCCGAGCCGGTGGTGATGGTGGCGGCCGGAATGCCGGCGGCGCGCAGACGTTCGCCGTCGTGGTCGGTGGCGAGGTCACCGGAGAGCGCCGCCAGGCGATGCCCCGGCATGGCGCGAGCTGTCGCTTCGAGCAACGCCGTCTTGCCCGACCCCGGCGAGCCCATCAGGTTGACCGCCAGGATGCCGCTCGCCGCGAAGTGCTCGCGGTTGTGGGCCGCCTGGGTCGCATTGCCGGCGAGGATGCTCTCGTGGAGATCGACGGAGACGAGCTCCGGATCGCCACAGCCGCAGGTGTCGCACATCGTCAGGGAACCTCCATCTCGATCCGTTCGAGCACGATCTCGTCGCCTCCGGCCAGCCGTGCCGGCGCACCGCATTCGCCGCAGCGCAGCACCCCGCCACGCGGGATCTCGCGCCCGCAGCGGCCGCACTCCCAGCGAGCCGGCGCGTCGACCAGCTCGAGCTCGGCCGCGGCACAGCAGCTGCCGAGTCGCGCCAGCTCGAACGCCGAGGCCAGCAGCTCGCGCTCCACCCCGGCGAGCTCACCGACGCGAACGCGCAAACGCTCGACGCGGGTCGCTCCGTGCTGCCGCGCCGCGGCGTCGACCCGTTCGAGAAGCGCTTGGATCAACGAGTACTCGTGCATGGCCAAGTGCGCGGACGTTAGCGCGCAAGGGCGCAGCATACCCCTACCCGACGGGAGGGGATTCGCATTCCCCTCCCCACCCCCGGGGAGGTTTCAGGAGCAGTTCGATCCCGATAGAAAGCACCTCCAACTCTTTAGCTTCGGCTTCCACGCGGGGGAGCGAGGAAGGAGCGAAGTCCGAGCGAGAGGGCAGGCTGCACGCGGACTCCCGCATCGTCGGTCATTTCCCGACGGCGCGTTCAATCTGGGAGGTGTACATGCTGCCCGAAATCCCGCTCGCCCGATCCTCGACCGGCCTGCTCGACCGCGAGCTCCGCCGACGAGACTTCCTCCGCATCTGCACGATCGCCGCGGCAGCGGTCGGCCTGCCGCTCAAGGTCGCCGAGCAGTTCGCCGAGGCTGCGGTGGCCGGCAAGAAGCCGTCGGTGATCTGGCTGCACTTCCAGGAGTGCACGGGCTGCACCGAGTCGCTCCTCCGGACCTCGCACCCGGCGCTCGAAGAGCTGATCCTCGACCTCATCTCCCTCGACTACCACGAGACGCTGCTCGTCCCCTCGGGCAAGCTGGCCGAAGAGTGCCGGCACGCCGCGATGGAAGCCAATGCCGGCAAGTTCGTGCTGATCGTCGAAGGCGCGATCCCGACCAAGGACGGCGGCATCTACTGCAAGATCGGCGGCCAGACCGCCATCGAGATGCTCGAGGAGACGGCCGCCAAGGCCGGCGCGATCATCGCCATCGGCTCCTGCGCCTCCTGGGGCGGCATCCCCTCCGCCGACCCGAATCCGACTGGCGCGAAGGGCGCCCACGAGATCCTCAAGGGCAAGACGGTCGTCACCCTCCCGGGCTGCCCGGCCAACCCGTACAACCTGCTCGGCACGGTCCTCCAGTACGCCACGCTCGGCACCCTGCCCGAGCTCGACGAGCTCAACCGTCCGAAGTTCGCCTACGGCCAGACGATCCACGAGCACTGCCCGCGGCGCGCCCACTTCGACGCCGGTCGCTTCGCGCTCGCCTACGGTGACGAGAACCACCGCCTCGGCCACTGCCTCTACAAGCTCGGCTGCAAGGGCCCGGCGACGCACGCCAACTGCTCGACACTCCACTTCAACGAAGTCGTCGGCGCCTGGCCGATCGGCATCGGCCACCCCTGCTTCGGCTGCACCGAGCAGCGCATCGGCTTCCGCGTCCCGCTCCACGACACCGTGCCGATCGAGCGACCGACGCCGCCGGACACCTATCCGCCGATCCACGCCGAACAGGGCGGCATTTCGCCGATCGCCACCGGCGTCGCCGGTCTGGTCGGCGGCGCGGTCGTCGGCGCGGCCTGGATGGCCGCCAAGAAGCTCGGCGACGACGCCGGCGAGCCCAAGGCTTGAGGAGGCCGGCCATGGCCGCGACCACCGACCGACGATCGTTGCTCAAGTCCCTCGCCGTCGCTTCGACGGCGGCCGCCGCCGCAACGGCGCCCGCCGCCGCCGCGCGCGAGAAGAAGGTCGCCCCGCCCGAGGCGCTCGGCATGCTCTACGATGCCACGCGCTGCATCGGCTGCAAGACCTGCGTGGTGGCCTGTCGTGAAGCCAACAACCTCGAGCCCGACACCGGGGACGAAGGCCTCTGGCAGAAGCCGGTGGACCTCAACGGGCGTACCAAGAACATCATCAAGCTCTACAAGGAAGGCGAGCGGGTCTCCTACATGAAGGCGCAGTGCATGCACTGTGTCGATCCGGCCTGCGCCGCCGCCTGCATGCTGCACTCGCTCTCCAAGGACCCGGTCACCGGCGTGGTCGGCTATGACGTGAAGTGGTGCGTCGGCTGCCGCTACTGCCAGATGGCCTGCCCGTTCAACGTCCCGAAGTTCGAGTTCGACAAGGCCGCCCCGAAGATCGTCAAGTGCGAGCTCTGCCGCCACCGTGCCGGCGACGCCCAGCTCGTCAAGGTCGGCGACTTCACGCGCTATCCCAAGGGACACGGCTCGGCCTGCTGCGAAGTCTGTCCGCGCGAAGCGGTGATCGCCGGCAAGCGCGACGAGCTGCTCGCCGAGGCCAAGCGGCGCATCGCCGCCAACCCCGGCATGTACTTCGAGAACCGCGTCTACGGCGAGGTCGAGGGGGGCGGTACGCAGGTGCTCTACCTCTCCAACGTCCCGTTCGACAAGCTCGGGCTGCCGTCGCTCGGACCCGACGGCGTGCCACAGACCTGCTACACCGTGCAGGAGGGGCTCTACAAGGGCTTCGCCGCGCCGGTGGCTCTCTACGCGGTGCTCGCCGGCGTCATGTTGCGCAACCGGCGCGCTGGCGGAGCGTCCGAGGAGGCGGGCAAATGAGCACCCACGCGGTCGTTCACACCCCGGTCGGCGGACCGATCCTCACCCGCCCGTTCCGCTGGCTCCTGCTCGTCGCCGGGATCGGCGTCGCGTTCGCGCTCTGGCGCTTCACCGCCGGCATCGGCGCGGTCAGCAATCTGACCGACGGCTACCCGTGGGGCGTCTGGATCGCCTTCGACGTCGTCGTCGGCACCGCCCTCGGCTGCGGCGGCTACGCCGTCGCCCTGCTCGTCTACATCCTCAACAAGGGCGAGTACCACCCGCTGGTCCGTCCGGCGGTGCTCACCAGCCTGCTCGGCTACGGGCTGGCGGTCATCGCGGTGAGCATCGACCTCGGCCGCTACTGGGATCTCTGGCGGATCCCGGTGACCTACTGGCGGTGGAGCCACTCGCCGCAGCTCGAGGTCGCGCTCTGCGTGGCGCTCTACAACCTCGTCCTGCTCGTCGAGCTCTCGCCGGCGCTGTGGGAGAAGTGGCGCGACGGCACGCACGCCGGACGGCGCGAGTTCGCCGTCAAGGCGCTGCGCTTCGTCGACAAGGGCGGCGTCTGGATCATCGCCCTCGGCCTGCTGCTGCCGACGATGCACCAGTCGACTCTCGGCACGATGATGCTGCTGCCCGGTCCGCGGCTTCACCCACTCTGGTTCACCCCCTGGCTGCCGTTCCTCTTCCTCGTCTCCTGCCTGGTGATGGGCTACGGCGTCGTCGCCTGCGAGTCCGCCTTCTCGGCCAAGGCCTTCGGGCGACCGCGCGAGACGGCGATGCTCGCCCGGCTCGGCAAGGTGGCGATGTGGGTCGCCCTCTTCTGGGCGGTCTTCCGTCTCGGCGAGGTGGCGATCGCCGGCGAGCTCGGCCTCGTCGCCTCGCCGATCGGGGCGTTCTTCGTCGCCGAGGTGGCGACGCATCTCGCCGCGGCGTTCCTTCTGATGTCCGAGGCGCGGCGTTCCGACCCGGTGATCCAGGTCCGGGCCGGAATCCTGCTCATCCTCGGCGGAGCGGGCTACCGCATCAACACCTACCTGGTCGCCTTCAACCCGGGCAACCACTGGCGCTACTTCCCCGCCCTGCCGGAGTTGGCGATCACTTTCGGCATCGTCGCCGCCGAGCTGGCCCTCTACATCTGGGCCGTGAAGACCTTCCCCATCCTCGCCGGCCGCAGCGTGAAGAACGCCGCGGCGCGGGCCACCCGCTAGCAAGGAGAGAGCCTCATGTCCAAACGCATCGTCGTCGACCCGATCACGCGCATCGAGGGCCATCTGCGCATCGACGTCGAGGTCGAGGGTGGGCAGGTCCGCAAGTCCTGGTCCTCGGGCCAGATGTGGCGCGGCATCGAGCTGATCCTCGAAGGCCGCGACCCGCGCGAAGCCTGGCTGTTCACCCAGCGCATCTGCGGCGTCTGCACCACCGTCCACGCCATCACCTCGGTGCGGGCCGTCGAGAACGCCATTCAGCTCGAAGTGCCGCTCAACGCGCAGTACATCCGCAACCTGATCCTCTGCGCGCACGCCCTGCACGACCACATCGTCCACTTCTACCACCTGTCGGCGCTCGACTGGGTCGACGTCACCTCGGCGCTCAAGGCCGACCCGGCGAAGGCCTCGGCGCTCGCCGAGTCGCTCTCGCCCTGGCCGCACAACAGCACGCGCGAGCTCGAGGCGGTCAAGGCCAAGCTCGAAGCGATCGTCGCCTCCGGCCAGCTCGGCATCTTCACCAACGGCTACTGGGGCCACCCGGCGATGCACCTGCCGCCGGAAGTCAACCTGCTCGCCGTCTCGCACTACCTGCAGGCACTCGACTATCAGCGCAAGGCCAACAAGATCGTCACCATCCTGGGCAGCAAGACGCCGAACATCCAGAACCTCGCCGTCGGCGGGGTGGCCAACGCCATCAACCTGGACAACGACGCGACGCTGAACATGGAGAAGCTCTACGCGATCAAGGACACCTTCGACGAGGTCAAGGCCTTCGTCGAGCAGGTCTACCTGCCCGACGTGATCGCGGTCGGCTCGATGTACCCCGAGTGGCTTGGCTACGGCGCCGGCGTCACGAACTACCTCGCCGTCCCCGATCTGCCGCTCGACGGCAAGGGGACGCAGTTCGATCTGCCCGGCGGCGTCATCATGGGCGGCGACCTGTCGACCTACCGTCCGATCACCAGCTTCAACGACCCGCTCTTCCAGGCCAAGGTCGAGGAGTCGGTGGCGCACGCCTGGTACGAGGGCGACTGGCAGAAGCACCCGTGGGAGGAGGACCTTCCTCGCCCGAAGTACACCGACTTCCAGGACGAGGGCAAGTACTCCTGGGTCAAGGCGCCGCGCTTCGAGGGCAAGCCGATGCAGGTCGGTCCGCTCGCCCAGGTGCTGGTCGGTTACGCCTCCGGCCACGAGCTGATCAAGAAGCACGTCGACTCCTCGGTGGCGCTGGCCTCCTCGATCGCCAAGACCAAGATCCCCCTCTCGGCGCTGCATTCGACGCTCGGACGGCACCTCGCCCGGGCGATCCGCTGCGCCGTGCTCGCCGAGCTCGGCCTCAAGCACTGGGGCCTGCTGGTGGGCAACATCGGCAAGGGCGATCTGGCGATCTGGAACCAGCCCGTCTTCCCCAAGGGCGAGGTCAAGGGCTTCGGCTTCCACGAAGCGCCGCGCGGCACGCTGTCGCACTGGGTGGTCATCCGCGACGGGCGGATCGCCAACTACCAGGCCGTCGTGCCGTCGACCTGGAACGCCGGCCCGCGTGACGCCCAGGGTCAGATCGGCCCGTACGAAGCGTCGCTCGTCGGCAACCCGGTGGCCGACGCCGAGCGTCCGCTCGAGGTCGTGCGCACCATTCACTCGTTCGATCCTTGCCTCGCCTGCGCCATCCACGCCTTCGATCCCGAGGGCAACGAGACGGCCCGGGTGAAGGTGCTCTGAGGTTTTCGAGGACGCGGGGGCGGCCGAGGAGGGGAAAGCGGCGATGCGCGCCTTGGTGCTCGGGATGGGCAGCGTGCTGATGCGCGATGACGGCGTGGGGCCATCGGCCCTCGCCGCCCTCGCGGCGCGGTACGAGTTGCCGGCCGAAGTCGAGCTGCTCGACATCGGCACGCCCGGGCCCGAGCTCGCCCACCGAATCGGCGGCTACGACTCTCTGATCGTCTTCGATGCGCTCCGCATCGAGGCGCCGCCGGGCACCGTCCGGTGTCTCACGCGCGAGGAGATCCTCGCCGCCCCCCTCCTCAATCCCCGCCTTTCCCCCCACGATCCCGGTCTGCGCGAGGCGCTGCTCTCGGCCGACTTCTTCGGCGAGGCGCCGCCTCGCGTCCTGCTCGTCGGGATCGTTCCGAAGGACATCCAGCTCGGCACCGACCTCTCTGCCGAGGTCGCCGACGCCCTGCCCGCGGCCGCCCAGGCCGCCGCCGACGAGCTCGCTCGCCAAGGCTTCCCCGTCACCGTTCGTTCCGAGCCAAAGGCGCTCGGCACCTGGTGGCGGTGACCGGCGACGCGACCTCGCTCGCCCGCCTCACCTCGTCTGCAATCCACGGCCGGTCGCCCCGGCCGTCCCGCAGGCGTGGGCTCGATTCGCCGCGCCCGGAGCGCACCGCGCGCTCCGCCAGCCCGCACCGATCAGCCCGGTCTCGCGGCGATCTCGTAGATCAACAGCCCGTCCTGCTCGAAGACGTTACGCAGCCATCCTGCCGCTTCGCGATCGGCGAGCCAGTGGTAGAGCGGCGACTGAACGCTCGCGTCCGCCTCCCGGAAGTCGATGACGAGGTGAGAGATCCCCTGCGCGGCGAGGAGTGCCGGCTCACCGGCAGGAGGCAGGCTGGAGAAGGCGCTCTGCAGGCGTCTGTACTCGGGAGGGAAGGTGCCGCTGTAGCCGTTGGCGATCGCCCGGCCGTGGGCGCGCGCGCTCCACATGCGCGCGATCTCGCGGTCGATCTCGTAGGACGGCGGCAGCGGCAGGAAGATCACCGCCCGGACTTCGTCGTGCTGCCGCAACCAGGTCGCCGGCTCCGGCTGGGCGTCGCGCGCGGCGAGCGGCTGCGACCCGAGATCGCGCGGCGCCGCCTCGAGCGCGAGAAGCGCCACGAGCAGCGCGGGGAGCGCACGAGCCCAGCGGTGCCCGCCTGCCCAACGCTCCACGGCCGCGTAGCCGCGGGCCGCCAACGCCGCCATGCCGAGCGACGCAAACACGAAGAAGCGCGCCGGAACGCGCATGCCGGAGAACCCCGGCAAGACCGACGCCGCGTGCGTGAAGACGACCGGGAAGGCGAAGAGGAGCGCCACCGCGCTCGCCAGCAGCAGGTCGACCTCGAGGGGCCGGCGAGCCCGGGCTCGGGCGATCGACTCCCAACTGGCAGCAAGGCCCAGGGCGAGCCCGAGGACGAGCAGATGAGCTGGCCGCTCATAGCCCTTCAATCCGACGGTGCCGAACGGCACCTTCGCCCGCTGGAGGCCGAGCCAGGTTCGGGCGTCGCCCAGCACCACGCTGGCCGCCACGAGCCCAGCACCGACGGCGCCGAGGAGGAACCGGGAGAGACGACGGCGGGGCGCCGCGCCCGCCGCACCGTCGCGGGCCCACGCCCACAGACCGACCGGAATCAGGAACGCCCCGCTGAAGCCGACGAAGAGGCAGTTTTCCCTTCGGAGCAGCACCGGGGGAAAGATGTCGCCGTACCAGTTCGTCGGGCTCGGCTGCAGCAGACTGATCGCGGTCGCTCCCCAGATGCGGTAGTCCGCCTCGCTCCGGATCTGGGCGAGCCCATCCCGGTAGGGCAGCAGCAGGGCGCCGGCCACCGCCACACAGCCGAGCGCCGCAGGGATCAGCGCGAGCCAGATCCGGTGGTCACCGCGCCGGCGCCAGAGACCGGGCAGGGCGAGCACCGCCAGCACGGCGAGCGGCACATGGGCCATCACGGCGAGATAGGTCCCGCCGCTCAGGTGGAGCGCGTAGACGGCCACGAAAAGCGCCGCGCGACGCCCGTTCGGCTCGGCGAGGAGCCGGTGGAACGAGAGCAGCAGGAGCGGGACGAACGCCGTGAGCAAGACCTGCAGGTGATTGGCCTCGTCCCAACGAAAGGGCAGAAAGGTCCAGATCGCCCCGCCGAAGAACGCCGCGCGCGGTGAGAGCTCGAGCTGGCGGAAGAGCAGAAAGGCGGTCCAGCCGCTGAGGGCGAAGGCAAGGAAGAAGATCAGGTTGTAGGCGGGGATCTCGCCGCCGGCGATCGGCCGGAGGATCGCCATCGCCACGCCCGCGCCGATCAGGTGGTCGGAGAGCGCGAGCGCGTGCCGCGTCGGGAAGAACCAGGGGGCGTCCCAGACACCCGCGAGGGCGTGGGGTACCCGATCGGCGACCCAGGTGACGACCGACAGGTTGAAGAGCGAATCGCCGAGGTCGAGGACGTGATCGCGCCCCAGCGCCAGCAGCCATCGCAGGTAGACGGCGGTGAGCGAGCCGTACCCCAGGAGGGCGACGATCTCCCGCCATCGATTCGCCAGGAAGCCGCGCACGAGGTCTCCTTCGTCCGAGCGGCCGAAAGGTCGAAAAGAGAAGCCGCTCCGAGAGCTTACGAGAGGCCCGTCGCAGGCGCTATGGACACTCGCCGCGAAGATCGCCCCACGGCATCGCCGCGCGCATTCCCGCGCCGCCCCCGGGTTCCTGCTTGTTCCCCGAGTCACCCCGCCTCAGACGCCGACGGCCGCCCGAAGGCGGCCGTCGTCAAGCGCGGACGCTCGCCCGCGTCAGAGCGCCAGCACCATGTGGCTCATGTCGTGCGGGTTGCCGTCGGGGTCGGTGCCGTAACCGGCGAGACGGTGCTCGCTGAAGCCGAGCTCGGCGAGGACCTTCACCGCGTCGGCCTCGAGGTCGGAGATGAGCATGCAGTTGAGATGCTTCAACCCGTTGCCCCGCGCCGTGTCGATGAAGTGGTTGATCAGCAACGTGCCGAGCCCCTGGCCGCGGTACTCCGGATCGATCAGCCACTTGACGCGACCACCGAGGCGCAGCGGTCCGTGCGAGCGCCGATGCAAGGTGGCATCGGCCACGACGCGCTTGCCGTCGAGCGCCAGCAGCGGGAAGACCTTCCCGTAGTCGAGGTGCTTGCCCCAGGTGTCGATCAACGAACGATCGTCGATGCGGTCCCAGGCGAAACGCCGCAGGTCGTCCGGCAAGCGCATGAAGAACTCGTAAAGGGCCTGCGTGTCGCCCTGCTTGAAGGGCCGCAGGACGACCCGCCGGCCGTCGCGCAGCACGGCCTCGTGCGGAAAGCGATTGGGCATGTGATTCCTCCGAAAAAGGATCGGGATCGACCAGCTTCTCCGTGAAGGATATCGCTCCGGAGGGGCTCTGCGTTCCTCCCGTCCTCTCCCGCCGCCGAATCCTCTGGCCGCGGGCTTGACTCTCCCAGAGGTAAGTGTATGCTCACTCACGTAAGTGATGACCAACTCACAACCATCCCCCTTGGCCCTCGAGCCCACGCCGCGACAGACGGAGATCCTCGAGCAGGCTCTTCAGCTCGTCCAGGCGCACGGGCTCGCCAACCTCACGCTCAAGAAGGTCGCCGAGCGGGTCGGCTTCACCGAGGCGGCGATCTATCGCCACTTCGCGAACAAGGAAGAGCTGCTCTTCGGGTTGATCGGTTCGCTCCAGGGCCGTCTGCTCGGGCCGATCTCGGCGATCGCCGCCGATCGCACCCTCCCGGCAGCCGAGCGAGTCGAGCGCATGGTGCGCCACCACGTCGGTCTCCTGCGAGCCACCCAAGGCCTGCCGATCTTGTTGATGGCCGAAGGGCTCGCCAGCGGTGACCAGCGACTGATCGAGCGCCTCGCCCGGGTGATGCGCGCCTATCTCGGACAGCTGACGACGGTGCTCGCCGAGCTCGAACCGCCGGTCGGCGTCGCGCCGTCGCGGCATGCGCTCCTCTTTCTCGGTCTGCCGGCCGCTCTCGGCATGCAGGCGCGCGCCAACCCCGACCTCGCCCCGGGCGACGACGAGGTCGAGGAGCTCGTCCGCTTCTACGTCAACGCGCTCACCAGCGGAACGCACCGGCTCGAGGAGAGCAAGCGATGAGCACCCGATCGAACCTCCGCGACTGGCGATTGCTCGTCGCGTTCGCGGCGGCCTCGGCGCTGCTCGCCGCCGCCGCCGCCGAGGCCGCCGAGGCCGCCGACGCCACCGAGCCCCTGCGCCTGTCGACCGCGGTGACCCAGGCCCTTGCCAGCCACCCGACGCTCGCCGTCTCGCGTGCCCGTCTCGCGGACGCGCAAGAGGCGATCGGCGAGGCCCGAGCGGCGCACGGACCCGTCGCGCGCCTGCTGCTGAGCGGCACCGAGTACCGCGGCGTCATGCCAGTCACACCGATCCACGGCTTCGGACCCGGCCAGATCCCCGCCTTCGACGACACCCTCGTCGGCGCGACACTGAACCTCAGCTACACCCTCTTCGACTCGGGTGCCCGTCGCGAGCGACTGCGCCAGGCCACGGCCCAGCTCGACGCCGGCTCGGCCGCACTGTCCACCGCCGCGCAGACCCTGGCCGCTCGCATCGCCACCGCCTGGACGGGGGCCATCTCTCGCCAGGAGACGCTCGCGGCCCAGCGGACGAGAGTCGGCGCCGTACGCGCCGAGCTCGCGCGCGTCGAGACGCTCCTCGCCGCGGGCCGCGCTCCCGAGGTCGAACGGCTGCGCGCCGAGGCGGCCCTGGCCTCGGCGGAGGCTGAAGAGGCGCGCCTCGCGACGGCGCTCGACAGCGCCGAACGGGACCTCGCCCGGCTTCTCGGCCTGCCTCCGGAGGCCACCCGGGTCGCCGCCTTGGCGCCGCTTCGCACGCCCGACGCGCCCACCTCGGCGCGCGAGACGCTGCAGAGCCAAGCGGTCGCGGCGAGCCCGGCAGTCGCCCAGGCGCGGGCCGCTCTCGCCGCCGCCGAAGCGGCCCGCGCCCTGGCCCGCACGGCCTATTTCCCGGACCTGCGCGCCACCGGCGCCGTGCAGGAGCTCGCCGGCGCCGACCTCGCCTTCAGCAACGAATGGAACGTCGGCCTCGCGCTCAGCGTGCCGCTCTGGGACGGCGGGGCCACCGACCGCCGGGTGGCTCGCGCCGGCACGGCGATCGACGAGGCGCGCGCCCGCCTGGCCCAGGCGGAGCTCGACGTCCGCGAAGCGGTCGATCGTGCGCTCGCCGGCTACGCCGACGCCGACGCCCGCAGCGCCGCGCTCGGCCGAGCCGAAGCTCGCCTGGTCGAGGTCGCTCGCATCCAGAAGCTGCTCCTCGAGGTCGGCTCGGGGACACAGGTCGACTACCTGGCTGCCGAAGCCGAGCTCGCCGGCACCCGCGCCGCCCTCGCCGAAGCGGCGAGCGCCGCGCGCGTCGCGCGGGTCGAGCTCGCTCGCGCCACGGGCGAGATCTCGCCCGCCTGGCTCGCCGAGAACCTGGAGAGTCCGCAATGAGCCCGAAGCGCATCGTCCCGCCGATTCTCGTCCTCGTCGCCGCCGGCTACGCGATCTGGACCTTCGTCCTCAAGCCGCGCTCTCCCGTCTCGGACCTCGTCGCCTCCGGCACCGTCGAAGCGACCGATGCCCAGCTCGGCTTCCAGGCGCCGGGCCGCATCGTCGAGATCACCAAGAAGGAGGGGGAGCGCGCCGCCGCCGGTGAGCTGCTCGCCCGGCTCGACGCCACCGAGATGGAAGCCCGACGCACCCAGGCGGCCGCGTCCGTCGCCGCCGCCGAGGCTCAGCTCGCCGAGCTCTCGACCGGCTTCCGGCGCGAAGAGGTGGCGCAGGCACGTGCCGCCCTCGCCGGTGCCACCGAGCGCGTGGCGGACGCCGAGCGGGACCGCGAGCGCGCGACGACGCTCTTCGCCGGACGCGCGGTGAGCCGCGAGGCGCTCGACAAGGCGACCTTCGCCCTCGACCTGGCCAAGGCACAGCGCGATCAGGCGAGCGAGCAGGTCCGTCTGCTCGAACGCGGCCAGCGCCCGGAACGGGTCGACGCCGCCCGCGCCCAGCTCGCCGCCGCCGAGGCGGCTCTCGCCACGTTCGACGCGACGCTCGCCAACCTCCGACTCGTCGCGCCCTTCGCCGGCGTCGTCACCGTCCGCCACCGCGAGCCCGGCGAGATCGTCGGCGCCGGCGCCGCGGTGCTCACCCTGATGAACCCGGACGACCGTTGGGTGCGCATCTATGTCCCGGAGAACCGCCTCGGTGCCGTCCGCCTCGGCGCCCCGGCGTCGATCGTCTCCGACAGCTACCCGGGCAAGCGCTACCCCGGCGAGGTCTCCTTCATCGCCAGCGAGGCCGAGTTCACCCCGAAGAACGTGCAGACCGCCGAAGAGCGTGTGCGACTGGTCTACGCGGTCAAGGTGCGGATCACCGGCGATCCCCAGATCGAGCTCAAGCCCGGCCTGCCGGCCGACGTGACGCTCGACGTCGCCGCGGGGGCGCCTCCGCAGTGAGCGGAGCCAGCTCCGACGCGGCGACCGCCGCTCGTCTCCGCGGCGCCGCGACGATCGAGGTCCGCGGCCTCGCCCGCCGCTTCGGCGCGCGCACCGCCGTCGCCGGGCTCGATTTCCGCGTCGCTCCGGGAGAGCTCTTCGGCCTCGTCGGCCCGGACGGCGCGGGCAAGACGACGACCCTGCGGATGCTCGCCGGCGTGCTCCGCCCGAGCGAAGGCGACGCACTCGTCGACGGCATCTCGGTTGCCCGCGAACCCGAGCGCGTCAAGCCGCACCTCGCCTACATGTCGCAGCGCTTCGGGCTCTACACCGACCTGACGGTCGAAGAGAACCTCGACTTCTACGCCGACCTCTACCGCGTGCCGCGCGCCGAACGCGCCGCGCGCCTCGCCCGGCTCTACGCCTTCTCCAATCTCGAGCCGTTCCGCGAACGGCTCGCCGGCGCGCTTTCCGGCGGGATGAAGCAGAAGCTCGGCCTGTCCTGCGCGCTCGTCCACGAGCCGCGGGTGCTGCTGCTCGACGAGCCGACCTTCGGAGTCGACCCGGTGTCGCGCCGCGACCTCTGGCGCATCGTCCACGAGATGGTCGGTCACGGGGTGACCGCCGTCGTCTCGACCGCCTACCTCGACGAGGCGGAGCGCTTCGACCGATTGGCGCTCCTCTACCGCGGGCGGCTGCTCGCCGTCGACACGCCGCGCGCTCTCCAGGCGAGCTTTTCCGGCGCGCTCTTCGAGCTTCGCCTCAGCCGGCCGCGCGCCGCCCGAGCGGCGATCGAGGCCTTGCCGGGAGTCGAGCGCGCCCAGGTCTTCGGCGACCGTCTCCATGTCACCGTCGGCGACGAGGCCGCCGCCGAGATGCCGGCGCGTCTCGCCCGCTCCCTCGGCGAAGGCCTGTCTCACGTCGCCCGGATCGAGCCGTCGCTCGAGGACGTCTTCCTCGCTCGCATCGCTGAGGCGGAGGCTCTCGCGTGAACCTCGCCACGTCAATCCATCCCCGCAGCTTCGTTCCCTTCCCGAGGTCTTCCATGGTGGCTCGCCCTCTGCGCTCCTCGCAGGTCCTGACGCTTCTTGCTCTCGCTCTCCCGCTCGCCGCCGCGCCGGCGCGAGCCCACTGCGACACTCTCGACGGCCCGGTCGTGGTCGACGCCCGCGCCGCGCTGTCGGCAGGCGACCCGACGCCGGTGCTCAAGTGGGTGCAGCCGGCCGACGAGGCCGAGATCCGCGCCGCCTTCACCCGCGCCCTCGCCGTGCGTGCCGCCGGTGGCGCCGCCGCCGGGCTCGCCGACACCTGGTTCTTCGAGACCGTGGTTCGCGTCCATCGCGCCGGCGAGGGAGCGCCGTTTACCGGTCTCAAGCCCGCCGGCGCCGTCGAGCCACCGATCGCCATGGCCGATCGCGCGCTCGCCGACGGGTCGGTCGACGAGCTCGCGGCCAAGATCGGGCAACACGCCAGCGCCGCTGTCGCCGAGCGCTTCCGTCGCGTCGTCGAGGCCCGCGCGCACGCCGGCGAGAGCGTCGACAAGGGACGCGAGTACGTGGCCGCCTACGTCGACTACGTGCACTTCGTCGCGGGCGTGGTGGAGGCGGTCCACCGCGGACCGGGCCACGCCGAGGCTGGCGCCCCGGCACACGCCCACTGAGCCCTCGAGAGGAAGCCGAGCCGCGGATGTCCAACTCCCTCCCGCACCTTCCCGCTCCGCGCACCCGGCGCACGCTGTCGCGATCGCGAGGACGACGATGAGCGGCACGACGATCGCCGTCGAAGTGCGCGAGCTGACGAAGCGCTTCGGCGACTTCCTCGCCGTCGACCGCGTGAGCTTCACGGTGAGAGAGGGCGAAGTCTTCGGCTTTCTCGGACCGAACGGCGCCGGCAAGACGACGACGATCAAGATGCTCACCGGCCTCGTCGCGCCGAGCGCCGGGCGCGCCACGGTGGCCGGCTTCGACGTCGCCCGCGAGCGCGCCGCGGTGAAGCGCTCGATCGGCTACATGTCGCAGCTCTTCTCGCTCTATGGCGACCTGACGGTCGAGGAGAACATCGCCTTCTTCTCCGGCCTTTACGGCGTCGCCGACGAGCGGCGTGCCGCGCGGGCCGAGTGGGTGCTCGGAATGGCCGGCCTCGCCGGCGAACGCGGACGGCTGACCGGCGAGCTCTCGCTCGGCTGGAAGCAGCGCCTGGCGCTCGGCTGCGCGGTTCTGCACGAGCCGGCGATCCTCTTCCTCGACGAACCGACCTCCGGCGTCGACCCGATCTCGCGCCGCCGCTTCTGGGACCTCATCTACTCGCTCGCCGAGGGCGGCACCACCGTCTTCGTCAGCACCCACTACATGGAGGAAGCCGAGTACTGCCACCGCCTGGCGCTGATGAACCGCGGGCGGCTGATCGCGCTCGACTCCCCGGCGGGTCTGCGCCGGGCCGCCCAGGAGCCGCTCCTCGAGCTGGCGGTCGACGACGCCGTCGGTGCGCTCGCGGCGCTCGAGGAGGAGCCCGAGGTGGTCCGCGCCGGTCTGTTCGGGCGGCTCCTCCACGTCACCGTGCGCGACCCCCAGGCGGCGCTCGGTGCGCTCGGCGGCCGGCTCGCCGCACACGGCCTGACGCTGCGGAGCGCGCAGCCCATCGAGCCCTCGCTCGAAGACGTGTTCATCTCGCTCGTCGCCGGTGCCGGCGGAGCTCGCGAGGATTGAGCATGGCCACTCGACTTCCCGAGATCGGGCGATGATCGACGCCACCCGTCTCGCCGCCATTGCCCGCAAGGAGGCGCGCCAGCTCGCGCGCGACCGGCGGAGCCTGCTGCTCGCCTTTGCCCTGCCGCTCGCGCTGCTCGTCTTCTTCGGCTACGCGATCTCCTGGGACGTGCGCGACATCGCTCTCGCCGTGGTGGACCAGGATCGCACGCCGGAGAGCCGCGACCTGACCGAGGCGTTCCTGGCGTCCGGCTACTTCACCCTGGTCGCCCGGCCGGCCAGCGCCAGCGCGGCTCCGGCGCTCTTCGCTCGCGGTGCGGCGCAGGTCGTGCTGGTCGTGCCGCCGGGATTCGCCGCTCGGCTCGGCGCCGGTCGCGTCGCCGAGGTCCAGGCCCTGCTCGACGGCAGCGACGCGAACACGGCGACGATCGCCATGGCCTACTCGGAGGCGGTCGCCCGGACCTTCGGCCAGCGGGTGGTGCTGCGGGGCGAGCGGCTCGCCCTGCCGCTCACCGCCGAGAGCCGCGTCTGGTTCAACGAAGAGCTGGCCAGCCGCAACATGATCGTCCCCGGGCTGGTGGCGGTGATCATGATGATCATCGCCGCGATGCTCACCTCGCTGACCATCGCGCGCGAGTGGGAGCGCGGCACGATGGAGCAGCTCGCGGCCACACCGGTCTCGCGCCTCGAGGTCGTGCTCGGCAAGCTGCTCCCCTACCTCGGCATCGGCCTCGTCGACGTCACCGTCTGCAGCGCCCTCGGCGTCTGGCTCTTCGGCGTTCCCTTCCGCGGCAGCGTCTGGCTGCTCGGCGGCCTCTCGCTGCTCTTCCTCACCGGTGCGCTCGGCCTCGGCCTCTTCATCTCCGCAGCCACCCGCTCGCAGATGCTGGCGACGCAGGTGGCGATGCTCGCCACCTTCCTGCCGGCCTTTCTGCTTTCCGGCTTCATGTTCGCCATCGAGACGATGCCGGCGCCGTTGCGGTTCATCACGCTGCTGGTGCCGGCACGCTACTTCCTGGTGGTGACGCGCGGCATCTTCCTCAAGGGGGTGGGCCCCGACGTGCTGGCGGCGCAGGCGATCCTCATGGTCCTCTTCGCCGTCGTCGGCCTGACGCTCGCCGTGCGCAGCTTCCACAAGGAGCTCGAGGGATGACCGCGTCGCCGCTCACGCTCTCCCTGCGCCGGACCTTCGAGATGGTGCGCAAGGAGCTCCGCCAGGTCTTTCGCGACCCCCGAATGGCGCGCGTGCTCTTCGTCGCGCCAATCCTGCAACTGATGGTGATGGGTTATGCGGTCTCGACCGACGTCCGCCACACCCGCCTGATGCTGGTCGACCAGGACGGCAGCGCGGCTTCCCGGGAGCTGCTCTCCTCCTTCACCGCCGGCGGCTACTTCGACCTCGCCGAGCGCTCGTCTCGACCGGCCGATCTCGTCGACGCGCTCGACCACGGACGGGTGATCGCCGGCCTGGTGATCCCCGCCGGCTTCTCCCGCGACCTCGCCGCCGGGCACGCCACCGTCCAACTGGTGTTCGACGGCACGAACTCCAATACCGCGACGATCGCCAAGGGCTACGCCGAGCGCATCGTCTCGACCTTCGCCCTCGCCCGCACCGCGCTCGGTCGCGCGCCGGCGCTCGACGTGCGGCTACGCGCCTGGTACAACCCCGACCTCGAGAGCCGCAATTACAACGTGCCGGCGGTCATCGGCGCCCTGCTGCTGCTCGTCTGCCAGTTGATGACCGCGCTCGCCGTGGTGCGCGAGCGCGAGATCGGGACGCTCGAGCAGTTGCTGGTCTCGCCGCTGCGCGCCCACGAGCTGATCCTCGGCAAGACGCTCCCCTTCGCCGCCATCGGCCTCGTCGACCTGGGCCTCATCAGCACGGTGGCCCTCCTCTGGTTCGAGGTGCCGTTCCGTGGCAATCCCCTGCTGCTCGTCGGTGCCTCGCTGCTCTTCCTGCTCTGCGCGCTCGGCCTCGGCCTGCTGATCTCGACCGTCTCGTCGACACAGCAGGAGGCCTTCCTGTCGTCCTTCCTGATCTTCATGCCGACGCTGCTGCTCTCCGGGTTCATGTTCCCCGTCTCCAGCATGCCGAAGATCTTCCAGTGGATGACGCTGGTCAACCCGCTGCGCCACTACCTGACGATCGTCCGTGGCGTCTTCCTCAAGGGCGTCGGCGCGGCGGACGTCGGACCCCAACTGCTCGCGCTCGCGCTCATCGCCGCGACGCTCCTCACGCTGGCGGTCGCCCGCTTCGCCCGCGCCCGCGACTGACGGGAGCGCACGACCGACGACCGGCACGCCTCGCGGTCAATCGCCGCGGCGCGTTCGCCCGGCGCGTCGCGCGTAGCGCTTCGCCACCGCCGGCATGGTGACGACGAGCGACATGTAGACGAATCCGGCCCAGACGCCGAGGCGCGCGGGCAGCACGCCGGCGGCGAGCGCCGAGACGATGCCGGTGGCGCTCATCACGGCGTTGCCGGCGATCGCCTGTTCCGTCAGCAGGCGCTCGCTCGCGTCGAGATGGAGACCCGGCGCCCGCGCCGCCCGCCAATGGAGCCCCCCGAGCATCGCGGTCTGCAGCGCGAAGCCGAGACCGTAGACGACGAAGAGCCCGGTGAGATCGCCGAGGTTCGTCATCACGAAGCTCGACGGGAGCCGGCCACCGCTGGCGAAGGCCATGAACGCCGAGGCGACCATGCGCAGCGGGTAGACGTAGACGAGCATCACGAAGACCATCGCCAGGCTGAGCAGGATGGTCCAGCCGTCCTCGAGACCGTAGCGCCGGCTCCAACGCCGGTGGGCGAGCCAGAGCAGGACGATCGCCGCGAAGCTGGCGAGGAACGCGGGAGCATCCCGCAGCGCATCGAGGAGCGCCGCGTAGCTGGTCGGCACCACGCCGCCGGCCACCACGAGCAGGGTCACGGCGAACGCGTAGGCCGCATCGCAGAACGCCTCGACCCGCGTGGTCTCGAGACCGCGCAGGCGGAAGCCGCCCTCCACGGTCAACGCCGCCAACCTCTCGTCCGTCCAGGTCAACGCACCTCCTCCGACGCCAAGCGGGCGCCCCTCCCCCCTCGCGCTGCCGAGCGGGGTCTTCCGACGTCGTCGCCGCGGGACAATAGCAGGGCCCCGGCGGTCGCGAACGGGGGCGCACCGGGCGCGCTCGGCGATTTCCCGCTTAGACTTGCCGCACGTGCTCGCCGCCCGACGCCGCTCCGCCTTTCGCCTGGCCGCCATGCCGGCGCACCATCAGGTCGCTTCGTCGTTCCTCCTGCTGATCGCCGTCGGTACCGGCCTCCTGCTGTTGCCGGCCTCCACCCCGGCCGGGCAGCCGATCGCGGTTGTCGACGCGCTCTTCACCGCGACGAGCGCGGCCTGCGTTACCGGCCTCGCGGTGCGCGACACCGGCACCGGCTTCACCCTGTTCGGCCAGGGGGTGATCCTCGCGCTCGTCCAGCTCGGCGGCCTGGGGATCATGACGCTCTCGCTGCTCGTCTTCACCCTCGGCGGCCGGCTGGCGATCAGCCAGCTCTCGCTCGTCGAACAGACGCTCGCCGCCCCCGGCAGCCCCGACCTGCGCCGGCTCGTGCGCCTCGTCTTCGTGACGACCTTCGGTGCCGAGGCGATCGGCGCGCTGCTGTTGGCGCTGCGGTGGCGCGAGAGCCTGGGGCCCACCCGAGCCGTCTGGTACGGCCTCTTCCATGCCGTGAGCGCTTTCTGCAACGCCGGCTTCTCGCTCTTTGCCGACAACCTCGTCGGCTGGCGCTCCGACTGGCCGGTCAATCTCGTGGTGATCGCCTTGATCGTCCTCGGCGGCCTCGGATTCCTCGTGCTGCACGACCTGCGACGCACCGGCGGGCGCTTCGGCCGCCTCGGCTTGCATGCACGCCTGGCGCTCAGCATGACGGCGATCCTCGTCGTCGGCGGCACGCTCGCCCTCTGGGGAATCGAGGGCCGGAGCTCCTTCGCCGCCATGTCGCCGGGCGAGCGATTCCAGGCGTCGCTCTTCCAGAGCGTCACGGCGCGCACCGCCGGATTCAACACCGTCGATCTCGCGACGCTCGCCCCGGCGAGCCTTCTGCTGCTGATGCTCCTGATGTTCGTCGGCGGCTCGCCCGGGTCGTGCGCCGGTGGCATCAAGACGACGACCGCGGCCATCCTCGCGTTGACCACCCGCGCGCGCCTCGGCGGCCGGCAGCACGTCAACCTCTTCCATCGCACGCTGCCGCCGCATCTCGTGCAGACAGCGTTCGCCCTGACCAGTCTGGCGTTCGCCGCGGCGGCGCTCGGCCTCTTCGCCCTCCTGTTGCTCGAGGCGCCCGGCGTGCGCGAGGGCCGCTTCTCGCCCCTCGACCTGGCCTTCGAGACGATTTCGGCGCTCGGTACCGTGGGGCTCTCGACCGGAACGACGCCGCGGCTCGGCGAGGGGGCGCGTCTGGTGCTGAGCGCCTTGATGTTCGTCGGCCGGGTGGGGCCGCTGACGCTGGTGGCCGTCTTCGTCGGCGACGAACGGCCCGGGGACCTGCGTCACCCCGAAGAGCCGGCGATGGTCGGCTGAGGAGGAGAGCGACGATGGCGAGGATTGCGGTGATCGGGCTCGGACGCTTCGGCTCGCACGTGGCGCGCGAGGCGTTCCGCCATGGCCACGAGGTGCTGGCCATCAGCATCGACGCGGCCAACGTCCAGCAGCTGCGCGACGAGTCGAGCCGCGCCGTGGTGGCCGATGCGCGCGACCGCGAACGGCTCGTCGCTCTGCGGCTCGGCGAGGACTACGACGCCGTCGTGGTGAGCCTGGGCGAGAACGTCGAGGCCTCGGCGCTCATCGTGCTGCACCTGCGCGAGCTCGGGGCGCGCCGGATCATCGCCAAGGCCGGGTCGGCGGACCACGGCAAGCTCCTCGCGCTCATCGGGGCCCACGAGGTCGTCTTCCCGGAGATGGAGTCGGCCCACCGGCTGGCGATGCGCCTCTCCTCGCGCAGCCTAGTCGAGTACCTGCCGCTCGGCGACGAGCACGGCGTCGAGGAGCTCGCCGCCCCCGCTCCCTTCGTCGGGCAACGGCTCGACGAGCTGCGCCTGCCCGCCCGTTTCGGCGCCCAGGTCGTCGCCGTGCGCGACCGCCGGAGCGGGCGCCTCACGGTGAGCCCGGGGGCCGACTACGTCGTCGCGCCGGACGACCTGCTCGTCGTCCTCGCCACCAACGCCGACCTGCGCCGTCTCCAGGCGCTCTGAGCGCCCGGGATCGACCATGGCCTATCGCCATCTCGTCCTCGACGCCGACGGCACGCTCTTCGACTTCGCCCGCAGCGAGCGCGAAGCGCTCGCCCGCACGCTCGCTCTCGAAGGCGTCGTGCTCGACGAGGCGCTCCTCGCCCGCTACCGTGCGATCAGCCTCGAGCTCTGGCAGGCGCTCGAACGCGGCGAGACGACACCCGAGCGGCTGCGCAGCGAGCGCTTCGCGCGCCTCGCCGGCGACGGCGGTCCATCGTTCGACGTCGCGCGCGTCGCCGCACGCTACGTCGCCGAGGTGGCGCTCGGCGTCGACCTCCTGCCGCAGGTCGAGGAGACCCTCGCCGTGCTCGCCGGCCGCACGCAAATGGTGCTCGCCACCAACGGCCTCGCCGCGGTCCAGCGCTCGCGCTTCGCCCGCTCGCCGATCCGCCGCCATTTCGTCGACGTCGTGATCTCCGAAGAGATCGGCGTCGCCAAGCCGAGCCCGGCCTTCTTCGCCGAGGCGCTGCGCCGACTGGGCGATCCGTCCCGCGAGTCCGTCCTGGTCGTCGGCGACAGCCTCTCCGCCGATATCGCCGGCGCCGCCGCCGCCGGGCTCGACGCCTGCTGGTACAACCCGCACCGACTCCCTCTCGGCGACACCCCGCCCCCACGCTTCGTCATCGCCGACCTCGCCGAGCTGCCGGCAATCGTCGGCGATGCCTCGGGACGCGACGGGGCTTCGTCGATCGGATGACCCGACGATGCGCTCCCCCGAAACCGCGCGCGCCATCCCCGAGCTGGTCTCCGCCGGTCTGCTGAGCCCGGAGCGGGCGGCACCGTTGCTGGCGGCGGCGCGGGGGGACCTGGTCTCGGTGCGCGCGGAGCTGCGCACGCTCGCCGGCCTGGCCGTGGCGCTGCTGCTCGGTGGCGCCGGGGCGTTGATTGCCCAGCTCGATGCGGCAATCGGTCCGCTCGTCGTCTCGATCGCCTTGGCGCTCGCTACCGCACTGGCGCTCGTCGCCGCCTGGCGGCGCGCTCCCGCCTTCACCTGGGGGCGCGACGAGCGGAGCGACTGGCTGCTCGACGCCCTCGTCCTCCTGGCGATCGGCCTCGCCGGCGCCGAGCTCGCCTGGATCGAGGTCCACGACACCCCGCTCGGCGCCAACTGGCCCGCCCATCTGCTGATCGTGAGCCTGGTCGCCGGAGCGCTCGCGGTGCGCTTCGACTCGCTCGCCGCCTGGTCGCTCGCCCTCTCGACCTTCGCCGCCTGGCGCGGCGTCGCGCTCACCCCGACAGCGGCCACGGTCGACCGCGCCTTCTCGAGCCACGCGACCGGCTCGCTGCGCGCCAACCTGCTCCTCTGCGCGGCGCTCTTCGCCGTCCTCGGGCTGCTGTCGCGACGGCTCGATCGCAAGGCCCATTTCGAACCGGCGACGACCTTCTTCGCCGTCCTCGCCGCCGGCCTGGGACTCGCTTCCGGCCTCGACAGCCACGGTAACTGGCCGCTCTGGACGCTCGCCCTCGCGATTCTCGGCGGCGGCGTCGCCGTCTGGGCGTTCCGACGGCGACGCCGTGCGCTCTTCGCGCTCGGCGCTCTCGGGCTCTACGTCGCGATGACCCGCCTGCTCTTCGCGCTGCCGTTCGCCGAAGGGATCGGTTGCTTCTGGTTCGCCGCCTCGACGGTCGGTGCGATCGTCGTGCTCGTCGTCGTCCACCGCCGCTTCGAGCGCGAGGCCGCATCATGAGGTCCGAGCTGCGACGCGCCGACGAGCGCCACGAGGTTCTGCGCTCGGTCGCCGGCTGGCGCGCCGACGGGGCGACCGACGCGGCGACGACGGCGGCGATCGTCGCCCGATTCCCCGACGACCGGCGTCGCGCCGCCCCGGCGTTCCGTGTGCTCTTCTTTCTCTTCACCGTTCTCACCGGGCTCGCAGTCTGGGGGTTCGGCATCGCGCTCACCGACGTCTCGCTCTTCGGCGCGGTCGGCAGCGATCGGCACTTCGCGCTCCTCGCCCTCCTCGCGCTGCTCTCCGGCGCCGGCGCCGCATGGGGGCACGGACCCTCGCGACTGCGCGGTTTCGGCGTCGAAGAGGGGCTCGTGGCGCTCGCGGTGGGCTTCTCTGCCGCTGCAGTCGCCGTCCTGCTCGACGCCAGCGGAACGAGCGGGCGACCGTTCGGCGCCATCCTCGGCGCGAGCGTCGCGATCCTGGCGCTGGGCGCCGCCTGGCGCTGGGGAACGCCGCTCTCCGGGGCACTCTTCGCGGCCGGCGCCCTGGCCGCCCTCGTCACCTTCGCCCCGGCTCGCCTTCTCGGAATCGTGGCGGCGATCGCGCTCGCCATGCCCGCGCGGCGCCTCGCACGTGGGGAGCACGGCGCCCCGGCTCATCGCGCGCGTGCCGAGGAGGTCCGCGCCGTCGCGCTCGCTGCGCTCTACCTGGCCGTCCATCCGGCGCCGGCGGTCGCCAAGGCGATCGCGTGGGGACGCTCTCCGGGCGAGGTGGCCTCCGTCCTGTCACCGCCGCTCGAGCTGCTCGCCTGGGCAGCGATCTTCCTGCTCCCGGGCGCGCTCGTGTGGCGCGGCCTCCGAGAGCGCGATCGCCTCGAGCTCGATCTCGGGGCGCTCGGGCTCCTGGCAAGCGGCGTGGCGCTGCGCGCGCGGATTTCGGTGGGACCGCTCTGGCTCGTCCTGCTCGCCGCCGGCACGCTGCTCGGCGCCCTGGCAGTCGCCCTGCGCCATGCCTTCGCGCGCGCCGACGGCAGGCCGCTTGCCGGCTTCACCGACCGCCCGCTCGGCGGCGGCGGCGACGGCCACTGGCTCGAGTTGGCGACGATGCTCGCCGCCTTCACCCCCGCACCACGCCGGAGCGACGAGCCACCCGCGTTTCACGGCGAAGGCGGCGACTTCGGCGGCGGCGGCGCGTCGGCGAAGTTCTGACCGCGACGAGCACGCGGTCACGGTCGAGGGTCTCGCCTACCCGGCGATGTCCTCGCCGCCGTCGACGTTGAGGACGTTGCCGGTGAGCCAGTCGGTTCCGGGCTCCGACAGGGCGACGAGGCAGCGCGCGACGTCTTCCGGGGTGGTGAGGCGACCGGCGGGGTTGCGCGCCTTGGCGCCTTCGATCATCACGTCGTTGCCCGGGATCTTGCGCAGCGCCGGGGTGTCGGTGACGCCGGCCTTGATCGCGTTGGCGGTGACGCCGAGCGGCGCGAGCTCGACGGCGAGCTGGCGGACGTACGCCTCGAGCGCCACCTTGGCGGCCGAGACCGCGCCGTAGGCCTTCCACACCAGGTGGTCGCCCGCCGAGGTCATCGCGTAGATCCGTCCGCCCTTGCCCATCAGCCCGGCACGCACCAGGTCCTGCGCCCAGTAGACGAGCGAGTTGGCCATCACGTCGAGCGTCATCTCGAGCTGTCGCTGGTTGAGCGCTTCCTTCTCGTCCGCAGCGACGAACGGTCGCAGCGTGCCGAAGGCGAGCGAGTGCATCAGCACCCGGACGGATCCCGGCGCGAGCTCGGCAGAGAGCGCGGCGACGATCTCGCGACGCTTGTCGGGGTCGGCCGCATTGGCGTTGAAGAAACGCGCCGGGCGTCCGTGGGCCTCGAGCGCCGCGACGATCTCGGCGACGTGGGCGAGGCCGGCGGCGCGGTCGAGGTGCACTCCGGCGACGCCGTAGCCGTGGGCGGCGAACTCGCGCGCCGCGGCTTCGCCGAAGCCGCTCGAGGCGCCGAGGATGAGGGCGGTGGGGACAGTCTGGCTCACGGAACCTCCGATCGGGGTCTCCCCCGTCTGCGATACGGCGTTGGGCGCGGATTCTAGCCCGCAACGGCCGCCGTGCCGGAAGGGAAGGACCGGGCGGCGAGGTCAGGCGAAGATGCGGGGGGCTTCGGCGGGGCTCTTGGGCGAGGCGCCGTCGACGATCTCGCCCGCGGCGGTGCGGAAGCGGCCGCCGCCGGCGTCGAGCAGGCAGCGGTTGCGGCCGGCGCGTTTCGCCTCGTAGAGCGCCGCGTCGGCGAGCTGGAGGAGCTCGGCGGCGCTGCGCACGTGGAGCTCGGGAAAGGCCGCGACGCCGGCGCTGGCGCGCAGCGGCACGATCTCGCCGCTCTCGACGCGGAGCTCGAGCCGCTCGATCGCCCGCCGGGCACGTTCGGCGATCTCGAGCGCGGTCTCTCCGCCGGTGTCTTCGAGCAGCAGGGTGAACTCCTCGCCGCCGTAGCGAGCGCAAAGATCGCGCTCGCGACAGTGGTCCATCAGCGCGCGGGAGCAGAGCTTCAGCGCCTGGTCGCCGACCGCGTGACCGTGCGTGTCGTTGATCCGCTTGAAGTGGTCGAGATCGCACATGACGAGCGCCACCGGGCTGCCGGTCTCCCGCGAGCGCTCGAAGGCGAGGGCGAGGCGCCGCTCGAGCAGGCGCCGCACCGAGGCTCCGGTGAGCGGGTCCTCGCGCGCCTCGCGGTCGAGCAACGCTCCCTGCACCGACCCGGCCATCTGCGGCAGTAGCGCCTCGAGCAGCTCGACGCCGCCGGGGTCGAGCTGGCGCGGGTCGGTCCACAGGCGCAGTCGCGCCACCGGCGCCCCTTCGGCCACCAGGGGGTAGTCGAGCACCCGCCATTCGGGGCGCCGGTGGAACCCGGGGATCGCCGGCGGCGTCTTCGGCGGCGCCGGCTCACCGGGCTCGGGGCCCCCCTCCTCGCCGGCCCACCAGCTCTGGGCGAGCCCTTGGCGCGGGAAGAGCTCGAACTGGAACCAGGCGAAGCGCAGCAGGTTGCGGCACTCGCCGAGGATCTCCTGCGCGATGCCGGGACGTTGCGGCTGTTCGGCGTGGAGCCGTCGCATCGCCTCGCGGTTGGCCGCCAGGATCTCGCCGAGCCGGCGGTCGCTCGCGGCACGGAAGAGGCCCTGCCGCGCCGCTTCGAGAGCCAGCAGCGTCCAGACGGCGAGCAACGCCAGCCCGAGCCCGACTCGTTCGGGCTGCGCCGCGGCGGCGAGCGAAACCCCCGCCAGCCATCCGGCGGCGTCGACGCCGAGCGGCGCGAGGAGGTCGGCGAGCGGTGGCGGCTCGCTCTCGCGCCGCGCGGCCCGCGCGGTGAGCTCCAACCCGGCCCGCAAGGCGAGGACGGCGACGAGGCTCACCAGGGCGGCGAGCAGCGGGCGCTCCGGCGTGAGCCCCGCCCAGATCGCCCCGCCGCACAGACCGAGGCTCGCGCCGCTGCCGGCGACGGCGACGACCCGCAGGGGGCTCCGGCGCTCGGGCCGTTCCGTCGAGAGGCGCCGGCGCAGGACCCGGGTGAGCACCTCGGCCGTGGGCGCCACGAGGGCGCCGAGCAGCCCGGCACCGAGCGGACCGAGCGCCTGCGCCGCGAACGGCGCCGCCGCCAGTCCGAGCCCGAGCCCGGCGCCGCCGAAGGGCCGATGGATCGCCCCGCCGAGGGCCAGAACGGCGAGCGCCACGGCCAGCAGCCACGAGGCCTCCGGCCGCCAGGAGAGCGCCGGGACGACCTGGCCGGCGAGCAGGGCGACCGCCCCGGCGGCCAGCGCCGGGGCCCAGTCGAGCGCCCGCCGCGCCATGCCGACCTGGGCGGTCTGCCGCGGGGTCATCGGACGAGATCCCGCGCCGCGGGGAGCCCCGGGAGTGCGACGGCGTCGCGCACGCCGGAGAGGATCGCCGCGGTGACCGCGTGCTCGGCGAGCACTCCCACCTGGTGGACGTGGGCCGGCCGCCTCCCGAGGGCGAAGGTCACCACGAGGTCGCCGTCGTAGAGCGAGAGCGCCGGCGAAAGCGTGCGATAGAGCCCGCCGAACGCCATCTGGCAGACCTTGAGGCACTCCCCCTTGGTGAGCTCGGCGTCGGTGAGCACGGCGACCAGGGTCGTGTTCTGCTCCCAGCGGTGCACGCTCTGCGGCGGCAGGGCGGCAAGCACGCGCGCAGCGTCGGCGAGCTCGAGGCCCTCCGGGGCGACGCGGCAGCCAGCGACGAGCTCGCCGTTGGCGGGGTCGCGCACGTCGCCGAAGGCGTTGACCGCGGCCAGGGCGGCGACGGTGATGCCGCCCGGCACGGTCAGGCTGGCGAAACCGAAGCCGCCCTTCATCGCCCGATCGAGGCCGAGCACCTTGCCGACGGTCGCCCCGGTCCCCACCCCGACGTTGCCGGTGGCGATCGGACCGCCACCCTCCGAGGCGAGGGCCTGCGCGATCGCCTGCTCCACCTGGGGGCGCCCCGGAGCGACCGGCTGGCCGACCGCGAGATCGAAGAGGATCGCCGTGGGGACGAGCGGTACCCGAGCCACGCCGGTGTCGAAGCCGGCACCGCGCGCGGCGAGGTGCTCGACGACGGCGTCGGCCGCCGCCAACCCGGCCCCACTCCCGCCGGCAAAGACCAGGGCGTGGGAGCGGGTGGCAAGATGAAGCGGATTGACCAGCGAGTCGAACTGGCGGGTCCCGGTCGCCGTGCCCCGCACCTCCGCGGCGGCCACCGCGCCCTCCGGACAGAGCAGCACGGTGACGCCGGTCGCCGCGACCGGATCGCCGCCATGCCCCAGGGCGAGCCCCTCGATCCGAAGCTCCCGGCTCGGAACGGGCAGCGCGGCGAAGGGAGACATCCGCCGGATCTTAGCGCCGGCCGGCCCAGCCCGGCCCGCGGGTTTTCGGTCCCTCGCTGCCATGGCTTACAATGCGGGCTTCGGGGTCCCCAGGCTGGCCTCCAGTCGCTCGCCCGGATCGGGAGAGGTATCGATATGCCGTCCACTGAGTTGGTGCTCTACCAGGAGGAGTTCCAGCGTCTCGAGGCGTCCCTGCGCCGTTTGCGCCAGGACTCGAGCGCCCGGGCCGTCTTCCTGTTCGACAAGAGCGGCCAGCAGATCGCTGCCGCCGGCGAGTTCGAGCAGTTCGACACCACGAGCCTGGCGTCGCTGACCGCCGGCAACGTGGCGGCCACGGACGGTCTGGCCAAGCTGATCGGCGAGCGCGAGTTCTCGACCCTCCACCACGAGGGTCAGCGCGACCACATGCACATCTCGATCGTCGGCAAGCGGGGCATCCTGCTCGTCGTCTTCGACGACCGTTCCTCGCTCGGCCTGGTCCGGCTGCGGGTCAAGCGCTCGAGCGTCGAGCTCGAGAAGATCTTCGAGGAGATGCACGAGAAGGGTCAGCGCACCAGCGAGGGCCAGCCGTTGCAGAGCCCGTTCGCGGAGATCACCGACGAGGACATCGACGCGCTCTTCTCCGAGTAGGCGCGCCCATGACGTTCATCAACTACGCCAGCCGCGAGATCAACTGCAAGATCGTCTACTACGGCCCCGGGCTCGGCGGCAAGACGACCAACCTGCAGTACATCTACACGAAGACCGCACCCGAGTCGAAGGGCAAGATGATCTCGCTTGCCACGGAGACCGATCGCACGCTCTTCTTCGACTTCCTGCCGCTCGACTTGGGGACCATCCGCGGCTTCACCACCCGCTTCCACCTCTACACCGTCCCGGGGCAGGTCTTCTACGACGCCAGCCGCCGGCTCATCCTCAAGGGCGTCGACGGCGTGGTTTTCGTCGCCGACTCGCAAGAGGAGCGGATGGACGCCAACATCGAGTCGATCCGCAACCTCGAAGAGAACCTGCGCGAGCACGGTTTCGACCTGAAGAACATCCCCTACGCACTGCAGTTCAACAAGCGCGACCTGCCGAACATCCTGCCGCTCGCCGACATGTACCGTGTGCTCAACTACAAGCGCGAGCCGACGTTCGAGGGGATCGCCAACCAGGGGGTCGGCGTCTTCGACACCCTCAAGGCCGTCGCCAAGCAGGTCCTGGTCGAGTTGCGCAAGCACTGAGGCCGGCCGTGCCTCCCCCTGCGGCGCGGGCTCGCGCGCGCGCCTCTGACGGGGATCGTCACCGTCGCCGACGACGGCGGCTCCTCGGGACGGCTGCGCCGCGACTTCGGGGTGCTGCCGCCGGGCGACATCCGCAACTGCCTCGCCGCGCTCGCCGACGAAGAGGATCTCCTCACCCGGCTCTTCCAATACCGTTTCGACGCCGGGGAAGGGCTGGCCGGACACCCGTTCGGCAACCTCTTCCTGACCGCCCTGACCGACCTGACCGGCGACTTCTCGCAGGCGATCCTCGCCGCCGAACGGATCCTCTCGGTGCGCGGGCGGATCCTGCCGTCGACCCTCGCCGATGTCCGCCTGCGCGCCCGTGGGGCCTCGGGTCGCTGGCACGAGGGGGAATCGGCCGTGGGCCGGGCCGGCGAGCCGATCCAACGCCTCGCCCTGGTTCCCGCCTCGGCGCCGGCGTTTCCGGCAGCGCTCGCCGCGCTCGCCGAAGCCGACCTGATCGTTCTCGGCCCGGGTTCGCTCTACACCTCGCTGCTTCCCAACCTGCTGATCGACGGCCTGCGGACGGCGCTCGCCCGGCGGCAGGCCCCGGCGGTGCTGCCGCTCAACCTGATGACCCAGCCAGGGGAGACCGACGGGCTCGACGCGGTCGGCCACCTGGCGGCGCTCGAGCGGCACGCCGGCAAGGGTCTGATCGACCTCGTCCTGGTGCATGGCGGCCAAATCCCCGAATCCCGCCTCGCCGCCTACCGGGCGAGCGGCGCCGAACCGGTCGTCGTCGCTCGCCGTGCTCTCGAGCGGCGCGGCGTCGCGGTGGTCGAAGCCGACCTGCTCGCCCCGGGCGATCTGCTGGTGCGCCACGATCCGGCGCGACTCGCCGCCGCCGTTCTCGCCTGCCGCCGCTGCTAGACTTCCCGGGCTTTCGAGGACCTCCAGTCGCCGTTCCGGCGCTTCACTTCCCCCATGCCCAGATCCTCTCCGCTCCCCCGTTTCGCCGTGGTGCTCGCCGCCGGCAAGGGCACCCGGATGAAGTCGTCCCGCCCGAAGGTGCTGCACGAAGCCGGAGGCCGCCCGCTCCTCGGCTGGGTCCTCGCCGCTGCGCGCGCGGCGGGATGTGAACGCCTGGCGGTCATCGTCGGACACGGCGCCGACGCGGTCCGCGGCGCCTTCGCCGCGGAGCCGATTCTCTGGGTCGAGCAGACCGAGCAGCTCGGCACCGGTCACGCCCTCGCCCAGGCCGAGGCCGCTGTCCGCGCCTCGGTCACCGGCGAGTCGCTCCTGCTCGTCCTCTCGGGCGACGTCCCGCTCCTCTCCCCGGCGACGCTCGTCGCCCTCGCCGAGGCGGCCGAGCGCGGCTGGGGCGCGATGGCCACCGCGACGCTCGCCGAGCCGGGAGGGCTCGGGAGAGTGATCGCCCGCCCGGACGGGACGCTTGCGCGCATCGTCGAAGCGGCCGACGCCTCGCCCGCCGAGCGCGCCATCCGCTCGGTCAACGCCGGCCTCTACGCCCTGCGCGCGCCGGCGATCTTCGACGACCTGCGCCGGCTGCGCCCGGACAACGCCAAGGGCGAGCTCTACCTGACCGACGCACTCGGCCTGGCCGCCGAAGACGGCCGGTCGATCGCGCTCGTCGACCTCGACGAGCCGGCCGAGGCCTGGGGGGTCAACGACCGCGCCGACCTCGCCAAGGCCGAGGCCTGGCTTGTCGCCCGCAAGGCTCGCGCCCTGATGGGGGATGGGGTCACGCTCCTCGCCCCGGAGCGCACCCGCGTCGAGGCGCAGGTCGAGATCGGCGCCGACACGGTGCTGCACGCCGACGTCACGCTTCTCGGCGCCACCCGCGTCGGCCGCGGCTGCACGCTCCACCAGGGCGCCTGGTTGCGCAACACCACGGTGGACGACGGCGCGGTCGTCGAACCCTATTCGGTGATCGACGGGGCACACGTCGGACCCGGTTGCCGGGTCGGACCGTTCGCCCGCCTGCGTCCGGGCACGGTGCTCGAGGCCGGCGCGCGCGTCGGCAACTTCGTCGAGGTGAAGAACGCGACGCTCGGCCGCGGCGCCAAGGCGAACCACCTCGCCTATCTCGGCGACGCCTCCGTCGGGGAGCGCGCCAACATCGGCGCCGGCGTGGTGACCTGCAACTACGACGGCGAGGCCAAGCACCGCACGACGGTCGGTGCCGGGGCGTTCGTCGGCAGTGACACGATGCTCGTCGCACCCGTATCCATCGGCGTGGAGGCGACGACGGCCGCCGGTTCGGTCGTCACCAGGGACGTGCCGGACGGCGCGCTCGCCGTCGAGCGCTCCGAGCAGCGCCTCTACCCGGGGTGGGCCGAGCGCCGCAAGCGCCGGACCGCGCCGCGCCGACCGCGACCGGAGAAGGAGTAGCGCCATGTGTGGAATCGTCGGATACGTCGGCCCGCGGGACGTGGTGCCGCTGCTCGTCGACGGGCTGCGCCGGCTCGAGTACCGCGGCTACGACTCGGCGGGCGTCGCCGTGGTGGGAGACGGCGGACTGCAGACCGTGCGCGCCGAGGGCAAGCTCGACCGCCTCGCCGAGAAGCTGGCGCGCCAGCCGCTCAGCGGGCGCTACGGTCTCGGCCACACGCGCTGGGCGACCCACGGCGCGCCGGTCGAGCGCAACGCCCATCCGATCCTCGACTCGCGCCGCCGCCTGGCGGTGATCCACAACGGCATCATCGAGAACTTCCTGCCGCTCAAGCGCCGCCTGCAGAGCGAAGGCTGGAGCTTCGTCACCGACACCGACACCGAAGTGGTGGCCAACCTCCTGTCACACCACCTGCGCGACGACCTGCTGGCGGCCGTGCAGCGCACCGTCGCCGAGCTCGAAGGGATGTACGCCTTCGCCGCGATCGCGCTCGCCGCCGACCAGGAGATCGTCGTCGCCCGCAGCGGTCCGCCGCTGGTGCTCGGCACCGGGCCCGGGGAGGGTTTCCTCGCCTCCGACCCGTCCGCGCTGCTCGCCCACACGCGCGACGTCGTCTTCCTCGAAAACGGCGACGTGGCACGCCTGCGGCGCGGCTCGATCGACATCTTCGACCGCCAGGGCATGCCGGTCGAGCGGCGCGTCCACCATCTCGCCTGGGATCCCATCCAGGCCGAGAAGGGCGGCTACAAGCACTTCATGCTGAAGGAGATCCACGAGCAGTCGCAGGCCCTGCAGGACACCTTCGGCGGGCGCGTCGACTTCGAGAACGGACGGATCGATTTCGACACCTTCACCCTCGCACCGGCCGAGGCCTCCCGTCTCACGCGCCTTCACCTGCTCGCCTGCGGCACCTCCTGGCACGCCGCGCTGGTCGGCAAGTTCCTCATCGAGGAGCTGGCGCGCCTGCCGGTGGCGGTCGACTACGGCTCGGAGTACCGCTATCGCGACCCGATCGTCGACGACACGGTGCTCGCCCTCGGCATCTCCCAATCGGGCGAGACCGCCGACACCCTCTCGGCGATGGAGGCGGCGCGCGATCGCGGTGCCCGCCTCGCCGCGATCTGCAACGTCCCGGGAAGCCAGGCGACCCGCGTCAGCGACGGGGTGATCTACACCCACGCCGGCCCCGAAATCGGCGTCGCCTCCACCAAGGCGTTCACGACGCAGCTCGTGGCGCTCTACCTGCTCGCTCTCTACCTGCGCCAGCAGCGTGGCGGAACGATCCCCGCCGAGCTGCTCGCCGGGCTCGCCCACCTGCCCCAGGCGATGGCCCAGGCGGTGGCGCTCGAATCGCGCACCGAGGAGCTGGCGCGGCGCTTCCACACGGCGCGCAACTTCCTCTACCTGGGGCGCGGCATCAACTATCCGATCGCCCTCGAAGGGGCCCTCAAGCTCAAGGAGATCTCCTACATCCACGCCGAGGGCTATCCGGCCGGCGAGATGAAGCACGGTCCGATCGCGCTGATCGACGCGAGCCTGCCGGTGCTCGCCGTGGCCACCGGGGAGCGGGTGTTCGAGAAGGTGAAGAGCAATCTGCAGGAGGTCAAGGCGCGCGACGGCATCACCCTGGTGGTCACCGATCACCCCGACGAGGCATTCGGCGGCGTTGCCGACGAGATTCTCCGCGTGCCGCGCCTCCCCGAGCTGCTGCAGCCGATCGTCAACGTCGTGCCGCTGCAACTGCTCGCCTACGCCATCGGCGTGCGCCGCGGCTGCGACGTCGACCAGCCGCGCAATCTCGCCAAGAGCGTCACCGTCGAGTAGACGGCGGCGTCACGGCGCCACGCGCGTCCAGCCGCAGAACGGGCGGTCCTCGAAGCCGTCGGCCGCGAGAGCAGGTGCCAGGGACCCGCCCGCGGGCGCGAGCAGCAGTCGCGGCGGCTCCCCCGCTTCCCGCGACAGGTAGCCGGGGCCCCACACTCCGCCGCCGTTCGGAATGAGCACGAAGGTGATTGCCGTGCGGCCGGCGGCGAGCGCTGCCTGCACGGCGGAGGTGACGTCCACCGCGAGCGCGCCACCCCGGCTGTGGCTGGGGATCGTGCGCAGCGTGCCGCCCGTCGTCGGCGGGCGGTTGTCCCAGGTGATCGACATCTCGTTCCAGGCGACCGTCGGGTCCCCGACCTCGACGCGCCCGTCCGGGGCGCCGGTCGTCGCGTCGGCGAGCAGCGAGAGCTTGGCGCGTTCGATCGGCCCGCTGACGCCGTCGAGCGGGAACTCGAGGTAGACGCGCCGCTCGGTCCCGCTCGGCAGGACACGGCTCAGGGCCAGCAGGCCGTTCGCGCCGAGGGGGGTCGACGGCTGGGCGCTGTCGACGGCGGCGTCGGCGCTCGCCGCGACGACGAGCGGTGGGGTGAAGCCGGGCGGCGCGTACCACGAGGCCGCGCGCGCGTCGCTGGCCAAGAAGCTGCGCAGCAGATGAGCCACCTTCGTCTCGCCCGCGAGGCTCGGGTGGAGGTGGTCGCCCGACTCGACGTCCCCGATCGCCCAGACCAGTCCGTCCGCGCGTGCCAGGGGCCCGTCAGCCCACAGGTACGGACCCCAACCGAGCCACGGCGCACCCTGCCAGCCGAGCGTGTCGGTGATCTGCTCGCTGACGAGTCCCTTGACCGCGAAGGCGGTCTCGAAGGCGAACGGCTCGCTGCCGGCGTAACCGCCGAAGATGCGCGAGGAGAAGAAGATCAGCCGCAGCGCCGGGAGCCGTGCACGCAGCAGGCCGACGATCGTCGCGAGATGCCCGCGCAGCACGTCGGCCTTCTCGGGGAAGACCTGCGGCGGGTTCCACGACTCGGGGCCGATCGACTGCTTGATCCACGCCACCTGCACCTGCGCCGGGTCGATCCCCGCCGTCGCGAGGCGCGGTTGGAAGGCGAGGGTCCAGTAGATGTCGCCCGGGTCGGCCATGCGCGCGGCGTCGACGCCGCCCTGCGCGAGGTCGACCAGCACGACGCGCGCCGCGTGCTCCGCCGCCGCGTCAGCGTCACGCTCGAAACGCGCCCACTCCTGGTTGGTGTTCGACATGCCGAGGGCGACGACGCCGATCGCCGGTGCGGCCGGCGCCGTCGAGCCCACGGGCGGGAGCAGCGGCACGACCTCCGCCGCCCGCCGGCTTCCACATGCCGCGTGCGCTCCGCTCGGCACGTTCTGCCCGCCGGGGTAGAGCCCCGGCTCGCCCGGACAGAACGCCGGGTCCGGCGGCACGACTGTGCACTTGTACCAGTCGGCCGGGTTCGCGACCTCGCGATCGACCAGCGCTTTCTCGTGGATCTGGGCCCGGATCGGAGCGACGACCGAGAGGAGGGCCGCAGCGAGCAAGGACGCTGTGCGCTTGTGCACGGGAAGGTCGAAGCGGGTGGCGATGCGATGCGGTCTCATCCAGCGATCCCTCTCCCGCCGAGGGGCTCGTTCCGCCGCGTTGCGATGCAGCGGCCGGCCTGCCTCCGGCTCGACCCCGAAGGGCCGTCGCCCAGAAAGACGCAGGTGGCCGGAGAATCATCGCAGGGGCCCGGCAATCGGCGCCCGAGCCGCGCTCAGCGCTCCCCGACGCGAGGAGAGGCGCGCCTGCCAGCGACCGTGAGCTCCGGCTCGGCGTCCAGGCAAGGTCGCCGCGGTCGAGCCCGAGCTGCGTTCCACCGAATTGGTTTCTGCCGCAAGGCGCGACGAGGTGGCTGGCACCGGCCCGCGACGAGGTGGCTGGCACCGGCCCGGAAACCCGAAACAGGCGAGCGCTGCGGAGAAGGCCGAATCCTGCGTCGATCGTCGGTTCACCACCCGAGCAGCGTGTGCAGGTAGCTCGCGAGGGTCGTGGCCATGAGCTGTTGCGTCGTGCCGCTGGGGTGCCAGTCGCAGCCGTAGCCGTTGACAGGGTTCTGGGTGGGGATGTCGAGATAGCTCACGTGGGCGCCGGAGGCGCTGACGGCGGATTGGAGATACGAGGCCTCCAACGTGTGGTTGGAGCCGTCGAGCATCGGGCTCGAGGTGACGACGATCTCGGCATTCGGGTAGTGCAGGCGGACCTGGGCGATGAGCGCCTTCATCGCGTTGACGAACGCGGTGCCAGGGTCTCCGCCGGCGAAGTCGTTCGTCCCCAGGTTGATCACCACCGCCGCGGGCGTCCAGGAGAAGCCCCAGACGCTCGACGCGTTGTCGGCGAGGGTGCGGGTCCAGAGGACGGGCATCGTGTTCGAGGTGGTCCCGTCGTAGTTCCGGTAGGCGCCCTTGCCGGAGTACGCAATCGAGGCATGGGCCGCGCCGAGGGAGCTCGCCGCCAGCGCTCCCCAGGCGCGCGTCTCGGCCTCGGTGTCGATCGAGAACGAGCACGAGGGGCCGACGCCCAGCACGCCGTAGCCGCAGGTGATCGAGTCGCCGATCAGCTCGAGAAGTCGCGTCGGCGCAGCGGTCGGGATCAGCGTGGCCCCTGGGAAACCCAGAAACTGGGTGACGCCGAAGAACGATTCCGAGCGACGGGTCAGCACGAGACCGTGCGGGCCGGTCGAGAGTCCCGAGGCCAACACGTAGGTCCGCGTGCCCGCAAGCGTCGCCAGCAGGGGTTGCGCAACGCCGTCGACGACGACGTCGAAGCGGTTCGGAGCGGACTCTGCCAGCTCGACCGAGATGGAGCTGCCCGAAAAGCGCGTCCGGATCTCGCTCCCGGGCCAGGCGAAACTCAGCGGCGTGGGCGGGGCGAGATCGAAGCGGCCGATCAGGTGAAGCGACGCGATCTCGCCGGCCACGAACCGCCAGGCCGCGAGGTCCCCACTCTCGAATCCGTCGTTGAGGATCGCCACCGCGCCGGCCGGGGCACCCGCGAACCAGGCGAGCCCGATCGACGCGACGATGGCGCTTCGAATCCAGCTCACCGACCGCGATGGCGCCTCGCGTTGCCGACCCACGAAGGGAACAGCGTGCGCTCCGCTCATCGGAGCCTCCGATCTCTGGAAGGCTGGCTTCGATTGTCGCACCGACTTGCCAGCGAGGGAAGGCCCCGGAACGAAATCATCCACCGCGATTGAATCGCGGAATCGAAAGGCCCTCGAGGGTCTCGGCAGGTCGCTCGGCAGGTCCCTGGCACCGCTCAGCGAACCGCTCGGCAGGTCCCTGTCACCAACCCGGTCGGCACCAACCCGGTCGTCTACGGTCGTCCACCGGTCCGGTCCGGTCCCTGGCACCTGGAAACCTCCTCGTCCACGCAAGGATCTCGGGGCCGTTCTTCGTCTTTGGGGGAATATGGGACGTCCCTTGCGCTTCATTCCAGAAGGCGCCCTGGTCGAGATCACCTGCAGGACCGTGCGGGGCAGGTTCCTCCTTCGCCCATCGCCTCGGTTCAACGCGATCGCTCTCGGCGTCCTCGGGCGCGCTCAGGCCAGGTATCGGATGGAGATCCACCATTTCGTGATGCTCTCCAACCACCTTCATCTGCTCCTTTCCCCGGAGAATCCACGACAGCTCGCCGCCTTCATGGCCTTCTTCGAGGCCAACCTCGCCAAGGCGATCGGTCGCCTCCATGACTGGGAGGGCGCAGTCTGGGCCCGGCGCTACCAGGCGATCGTCGTCTCCGAGGAAGAGTCGGCACAAAGGGAACGCCTGCTCTACCTGCTCCGCCACGGCGTCAAGGAGCACCTTGTCGGCCGTCCCCAGGACTGGCCCGGACCCCACGGAGTCGAGGCGCTCCTCGAGGGCCGCCCGCTGACGGGCATCTGGATCGACCGATCGCTCGAGCGACGCTGGCGCAGGCGGCGCGAGGCATTCGATGCTCGCGTCGGCGAGTCGCAGGAGATCGTGGTCCTCACTCCGCTGCCGTGCTGGAGCCGCCTCTCCCCGGAGGGGTACCGCTCGCGCATCGCTGATCTGGTGCGCGGGGTCGAGGAGGAGGCACGTGTCCTCTCCCGGGAGAGTGGCCCACCACTCGGCCGCGACCGGGTGATCCGGCAACACCCGCATCAGCGACCGCTGAAGACGAAACGTTCGCCCGCTCCCCTCGTGCACGCCTCGACGAGAGCCGTTCGCCTCACCTTTGTCGAGGCCTACCGCAGCTTCGTCTCCGCCTATCGCCGCGCCGCTGATCTCCTCAAGCGTGGCAACCGACTCGTTCGCTTCCCGGCGCTCTCCTTCCCGCCACCACTACCGGCGAGCGGCTAGGAATCGCGACAGAGCTCCACCCGGAAATCAGCGGAGGGCCGATCCGCGGGACTCGATGCCCGCCGGAGGACTTGGTGTGCTCCGAGAGCATCGTGGGCCGCTCCGCACCGCGTTCCGTGGGTTCCGCCACGCGTCTCCTCACCACAATCTCCCGGCCGAGATCCGCTGCATGGAGCAGGTGGGCCCGGAAGTAGAGCCTGAGACCGAGATCCCCGGAGGAACGCAGCGAGAGAATCGCTGGCACCCTCTACCGCGCTCAGCGTGCGGCGGGCTGATAGAGGGCGAACGTCGCCCCTTCCGGGTCGCGCAGCACGGCGTAGCGCGCCGACGGACCTGCACTCCGCGGCGGCGCCACCAACTCCCCTCCCCGTTCGCGGCTCGCAGCGATCGCCTGGTCGAGGTCCTCCACCACGAAGTAGACCAACCAGACCGGTGGCAGATCGGAATTCGCGCCGCGAGCGTGGCACACCCGCGCCACCGTGGCGCCGGCAGCGTTCTGCATCGAGTAGTCGGCGTAGCCCCCCATGTCGACGTCCACCGCCTTCCACCCCACGACCGCAGCGTAGAAGTCGCGCAAGCGCGGCGCCTCCTCCACCGTCAGGTCGACCCAGCCCACGGTCCCGATTGCCGGAGCTCCGTTCTCGCTCATCGTCCCCTTCCTCTTCCGTCGTCCGTGGCCAGACCATACACTCGGCGGCGCGTCGCCGTCCCCTCCGGCGACGCGAGGAGCCCCATGCCGAAAACGATCGAACCGCTTGCCGAGGCCTCGCTCACCCATCGCGTCGGTCGCGAGGACCTGGCCAGCGCCGTCGCCCTCGCCCCCGGCGAGCGCTTTCCCGACGTTCTCTCCACTTCGCGGCTCGTCGCCCTGCTCGAGCTCGCCGCCGCCCGCTGTCTCGCACCGCTGCTCGACGACGGCGAGCTCTCGGTCGGCGTGACCGTCGACATCGCCCACACCGCCGCGACGCCGGTCGGTGCCACCGTCGAGTGCACGGCACGGTACCTCGGACGCGATGGCAAGCTCTTCGACTTCGAGGTCGCAGCGTTCGACGAGGGCGGCGAATGCGGTCGTGGCCGCCACCGTCGCGCGATCGTTTCGGTCGCCCGGCTGCTCGCCGGGATGGAGAAGCGGCGAGCCGCCGCCGGGGCCGGCACCTCGTGAGCGCTTCCGGCAAGCTCGACTTCGCGCGCACTCTCAACGACGAGCAGCTCGCCGCGGTGACCCACGGCGACGGACCCCAGCTCGTCCTCGCCGGGGCCGGCTCGGGCAAGACCCGGGTCATCACCTACCGGATCGCCTGGCTGGTCCTCGAGCGCGGTGTCGAACCGGACGAGATCGCGGCCGTCACCTTCACCAACAAGGCGGCCGGCGAGATGCGCGAGCGCACCGAGCAGTTGCTCGGCCGGGCACCGCTGCCGGTCTTCCTCGGCACCTTCCACCGCTTCTCCCTCCAGTTGCTGCGGCGCTACGGCGACCGGGTCGGCCTGGCCCGCGACTTCGCCATCCTCGACACCGACGACCAGATCGGCCTGATCAAGCAGGCGCTCGCCGCCGAAGGGCTGGCCGAGGCGTCGTACCCGCCACGCACCATGCTCTCGGCGATCAGCGGCGCGAAGAACAAGCTGCTCACCCCCGACGCCTACGAACGCGAGGCCCACGACTTCTTCTCGCAGCGTGTCGGCCGCGTCTACCGCCGTTACCAGGGGCTGCTCCAGCAGGCCTCCGGCGTCGATTTCGACGACATGCTGGCACTCGCCGTGCGGCTCCTCGTCGAGCATCCCGATCTCAAGGAGAGGATCCGCCGGCGCACCCGCCACCTGATGGTCGACGAGTTCCAGGACACGAACCACGCACAGTTGCGGCTCATCGGCGAGCTGATGCCGGTCGACGGCAATCTCACCGCGGTCGGCGACGAGGACCAGGGGATCTACCGGTGGCGTGGCGCCGACCTCGACAACATCCTGGGCTTCGAGCGCCACTTCCCTTCGGCGGTGGTACGCAAGCTCGAGCGCAACTACCGTTCGACGCAGACCATCCTCTCGGCGGCCAATGCCGTCGTCGCCAACAACCGACACCGGCGCGGCAAGCGCCTGTGGACCGATGCCGGCGCCGGCGAGCCGATCGCCGTCTACCGCGCCGCCGACGAGATCGACGAGGCCCGCTGGGTGGCACGAACGCTCTCCGAGCTCGCCACGCGATACCGGCTGAGCGACCTCGCGGTGCTGGTGCGCACGAACGCGCAGACCCGCGCCTACGAGGACGAGTTCTTCCAGCAGCGCATTCCCTACACCCTGGTGGGCGGCGTCCGGTTCTACGAACGGGCAGAGATCAAGGACCTGATCGCCTACCTGCGGCTGCTGCGCAATCCGCGCGACTCGTTCTCGCTCGCCCGGGTGATCAACCAGCCGCCGCGTGGCATCGGCAAGGGCACCCAGCAGGCGCTCGAGGAGCGCGCCGCCGAGCGCGGGGTGATCCCCTGGGACTTGATCGAGAGCGACGAGCTCGGCAACCTCCCTTCGCGGGCTGCCACCGCACTGCGCGCCTTCCGCGAGCTGCTGGCGACGCTGCGGACCTTCGCCACCGAGCTGCCGCTGCCGGCGCTGCTCGACGAGCTGCTGCAGCGCACCGGCTACGCCGAGCTCTACCGGCGACCCGACCCCGAGGACGAGGCACGGCTGGAGAACATCCGCGAGTTCCTCTCCGCCGCGCAGTCGTTCACCGAGTCGCACAGCTGGGGACCGGAGTCCGAGGACGACATGTTGACCGCCTTCCTCGACCACGTCGCGCTCTTCTCCGACGTCGACCTGTGGAACCCGGAGCGCGGCGTCTCGCTGATGACCCTGCACAGCGCCAAGGGGCTCGAGTTTCCCGCCGTGGTGGTCGGGGGCCTCGAGGAAGGACTGCTCCCGCACTACAACACGCAGGGTCGCCCCGAGGACGTCGAAGAGGAGCGGCGGCTGCTCTACGTCGGCATGACCCGCGCCCGGGAGCGGCTGCACCTGACGACCTGCCGCCGGCGACGGATCGCCGGGCGCTACCAGGACCAGATCCCCTCGCCGTTTCTCGACGAGGTCCCGGCGCGGTTGACGCGGGTGGAGGAGAGCCCGGCGCTCTTCTCCTCGTCGCGGGTGCGCGGGGTCTACGACTTCTTCGGTCGCGAGCCGGCGGTTCCGATCGACGCGGAGCCCTCGACGAGCTCGCGACCGCGGCGCGGAGCCCGGGTGCGCCATCCGAGCCTGGGCCAGGGGGTGGTTCTCGACCTCGAAGGCGAGGGCGAGGACCTCAAGATCACCGTCTATTTCGATCGCGCCGGCAAGCGCAAGCTCATCGCCCGCTACGCCACGCTCGAGCCGATCTGAGGATCCGAAGGTCGCTTCGCGTGCTCGGCCACGGTGCCGGCTGAGTTCCGCCGACCGGACGGCTCGCCGCGCCAAGTCAACCGCTGCCGTGGCGCCAGTCGGTTCGCAGCAAGGAGTAAATGTAGTTGTCGACTCGTTCGACGCCGACCCGGAAGTAGTCGCGCAACAGCCCTTCGCGCTCGAAACCGAGCCGCTCGAGCACCTTCTGCGAAGCGACGTTCTCCACCGCGCAGCGCGCTTCGAGGCGGTGGAGGGTCGTACCCGAGAAGAGATCCTCGAGCAGCAGCTGCAGCGCCGCGGGCATCAGCCCCTTGCCCTGCTCGGCGGTGGTGAGGGCGTAGCCGATCTCGGCGAGACCGTGCTCCCAGTTGACCACCAGCAGGGTGATCCAGCCGACGGGCTCGCGGTCGGCGAGCACGAGCCACTGGAACCGGTCGCCCTGCGAGCGCCAGAGCTCCGACGGGCGCAGCGCCGCGAGCTCGTCCCGGATCTCGGCGAGCGGAAGATCGCGCAGCGGCTGGTGACGGCGGACCGACGCCTCGGCACGCCAGCGCGCCAGCAGCGACGCATCGCTGACCTGCGCCGCGCGCAGCGAAACGACACGCGGTCGCGCCTGGGCTGGGCTCACCATGCTGACGTCCAAGTCTACACGGCCGTTCCGCCTTGCTAGGCTGGCGCTCGTGCGCTTTCGCCTCACCGTCGCCTACCTCGGCCAGCCCTTCGCCGGCTGGCAGCGTCAGCCGAACGCCCCGACGGTCCAGGCGGCCCTCGAGGAGGCGCTCGCGGCGCTCGCGGGTCAACGGGTGGTGACGACCGGGGCCGGGCGCACCGATGCCGGCGTCCATGCACGCGGCCAGGTCGTCCACGGCACCTTGCCGCGCCCGCTTCCCGTGCGGGCGCTGGTCCACGGCGTCAACGCCCACCTACCCGCGTCGGTTCGGGTGCTCGAGGCGCAGCTCGCCCCCGCGGGGTTCGACGCCCGGCGGCACGCCGAGGCCAAGGAGTACCTCTACCGCCTCTCGCGCGCCGCGGTGGTCTCACCGTTCGAAGCGCCGTTCCTCTGGCAGGTCCCGTCGCGACTCGATCTCGCGCGCCTCCGCGCCGGCACGGCGCCGCTCGTCGGCCGGCACGACTTCGCCGCCTTCGCCCTGAGCGGCGGAAGCCACCGGTCGAGCGTGCGGACGGTCTACCTCGCCGAATGGTCGGAGGCGGGACCCGAGCTCACCTTCCGCGTGGTCGGTGACGGCTTCCTGCGCGGCATGGTGCGCGGGCTGGTCGGCACGCTGGTCGAGATCGGCCTCGGACGCCGCGAACCGGCCGGCCTCGGCGGCCTGCTCGCCGGAGGGGTGCGCGCCGACGCCGGCCCCACCGCGCCCGCGGCGGGCCTCTGTCTCGCTCGCGTCTTCTATCCGACGGCGTGGGGAGGTCCGCCGTGGGACGACCGCCAGGACGCGAGTCGGGCGCTCTCCGTATGCTAGCTTTGCCACCGATGGTCGACTTCGAACGCCTCGCCCCGCCGGGCACCCCGGAGGCCGACCTCGCGCGGCGGCTCGATCCGTCGCGCCTGCCGCGCCACGTCGCCGTCATCATGGACGGCAACGGGCGCTGGGCGAAGGCCCGCGCCCTGCCGCGCGTCGAAGGGCATCGCCACGGCGTCGAGGCGGTGCGAGACACGGTCGAGGCCTCGGCTCAGCTCGGGCTCGCGGCGCTGACGCTCTACGCCTTCTCGGTGGAGAACTGGAAGCGTCCGCGCTTCGAGATCTGGACCTTGATGAACCTGCTCAAGGAGTATCTGCGGCGCGAGCTGCGGACCCTGGTCGACAACGGCATCGAGCTGCGCATCCTCGGCCGCTGGGAAGAGCTCGACCGCAGTGTCGTCCGCGAGGTCGAGCATGCCCTCGCCGCCACCGCCGGCGGCACGCGGATGATCCTCAACATCGCGCTCAACTACTCGGGGCGTTGCGAGATCGTCGATGCCTGCCGCCGCATCGTCGCCGACTGGGCGGCAGGCAAGCCGGTCGAGATCGACGAGGAGACGCTTTCGCGCTACCTCTACACCGCCGGCCTGCCGGACCCGGATCTGCTCATCCGCACCTCGGGGGAGATGCGAGTGAGCAATTTCCTGCTCTGGCAGATCGCCTACAGCGAGATCTGGGTCACCCCGACGCTCTGGCCCGACTTCCGCCGACGCGAGCTCTTCGAGGCGCTCCTGGCCTACCAGAGCCGCGAGCGTCGCTTCGGCGCCATCCAGGCGGGAGCGCCGCGCGCCGGCTCGGAGCAGCAGGGGGCCGAGTCGGCTCCCTAGCCCACTCGCTCGTCCCGATCTTTCCGGAAGGTCCGTGATGCAACGTCTGCTGACCGCTCTCGTCGCCGTTCCGCTCGCGCTGACCGCGATCTTCATGCTGCCCCCGGTGGCGTTCTTTCTGGTGATCGCCTTCCTGCTCGACTGGGCGGCGCTCGAGTTCCTTCACCTGGTCCGCCCCCTCGCGCCGCGTGCGCCGCTCGGCGCGCTTCTCGTGCTGGTACCGCTCGCCGCCTGGGGGATGGCGTGGGCGCTCGGTCCCGGCCGCAGCGCGCCGGCCGGGACGGTGTTGCTCGTCGCCGCTGCCCTGCTCGCCCTCGGCAGCGGCTCGCTCGTCCTCTTCGCCCGCACCCCGGTCGGCGAGGCGCTGCCCGCCCTCGCGGTGCTCGGCTTCGGCATTCCCTACTTCGCCCTGCCGACGGCGAGCCTCTACGAGCTGCAGCGTCTCGACCCCTGGGTGATGTTCCTGCTCTGCGCCATCGTCTGGCTCGGCGACAGCGCCGCCTTCTACGTCGGCACGTCCATCGGCCGCCACCGCCTCGCACCGGTGGTCAGTCCGAAGAAGACCTGGGAGGGCGCCGCTGCCGGGCTGCTCGTCGGCGTCGGGGCGACCGCGGTCTGGAGCGCCTGGCGGCTCGGCCGCGTGGACGGAATCCTCCTGGCCGTCGGCGCCGCCACCGCGGTCGCCGCCCAGGTGGGGGACCTCGTCGAGTCGGTAATCAAGCGCAGCGCCGGGGTGAAGGATTCGGGCGGGGTCCTGCCGGGCCACGGCGGCGTCTTCGACCGCCTCGATGCGATGCTCTTCGCCGCCCCGGCCCTGCTCCTCGGCCTCCTGCTCACGGGTCTCGAGATCGGGCGGCGGTGAGACAGCGTCTCGCCCTGCTCGGCGCCACCGGCTCGATCGGGGCGAGCGCCCTCGAGGTCGTCCGGCACCACCCGGACCGCCTCGAGGTGGTGACGCTCGCCGCCCACGGCCGCCACCCGGCAAAGCTCGCCGCCATGGCCCGCGAGCTCGGCGTGCGGCTGGTGGCGGTGGCGGACGAGGACGCGGCTCGCGCCCTGCGTGCCGAGCTGCCGACCACGATCCCCGTGCTCGTCGGGCGCGCCGGTCTCGAAGCGGCGGCCACCCACCCGGACGTCGACCGCGTCGTCGCGGCGATGGTCGGCGCCGCCGGCCTGCCGGCGGTGCACGCCGCGCTCGCCGCCGGCAAGGACGTCGCACTCGCCAACAAGGAGTCGCTGGTGGTCGCCGGAACGCTGCTGACCGAGCTCGCGGCGCGCACCGGCGCCGCCATCCTGCCGATCGACAGCGAGCACGTCGCGCTGCATCAGGCGCTGCGTTCGGGCGCACGCGAGGAGGTTCGCCGGCTGGTGCTGACCGCCTCGGGCGGCCCCTTCCTGCACCGCGACGCGGCGACGTGGGAGGCGATCCGTCCGGAAGAGGCGTTGCGCCACCCGACGTGGAGCATGGGGGCGAAGATCACCATCGACTCGGCGACCCTGATGAACAAGGGGCTGGAGCTGATCGAAGCGAGCCACCTGTTCGCCCTCGGCCCGGAGCGCATCGACGTGATCGTGCACCCGCAGTCGATCGTCCACTCGCTGGTCGAGTACCGCGACGGCTCGTGGGTCGCCCAACTGGCACGCAACGACATGGCGTTGCCGATCCAGTACGCGCTCTCGCTGCCCGAGCGCTGGGAGAACTCCTTTCCCCGCCTCGACCTCGCGGCCCTCGGCTCCCTCACCTTCCTCGCCCTCGACGACCGGCGCTTTCCCAGCGTCCGCCTGGCGCGGCAGGCGCTCGCTTCCGGCGAAAGCGCCCCGGCGGTGCTCAACGCCGCCAACGAGGAGGCGGTCCACGCCTTTCTCGGCGGCCGACTCGCCTTCCCGGCGATCTTCGACACCGTTGCCGAGGTACTCGATCTCCACCGCCCCGTCCCCGTACCGACGCTCGAGGACGCCCTCGCCTGGGACGACTGGGGACGGCGCCGGGCGCACGAGGTTTTGGCCCGGGCCTAGCTTCGGGATAGCCTTGTCGGCCGCTGCCTCTCGAGAGGCGGCGCCCAACCTACGATGACCAACCTCCTCGGCAACACCGTCGCTTTCATCTTCGCGCTCGGCATCATCATCTTCGTCCACGAGTCGGGGCACTACCTCGCGGCGAAGGCCTTCGGCATGCGGGTGCTCACCTTCTCGCTCGGCTTCGGCAAGCGCCTCTGGGGCTTCCGGCGCGGGGAGACCGACTACCAGCTCGCCGCGCTGCCGCTCGGTGGCTACGTCAAGCTCTCGGGCGAAGAGCCCGGCGAGGGCGGCGACGACCCGCGCGACTTCCCGAACCGGCCGCGCTGGCAGCGCATCGTCGTCTACCTCGCCGGACCGGCGATGAACGCCGTGCTCGCCATCGTCCTCGTCGCGGTGCTCTTCATGGTCGGCATCGAGGTGCCGGCGCTGCAGAACATCCCCACCGAGGTGGGGTCCGTCGAGCCCGGCTCGCCGGGCGCGCTGGCCGGGATCCTCCCCGGCGACGAGGTCGTGGCGATCAACGGCAAGTCGGTCGACCGCTGGCAGGAGGTCGCCTTTGCGGTGATGACCTCGGTCGGCAAGGAGCTGACCCTGGACCTCGAGCGCGACGGAAAGCGCTCGAGCGTCCACCTCGTGCCGCAGAAGCTGCCGGACGTCGATCTCGGCGACGCCGGGATCTACCCGCGCGTGCTGCCGAAGGTCGCCGGGGTCACGCCCGATAGCCCGGCGCAGCGCGCCGGATTCCAGCCCGGCGACGAGGTGCGCGGCGTCGACGGCCGCCGGCTGGCCAACCCGGCCGAGTTCGTGCAGTACATCGAGGGGAAGACCGGCGTCGAGGTGCGCGTCGAGGTGCTGCGCGGCGGCACCCCGACGACCCTCGCCGTGGTGCCTGCCGATCAGGACGGCAAGGGGAAGATCGGCGTCGCCCTGACCATCTCGCAGCGCTACGGCCCGGCGCGCGCTTTCGTCGAGAGCGTGCGCTTCAACGGCCAGATCGCGCGACAGAGCCTGGTCGTGGTGGGCAAGATCTTCACCCGCGAGGTCAAGGCCCGCTCCGCCCTCGCCGGTCCGATCGAGATCGCCGCACAGAGCGGCGCCGCGGCGCGCAGCGGCGTGAAGAACCTCGTCTACCTGATCGCCGTGATCAGCGTGAGCATCGGACTGCTCAACCTCTTCCCGGTCCCGCTGCTCGACGGCGGCCAGATCTTCCTGCTGCTCGTCGAGTCGGTGCTGCGCCGCGACCTTCCCGACACGCTCAAGGAACGCATCAACCAGGTGGGCCTGGTCCTCATCATCCTGCTGATGGCCACGGTCCTCGTCTTCGACATCACCAAGAATCTTCCCGCCAGCCTGCGCCCGGGACTCTGAGCGGCGCGGCACGAGGCGGGAGCGGGAGAGGCGACATGCCGCTCAACATCGGTGAGGAAGCCCTCAACTTCGACCTGACCTCGAGCGAGGACGTGCTGATCATGCTGCGCGACGAAGTGGCGCGCACGCCGGTCGTGCTCTACGTCTTCCGCGACGCCGCCGACCCCGGCGTGATCGACGATCTCGTCGCGCTCGGCGCCGCCGTCGGCGAGCTCGGACGACGGCGCGCCAAGGTGCTCGCGGTCGCCAAGCAGCCGCTCGCCGGCCTCAAGCAGTTGCAGGTCGAACGCAAGCTTCTCTTTCCTCTGCTTCACGACGATCGCGACTTCTGCACCGCCTACGGCGTGCCGGCCCCCGAAGAGGGATCGACGAGCCGGCCGGCGCTGCTGCTCGTCGGGCGCGACCAGCGGGTTCGCTGGCAGGCCGGCGCCGGCGTCCGCGCCGCCGCGGTGCTGCCCGAGCTGTTCAAGCAGCTCGAGGCGGAGAATCCGCCGAGCGCCACCTACCCGCGACGGGTGATCAACCGTTTCATCGGCCGCGGCGTGCGTCGCGCCGGCTGAGTCACGAAGCGAGGGCACGCAGGCGGGCGAGATCCCGGGCGTGCCCCTCGCCGTCGTCGCCCATCGGCGTCTCGAGCAGCATCGGGACGCGCGCCAGTCGTTCGTCACGCAAGAGACGGGCGAAGAGCTCGAACCCCAGGAGCCCGTCGCCGAGATTGGCGTGACGGTCGCGGTGCGAACCGCACGCTCCCACCGAGTCGTTGAGGTGGATCGCCCCCAGCCGGGCGAAGCCCAGCGTCGTGTCGACCTCACGCCAGAACGCCTCGTAGCCTGGAGCTTCGTCGAGCGCATAGCCGGCGGCGAAGGCATGACAGGTGTCGACGCAAAGGCCGAGCCGAGGCCCGCAAGCGGCGAGCTCGATCATCCGCGCGATCTCGCCGAGCCTCGAGCCGAGGACCGTCCCCTGACCTGCGGTCAGCTCGAGCAGCAGGCGCGGGCCGTCCGCCGCCCTCCCACCGAGCACCGCGTCGAGCGAGGCGGCAGTCCGCTCGAGACCGGCCTCGCGACCCTGCCCCATGTGAGCTCCCGGGTGCAGGACGAGGGCGTCGATGCCACAGAGCGCGCAGCGATCGAGCTCGTCGGCGAGGGCGGCCCGCGAGCGCTCGAGGGTCTCGCCGTCGGGCGCCGCGAGGTTGATCAGGTAGGCGGCGTGGGCGACGACCGGGCCGATACCGCTCGCCGCACGGGCGGCACGAAAGGCCTGGGCATCCTCCGCCGCGAGCGGCTTGGCACGCCACTGGCTCGGGCTCTTGACGAACACCTGGAGGGCGGAGCAGGCGAGCGCCTCGCCGCGGCGAACCGCTTCGGCGAGCCCACCTGCGGCCGAGACGTGCGCGCCGAGCGGCGGCAGGGCACGAGGAGAAGGGGAGGAGGCGGCACGTCGGCTCATGCAGCGAGTCTAACGGTCTCTGCCCCTGCTAGACTGCACGGTCCATGGCTTCTCGCCTGCTCAACGGGCTCTTCCGCCTCGCCTACGCGTTCGCTCTGTTCGTCGTGTTCGCGTTGAGCAGCTACTTCTCCTTCAACTTCTTCGTCCGGCGCGGCGTCACGTCGGTTCCCGACCTTGCCGGGCTCACCGAGGAGGCGGCCCAGGCGCTGCTCGCCGATCACGGCCTCGCCCTGCGACGCCAGCCGGGCGGTGGCCGCAACGACGACACCGTCGCCGCCGGTCGGATCCTCGAGCACCGCCCGAAACCAGGGAGCCTGGTCAAGCGCGGCGCGGCCATCGAGGTCGTCGTCTCGCTCGGTCAGCGCCTGGCGCGAGTGCCCGACCTGACCGGCCAGGCCGTCGGCGCGGTGCAGGTGAGCCTGACCTCGCGCGGCCTTGCGCTCGGTCAGACGCTCGCGATCGCCAGCGGTGCCGCCGAGCCCGGCAACGTGGTCGCCCAGTTCCCGCCGGCCGAGGCCGAAGTCGGCCACGGTGTCGCCGTCGACGTGCTCGTCGCCCTCGACCGCGGCTCCGACCGCTTCCTGATGCCGGACCTGGTGAACCTCCGCTACGAGCCGGTCCGCCGTTTCTTCGAGTCCCAGGGCCTGCGCTTCGGCAGTGTCACGTTCGAGCCCTACGAGGGGCTGCCGGCGGGCGTCGTCCTGCGCCAGCAGCCGTTCGCCGGGCATCCGCTCTCGCGCCATCAGGCGATCTCGCTCGTCGTCTCCGGATCGGCCCCGGGAGTCTGAGCCAGATGATCCGCCTCGCTCCGTCGATCCTCGCCGCCGACCTCGCCGACCTCGGCGGTGCGCTCGCGCAATGCGTCGCCGGCGGCGCCGACCTCGTGCACGTCGACGTGATGGACGGGCGGTTCGTGCCGAACCTGACCTTCGGCGCCCCGGTTCTGGCGGCTCTGGCGCGGCGAACCTCGCTGCCACTCGACGTCCACCTGATGGTCGAGGATCCGGATCGGCTGATCGAGGCCCATCTCGCCGCCGGCGCCCGGCGGATTGCCGTGCATTGGGAGGCCACCGTTCATCTCGACCGGACGCTTGCGGCGATCCGCGCCGGCGGTGCCGAGGCTGGCGTCGCGCTCAATCCGGCGACGCCGATCGCGCTTCTCGACGAGATCCTGCCGGCGCTCGACTTCGTCCTCCTGATGTCGGTCAACCCCGGTTTCTCGGGCCAGCCGTTCCTTCCCTACGTCCTCGACAAGAGCAGGCGTCTGCGTGCCGCGATCGCGGCCCGCGGTTTGCATTGCTCGATCGCCATGGACGGAGGAATCGGCCACGGCAATGTCGCCGCGGCCGTCGCGGCGGGAGTCGATACCCTGGTGGCCGGCTCCGCCGTTTTCGCCGCCGACGATCCGGCCGCCGCCATGCAGGCGCTGCGGACGGCTGCCTGCGAGGTGACGCGATGAGACGATCTGCCCTCTGCGCCGGGCTCCTGCTCGGCACTCTCGGACTTTTCGCCGGGTGCAGCGCCCACAAGAAAGAGGACCCGCTGCTCCGGCTCTCGGCCGAGGAGTCGCTCGTCGAGGGGCGTCGGCTCTACGAGCTGAAGAAGTACGGCCAGGCGCGCCCCTACTTCACCCACGCCTTCGAGGTCGAGCCGAACTCGGCGAGCGGACGCGAGGCGCTGCTGCTCGCCGCCGACTCGCTCTTCCTCGACGGCGGTGAGGCGAACTTCCTCCAGGCCGAGGCGCGCTACCGCGACTTCCAGAACCGCTTTCCGACGAGCGATCGCGCCGCCTACGTGCAGCTGCAGATCGCCCGCAGCCTGGTCGAGCGGATGGAGCGCCCGGACCGCGACCAGAAGGTGACGCGCCAGGCTCGCGAAGCCATCGAGGAGCTCTTGCGCACCTACCCGTCGAGCCCCGAAGCCGAACGGGCACAGCCCGACCTCGCCCGGGTGCTCGATCACCTGGCCGAGCACGAGCACTCGGTGGGCAGTTTCTACCTCCGCTTCGGGCTGGCGCTCTCGGCGGTTCCGCGCTTCGAGACGGTGCTGCGGCAGTATCCCGACTACTCGCGCATGGATCAGCTCCTTTTCGAGCTTTCGACGGCACAACGCAAGATCAAGAAGGTCGCCGAGGCCGATCAGACGCTGGCGCGCCTGCGCGAGGAGTTCCCCCAGAGCCCCTGGACGCGCAAGGCGGAGAAGCAGAAGGGATGAAGAACCGCGGCGGAAGGACCCTCTTCGCGCTCACCACGGCGGGCGCGCTGCTCGCGGGCTGCGGCTCGCTGTCGCTCGGCGGCCCCCGCCGCGCCCGCCCCGATCTGGTCGACCTGGCCGATCGAGTGCGCGCGCTCGAGGCCAAAGTGGCCGCCCAGGAGCTCGAGATCCAGAAGCTGCGCGCCGGTTCGCCCCCGGCCCCGAACGCCGTTTCGCGACCGGCGGCCGCGGCGGCCCCGACGCCCGGCGGTGTGCGCACGACCGCGACCTCGCCGCCTCCGCCGCCGGAGCCTCGGATTCCGCCCGCGGGCGCCGTCGAGAGCTCCGACATCGAGGATCTCGCTCTCACCCCGCCCGGCGATCAGGCGCTCGAGTCGGCCGAGATCCCGCGCGCCGAACAGGAGGCCTACGACGCGGCGGCGGCGCTCTACCGCGCCGGCCAGTCGAGCGAAGCCGAGGCCGCATTCCAGCGCTTCCTCGCCGCGCACCCGGACGGCTCGCTTGCCGACAACGCGCTCTTCTGGATCGGCGCCGCACGGCTCGGGCGCAAGGAGATCGCCGGTGCCGAGGAGGCCTTCCGGCGGGTCGTCGAGCTCTATCCCGAAGGCAACAAGGTCCCGGACGCGCTGCTCAAGCTCGGCGTCTGTCGCGAGCTCGCTGGCGATCCGGCCGGCGCCGCGGCGGTCCTGCGGACCCTGATCGAACGTTTCCCCGGCAGCGAAGCCGCCACCCTGGCGACCCGCCGCTCGTCGCACTCCGCACCGTGAGCCTAAGTTCGTGAAATTGCTTGGTTTTCGCGGAGACTTTGCTTGACAGCCGTGCAGGCCGTACGTAACCTAGGCGGGCGTTCTGAAGAAGACGTCCTTGGGTCTCGACGGCGACCAGGAGGACCCCGCATGTCGATTCGGCTGCTTCGCTCCGCGATTCTCGCCGCTCTGGCGCTCGCCCCGGCCCTGACTCCGCTCCTCGCAGCGGATCAGCCTCCGGGCAACTTGCATTGGACCGGAGATCACTGGACGGCCTGGGAGCTCCCGGCCGCGGCACCCGAGGGTGCCAAAGTCCATGTCGTGAAACCCGGCGACACGTTCTGGGCGCTGGCCAAGCAGAACCTCGGCAACCCCTACCTCTGGCCCCAGCTCTGGGAGAAGAACCAGTACGTCCTCGACGCCCACTGGATCTACCCGGGAGATCCGCTGCTGCTCGATGTCGCGGTTCAGCCCGCGGCCGACGCGGCGACGACGGCCGAGGCGACGCCAACCGGGGACACCGGCGCCGAGGCCGGCGCCACCACCCCGGCCGAGCCGATCGCGGTGACCGCTGCCGAGGCGCCCGTCGAGGATCCCCTGGCCGGGATGCTCGCTCCGGCCGCCGGCGGCGCGCCGACACCCCTCGGCTACGAGGACGACATCTACTGCTCCGGCTACATCGGTGACGAGGAGCAGACCTTCTCCTTCACGCTCACCGGTTCCGAGTACGAGTCGCTTTCGCCGGCGCTCCAGCGCAAGCCCGGCAAGCGCACCGAAGGGGTCTTCGGCGCCATCGACACGGTCAAGTACCGGCTCGACCTCGGCGACATCGTCTACCTCGACGGCGGTCGTGCCGCCGGCCTCGAGCCCGGCGCCGAGCTGACCGCCGTGGCGCCGGCGAACAAGGTGCGCCACCCGCTGACCCGCAAGGTCGTCGGCACGCTCTACGAGTACCTCGGCCGGGTGCGAGTCCTCTCGGTCCAGGAGTCGAGCGCGATCGCCGAGATCGTCCACTCCTGTGCCGGCATGACGGTCGGTGCCCGCCTGGTACCGTTCGAGCCCGAGCCGGTCCCGCTGGCGCGTCGCACCGGACTTCGTCCGATCAACGACCCGTCGCCGGCCGAGAGCCTCAAGGAGGCTCCGACGATCCTCTGGGCGCACCAGGGCGCCGTGTCGATCGCCCAGGACCAGCTGGTCTTCGTCGACCGCGGCTCGGAGGAGAACGTCAGCCCGGGCGATCTCTTCACCATCTATCGCGAGAACCGGGAGGGCTTCCCGCCGGTCGTCCTCGGCGAGCTCGCCGTGCTCTCGGTGCGACGCCACACGGCGATCGCTCGCGTGCTGGAGTCGCGGTTCCCGATCTACGTCGGCGACCGGCTGGAAGTGAAGTAACTGGCGCGGCTCAGTCAGGGCCGGCAAGGCAGAAAAGAACGAGGGTCTTTCGCAGCGACGGGCGCCTGGCGCCCGATGCAGGAGTGACGGAAGTGGCGACGCGGAATCTGAACGGCAGGCTCTACGACATCGTTGACGAACTGGTGAGCCAGGGACTCACGCTCGAACAGGCGAGACAGGAGTTCGAGCGGCAGTTCATCGTGGCCTCGCTGCGGACCAACGAGTGGAACTACTGCCGCTCGGCGCGCAGCATGGGAGTGCACCGCAACACGTTGCGCAACAAGATCTCGTCGCTGGGAATCCTCGACCCGCCGCCACGACCGAGCAGCGGGCGCACCCCGCGCAACAATTCCTCGAAAGAGTGAACGGACGACGGCGGCGAGAGCCGCCGTTCTGCTTTCTACTGGCGGGAGGCGGAGCTGCCGCCGGAGGACTTGTCGTCGCTCTCGTCGTCGCCGCGCATGCCCTTGCGGAAATTGCGGATCCCCTCGCCGATCCCCTTGCCGAGCTGCGGCAGCTTCGACGAGCCGAAGATGATGACGACGATGACCAAGATGACGAGCAACTCCGGGACGCCGAGATTCGGCATGGCGCGGGCCTCCGAGGGCGAAGCGGCAGCGGTGGTCGGCTGCCGCAGTCCGTCAGTCTAGCAGAGGCCCTCGGCGAGCATCCGCTCCCAGCGTGGGGCGAGATCCGCCGCCAACCCTCCGCCTTCCGGTGTCTCCGCCAGGTGCTCGAGCGCGCGCAGCAGGGTCGGTCGCACGAGCGGCAGGTGCCGGGGAACCCCGCGCTGGGCGAAACGCGCGAACGTCCCGGCGGCTTTCAGACCGCGCTGCGTCGCCGCGCGGTGATAGTCGAGCCGGTCCTCCGCCGTGACCTGCGACCGGTCGAGCCAGCGACCGGCGATCGGTGCCGGGACGAACAAACTGTCGTTGGCGAGCGAGGCGAGGTCGTAGCCCCGCGGACCGGAGCGCAGATCCTGATGATCGAGCACCCCGACGACGCCTCCGGCGAGCGGGACGAGGTTTCTCGCCATGAAGTCGCGATGGCAAGCCACCGGCGTCCCGGCACCCAGGCGATCACAGAGCGTCACGAGCACCGCACGCACCGCGCTTTCTTCCGCCGGCTCGACGAGACACCGGGGCCTCAGTAGCACGTCGAACGTGACCTCGAGCTCCCGGATCAGCAGCGCCGTGTCCAACGGCGGCGAACCGAGAGCCGACACCGCGGCGAGCGGCAGGCTCGCGATCGTCGCCACGGTTTGCGCTGCCGCATCGAGCCACGGCGAGAGCTCGCTCCACGAGCGCTCGCGCCAGTCGTAGAGCGTCTCGCGGCCCAGGTCCTCCTGCAGGACCCAGCCCCGCTGCGACTCCACGGCGAGGATTCGCGGCACACGCACACCGGCGCCGGCGAGCAGGGTCGTGCTCGCCACGAAGCGTTCGAGAACCGGCAGGATGTCGGCCGGGTAGGCCGCGACGATCGCCGAGCCGCCGCGCCCATCGGCGAGGCGGGCATAACGACGGGGCGAAACGTCTCCGGGCAGCGGATCGAGCGTCGACGGATCGCTGCCCGCCTTCGCCAGCCAAGCCTCCAGATTCGGGTCGCTCCAGGGAGCGGCGGCGGGCTCTTGCGCTGGCGGCTGCATGGCGTATCGGTCAACGAGCGTAGCACGCCGCGCGGGTTTGACAGGCCGCGAAACCGGCCCGCATAATGCCCGCGCTTTGCGACGGCAACCCGTTTCCCGGCTCGATGCGAGAGCGCAGACCTTGCTGCGTGAGATCAGCCGCGCGCTGCTCGACGCGATCGCCGAGTCCGGCGTCGTCACCGACGGTCTGCGCCGCCTGCACCGCGAGGGCTACACGCTGCATCTCCTGCTCGATTGCCAGCGCGACGGCGCCACCGTCGAGCCGACCCGTCCCGTCCCGAGCCGCGCCGACGTGGCGTTTCGCATCGACGCCGACGATCTCGCCTTCCTGCGCTCGATCGGAATCGATCCCACACGACGACGGCGGCGTCCGCGGCCGGCGACCGACTGACCCGATCTCGACACCGCGCCTGCCGCCGCGCGGATCCGAGGCCTCGTGAGCACCCTTCCGCCTCCCTCGCCCGACTCCCGGCGCGACCTGCTCGGCGCCTCGCTTGCCGAGATTGCCGCGGCGCTCGTGCCGCTCGGCGAACCGCGGTATCGGGCTCGTCAGCTCTGGGAAGCGATTCACCGCCGGGGCGTGATCGATCTTGCCGCCATGACCGAGCTGCCGCTCGGGCTGCGCGAGCGCCTGCAGTCGAGCTTCGTCCTCGCCTTGCCCGAGATCGCCGAACGCCACCGCTCGGCCGACGGAACATGCAAGCTCCTGCTGCGACTGCGCGACGGCGCTTCGATCGAGGCGGTCGACATTCCCGATCGCGAGCGGCGGACGATCTGTCTCTCGAGTCAGGCCGGTTGTGCGCTCGCCTGTCGCTTCTGCGTCACCGGCTACTGGGGCGCCGGACGCGATCTCTCGGCGGGCGAGATCCTCGGCCAGGTCTGGGCGATCTGTCCCCCCGGACCGGAGCGCAACGAGCGCCTGAACCTTGTCTTCATGGGCATGGGTGAGCCGCTGCTCAACCTCGTCGCCCTGCGAACCGCCCTCGAGCTGCTCGCCGAGACGATCCCCTGGCGGCGCATGACCGTGTCCACCGCCGGGATCGTCCCGGGCATCGACGCGCTCGCCACCTGGCCGGCACGGCCGAACCTCGCCGTCTCGCTCCACGCACCCGACGACGCGCGGCGCGAACAGCTCATGCCGATCAATCGCAACTACCCGCTCGGCGAGCTCTTCGCCGCGCTGCGCCGCTATCCACTCGAACCGCGACGCCGGATCACCTTCGAGTACCTGTTGATCGATCGGTTCAATGATCGCCCGAGCGACGCCGATGCGCTCGCCGCGCGCCTGCGCGGACTGAAGGCGAAGGTCAATCTCATCCCGCTCAACCCCGACCCGGTCCTGCCCGCCGAGTGGCGCCCACCGCAGCCCGCGACGGTCGAGGAGTTCCAGCATCGACTGATGCGGCACGGCCTGACGGCCACCGTGCGACGTCGACGGGGCGATGCGGTGAGCGCGGCCTGCGGTCAGCTCCGCGCCTTCGGGCGCCCGCCGCGCGGCTTCCGCCGCAGCCAGCTCAGCTTCTAGTCGGCGTTTCGGCGTGCCGGTCGGCGCAGCCGGCCGCGTCCGCCGGCGGGCGAACGATCCACGCGAGATTCCGGCCGGCGCGCGGTCCATCGCGGCGATAGCTCCACAACAGGTCGGGATGGCACCGCGTGCAGAGATCGAGGTGCCGGATCTCGTCGACGCCGGCCGCCGCGAGCTGCGCCTCGACCGCGGCGCGCAGGTCGAGGTGCGGTCGCGGGAGGCGACGGAGCACGCACTCGGCACCGTGCGCGGCCCGCTCGACCTGCCCGGCGACCTCTTCTCCCACTTCGTAGCAGCAGGCACCGATCGCCGGCCCGATCCACGCGGTGAGCCACTCTACCCGCGGCGCGAATTGCGACACGCTGGCGCTGACGACACCGGCGACGATTCCCCGCCATCCCGCGTGAACGGCCGCGATGCGGCGGCCGCCGGCGAGCAACACCGGCACGCAGTCGGCGGTGACGACGACGAGGGCCAGATCCTCGCCAACGCACGTCAGCGCATCGCCGCTGCCGCAGAGCCCCGGCTGCGCTTCGAGCACGGCGGCACCATGCACCTGACGCAGCCAGCTCGGCCGGACCCCTTCGGCGAGACCGGGAGCGACGAGCTCGGCGAGCGGCGTCTGCGGCGGGGCACCGCGACCGAGGAAGCGAACTTCCGCACCGCTCGCCGAGTCGCTCCATCCGTGACCACAGGCGTTCTTCTGGCCTGGCGCAGAGAGGACGACGCGGGCAGGGCTAGGCATCGCGCGGCATTGTAGCGCCGGCGTCGCGCTCCACATCGACCGGTGGGAGGCTGCGATATCCTGCCGCCGCGATGTCCACGCTCGGCCTCGACGCGATGTCCGGCGACTCGGCGGCCGGTGCGATGGAGGATCCGGCGCCGCTCGATGCGTCGTCCGGGGGCAGCGGCGCGATGATCCGCTTCTTCTCGGTCAGCCGGCGCTACCCGGGTGGGCAGTCGGCGCTCGAGGATCTCTCCTTCGAAATCCCCAAAGGACAGTTCGTCTTTCTCACCGGCGCGAGCGGTGCGGGCAAGACCACCCTGCTGCGTCTGCTCTTTCGCGAGGACCTCCCGACCTCCGGCCAGATCCTCGTCCACGGACGCAACGTCGCGGCACTGCCGGCGCGCAAGATCCCCTTCCTGCGCCGGCGGATGGGGATCGTCTTCCAGGACTTCCGCCTGATCGATCGCCGCACCGTGTTCGAGAACGTCGCCTACCTGCCGCGCATTCTCGGCCTCGACCTGCCACGGCAGAAGCGGCTCGCGGTCGAGGCGCTGCGCCGCGTCGGCCTCGCCCACCGCCTCTCGGCGTTCCCGCGCGAGCTCTCCGGCGGCGAGCAGCAGCGGGTGGCGATCGCCCGGGCCCTGATCAACGATCCCGAGCTGCTCCTCGCCGACGAACCGACCGGCAATCTCGACGCCGAGCTCTCGCAGCAGATCGTCCGACTCCTGATCGACTGTCACCGTCGCGGGACGACCGTCGTCATGGCGACGCACGATCGCGAGCTCATCCGCCAGGTCGGACAGCGCGTCCTCACGCTCGATCGCGGCCGGCTGGTGCGCGACGAGGTGCTCCCGCCGGGCGATCTGCTGAGCGCTCCGGCGAGCGGACCGCGCGAGAGCGAGGCATCGACGTGAGCCTCTGGCGGGCCTTCGGCTACTTCCTGCGCGAGGCCGTCGTCGGTCTGGCGCGCAGCTGGAAGGTCAGCCTGCTCGCCATCTTCACCATCGCCGTGAGCCTGCTGCTCGGCGGCACGGTCCTGATGGTCGGTTCGAACCTGGCGCGCGCAGTCGCGGGGTGGCGGAGCGAGGCGCGCCTCGTCGTCTATCTTCACACCCGGCAGGCCGACGACGCCCGCTCCGCGCTCGGCCCGCTGCTCGACCGCCCACAGTGGATCGTCGAGCGACGCGAGGTCTCGGCTGACGAGGCGGTGCGCCGTTTCGAGGCCCAGTTCCCCAGCCTCGGCGACCTCTTCAGCGAGGCGGGGCCACGTCCGCTCCCCGCTTCGATCGAGCTGGAGCTCTCGGCCGGTGCGCGGAGCGACCCCGGCTACGGCGCCTGGCTCACCGAGCTCCGCGCGCACCCCGCCGTCTCGATGGTCGACGATGACCGCGACTGGCTCTCCCACGCCGAGCGGCTCTTGACGCTGGTGCGCGCTGCCGGTCTGGCGCTCGCCGCCCTCCTGCTCGGCGCGGCGGTGTTCACCATCGCGAGCGTCGTCCGGCTGATCTCGCTGCTCTATCGCGACGAGATCGCCGTCCTGCGGCTGGTCGGCGCGACCGAGTTCTTCGTCCGCGGCCCGTTCTACTTCGAGGGGATGCTCCAGGGCCTGCTCGGCGCCGTCCTCGCCCTTGGCACCCTCGGCGGGGGTTGGCTCGTCGGCGCCCGCCAGGCGGATCCCGCGACCTCGCTCAACCTGCTCTTCGCTCACTTCCTCTCGTGGCGAGAGTGCCTGCTCCTGCTGGCCCTCGGCCCGATCGCCGGACTGGTCGGTGCGGTGCTCTCGCTTCAGCGCGAGGAACCGGGCTCGAGCTCCCGGCTCGTCGCCTGACGCGACGGACCGGCTCCGGACGAGCCGCCGGCGCACCCGGCGACTCCGCCGTCGATCGACGGTTGAACGAGTCGAGTCTGGCGAAGGGGAGCGGCTGGCGCCGATCGGCGGACCGACTGCCCGCCGGATCAGCGCCCGGTGAGGAGTTGCGCCACGCGGTCGAGGAAGCCGCGCGCCTGATTCGGACCGAGCGCCGAGGAGATGACCTTCTCGCCGGCGCGGATCAGGTCGAGCACGGCGTCGACCCGGCGCCCCGACTCCATCTCGGCGCGAGTCTGGCGCGCCAGGCCATCGAGCTCCCCGGCGCGATCACTCCCGCCGAGGATCTGTTGCGCACCGCGAAAGATCGCGTCGGCGACGCGCCCGAGATCCTCGGCCGACATCTGCTGCAGCCGATCGACTTGGAAACGCCGCAGGTCTTCACGCAGCGCGACCAGGCCGGAGGTCAGCAGGCCGTAGAGCACCTTGCAGATCTCGAAGGCGGACAGCCCGCGGCTGGCGGCGATCTCGTCGATCGTCCGGCGCTCGTCGATGCGACAGATGAGCGCCCACTCCTGCGGCGTGAAGGAGACCGAGGTGCTGGCGCCCTGGGTCGTGAAGACCGGCACCAGGCGAGTCGACGGGATCTTCTTCGACAGCACCTGCCACTCGTCGATGCGCCGTGCCGCCTCCATCAGGAGGTTGGTGTTCGAGCGCTCGATGGTGACGACGTCGGTCTCGGAGCCCGGCGTGAAGACGAAGTCGCCCTGGCGCCAGATCGCCAGCTCGTAGACCGCCTCTTCACCGGAGAGCGTGCCGACCTGGGCGTGGACGATCTGGCCCTTGCGCAGGAAGATCTGGCCGGCGTCGCCCTCGTTGCGAAGTTGGAATGCTCCCGTCTTCCCGCCGACCGCCACCAGTTGAATGATGTCGGGAAGCGGAAGCTCTTTGAGCGAACCTTGGAATGCCACGGTGACCTATCGGGGTGAGAGTCTGAGGATCGGATTCGAGCGTTCCGTCACACCGCCCCTGCATCTCCGAGCCCGGCGAACCGACGCGACGTCGAGGCTCCTCGCGTCATCGTCACGCAACCGACCGACCGGTCTCTCGTTCCTGCGGATGGGCCGTGCGTCGGGGCGGTTCACGATGCTTCAGGGACGGCGAGCGATCACGCTAGCACGCCTGCCGCGACGGGTCAACGCGTTTCGCACGCCCCCGGCGACGCCCCTGGGAGCAACGGGAGCAAGGGTTTCCGACCGCCGGCGCTGCGCGCAACAGAGGGCCACGGCCAGCGCGTCCGTCGCGTCCGCCGGCAGCACCGACACGTCGAGAGCGAGCAGCAGCCCGACCAGACGCGCCACCTGTTCCTTGTCCGCGCGCCCACTGCCGAGCGCGGACTTCACCTCGGCGGGCGAGTATTCGCGCACTGGAATCTCCCGCCGTGCCACACCCGCCAGCAGCACCCCTCGCGCCTGGGCCAGGACGATGAGCGAGCTCGTGCTCACGCCGAGAAACGGCTTCTCGATCGCCACCAGCTCCGGAGCGAAACGATCGAGCAGCGTGTCGAGCTCCACGGAGAGCCGCGCCAGGCGTTCGGGCAGGGCGAGCGCGGGCGAGAGGACGATGCGGTCGGCGGCGAGCGCCCGCAGGCGCGACCCGTCGGCTTCGACGAGACCGTAGCCGGTATACCGGCTTCCCGGATCGAGCCCCAGGACTCTCACGAGCGTCTGCTCCGCGACCGATCCCGCGCCGACGCCCGGGGTGGGTCGCCGGCCGGCCTCGTCAATCCGCCCCCGCGGGCTCCGGATTCCACGCTAAGTTGCGCTCCGCCAAGCGTTTCGACGCGATGTCGTGATTGACTCGGCGACCTCGGCGATGTTAGAAACGCCACGTTCGGCTGCTCGCAGGAGAACCTCGATGTCGCTAGTCCTGGTGGTGGAGTCCGAGAAGCTTACCATCGAGCGCGTACGCGACACGCTCGGCGCGGAGGGTTGGCAGATCGAGGTCGCGGACGGACACGACGCGGCGGTTCGCGCCGCCGCCGAGCTGCGCCCACGGCTCGTCTTCGTGTCGGCGGAGCTGCCCCACGCCCAAGACACGGCTCAAGTCTTCTCTCGCGCGCGCGGCGGCCCGGGATCGGTGCTCTTGCTGCCCACGACGATGGTCGAGCAGGGAGAAAGGTTCGGCGCTGACGAAATCCTCGTCAAGCCGTTCACCGAAAGTCAGCTCCGCATGCTGGCCAACCGCCTCGGCTCCGGTCCGGCGAACACGCGCGGGGCGGGCGACGGCGGCAAGACGCTGACCTCGCGGGAGATCTTCGGCGATCTGCTCGCCGAGTTCGAGGGCGAACCGGCGGCCAAGGCCGCCGCGGCGGCACCGCCCGCCACGCCAGTGCCGACCCCCGCGCCGGCCCCGAAGCCGACGGCCGCGCCCGCGACGACGCCACCGCGCCCCGCCGCAGCCCGCCCGAGCAGCAGCAGAGACATCGACGATCTGCTCAGCAAGACGCTCTCCGGGCTCGACGTCGGTCGGCGCACCGCGCCGAAGCCTGCCGCGCCGAAGCCGGTCGAGACGCCGGCGCCCGCGCCGATCGCACCGGCGCCGCCGGTGGTCGCCGAAGCGCCTCCCGCCCGGCCCGTCGAGGCAGCTCCGCCGGCAGCTCCACCCGTCGCGGCCGCTCCGGCACCGCCGCCGGTCGCCCAACCGCCGGCGCCGGTGATCGCCGCGCCGGTCGAGACACCGGCACCGGTCGCGGCACCGGCACCGATTGCGACGCCGACACCCGCGCCAGCTCCGGCGCCGACCCCCGTGCCGGCGCCCGCTCCGGCGCCCCCGGCGGCGGCCAAGCCGGTCGACACGCCGGCGCCTCGGCCGACTCCACGGCGACCGACGAGCGAGATCGACATCTCCGCGCTCGAGGAGCTCGCCAAGCCGAAGACGCGCAGCGGCGCGACGGCAGCGGCCGGCAAGAGGCCCGACGCCTTCGCCACGCAGCGACTCGAGGTCCCGCGCGAGCCCGCGCGGCCGAAGAGCGACGAGTTCGGCGATTACCGCCTGCTCGAGCGCATCGCCGTCGGCGGCATGGCCGAGGTCTGGAAGGCGCGCAAGCGCGGCGTCGAGGGCTTCCAGAAGACGGTGGCGATCAAGCGGATCCTGCCGCACCTGACTGACAGCTCCGACTTCGTCACCATGTTCATCGACGAAGCGAAGCTCGCTGCCCAGCTCGATCACAACAACATCATCCACATCTACGACCTCGGCAAGGCCGGCGACGACTACTACATCGCGATGGAGTACGTCGAAGGCAAGGATCTGCGGTCGATCCTCAACCAGGCGCGCCAGAAGGCGCAGCCGCTGCCGATGGGTCTCGCCCTGCTGGTCGCCTCGCGGCTGGCGAGCGCCCTCGACTACGCGCACCGCAAGAAGGACTTCGACGGACGCGAGCTCGGCCTGGTGCACCGCGACGTGTCGCCGCAGAACGTCCTGATCAGCCACGAGGGCGAGATCAAGCTCTGCGACTTCGGCATCGTCAAGGCGGTCACCAAGGCGAGCAAGACGCAGATGGGCGCGCTCAAGGGCAAGCTCCAGTACATGTCGCCCGAGCAGGCCTGGGGCCGTCCGGTGGATGCGCGCTCCGACATCTTCTCGCTCGGCTCGATCCTCTTCGAGATGCTGACCGGCCGCCGGCTCTTCGCCGGCGAGAGCGAAATGTCGGTGCTCGAATCGGTACGCGAGGGCCGGATCCAGGGGCCGCGCGATCTCGACGCGCGATTGCCCCTCGAGGTCAACGCCCTGGTGCTCAAGGCGCTCGGCAAGGAGCCGGCCGATCGCTTCGCGAGCGCCGGCGAGATGCAGCGCGAAATCGAGAAGATCCTCTTCGCGCTCAAGCCGACGCCGTCGCAGGGCGACCTGGCCGCCTACGTCGGCCGCCTCTTCGATCTGCTCCCGGCGAGCTCGGCGCCGCCGACCGTCGCCGCACCGTCTCCTGCGACGCCACGTCCGGCTGCCGCGCCACCCGCTGCGTCGGCGGCCGGTGCACCCGCCGCCCGGACCGCCCCAGCGGTCGAAGCGATCGCTCCGCTCGGCGAGAGCGCACCGATGGAGAGCGCAGGCGGCTCGAAGGGCCTGCTCTGGGGCGGCATCGCTGCCGCCGCGGTGATCGGCATCGCACTGTTCGTCTTCCTCGGCCGGGGCCGCACGCCGGCTCCTCCTGCCGAGGCCCCGGTACCGGTCGCCACCGGCCTCCCGAGCGAGGCGACAGCGCCGGGTGGGGCGCCCGCCGCGGCCACCACCGCCGGCGAGAGCAACCCGATCGTCGCTCCGACCGCCGTGCCCGCGGTCGAGCGGCCGACCCCGACCGCGGGGACGGCACCTGCCGTTCCGACACCGACTCCGGCGGCGCGCGCCACCGCCACGCCGGCACCGACGATCGCGCCCACGCCGGAACCGGCAACGCCGGCTCCAGCGCTCCAGACTCCCGAGCCGACCTCCGTCCCGGTTCCCACCGAGCCGCCGGTCGCGACGCCGGCGCCGCGCAACACCGAGGCGACGCCGGCGCGGGCGTCCGTGCAGCGTGGAGACCTCGTCGCCATCGGCCCGGGCGTGATCTCACCCGTTCTTGTCTCGATCGACAAACCCCAGTATCCTCCGATCGCCCGACGGCTGAAAGCGCAAGGCGAGGTGGTCGTCTCGATGCTGGTGGACGAGAACGGGCGTGTGGCCGAGGCCCGGCTGACGCGGCCGTATCCCCAGGATGTCGGCTTCAACGAGGCGGCGATGGCGGCGGCGCGCACGGCGACGTTCCGACCGGCGACCAAGGAAGGCGTGCCGGTCAAGGTGTGGTTCCAGTTGAAGATTCCCTTTAAGCTCTGAGCTCCGGCGTCGACCGGTCGACGCACGAAGCACCCGAGCGGCCCTGGAGGATTCACGATGAGCTTGTCCGAACAGCAACGGAAGTTCTACGAGAACACGCTGGCGGTCACCAAGCAGGAGATCGCCGACCTCGACCGGCAGATCGAAGAGGAGCTCGCCAAGGTCAAGGAGCGTCTCGCCCAGCTGCAGCAGGGCAAGAAAGCGGCGCGTCAGATGTACGACGCCGCCTGCCTGCGTCTCGGCATTCCGAACGACCTCGAAGCCGAGGAAGAGGGCTCCGCCGAGATCTGATCTTCTCCGGCGTCCTGACCGGATCCTCTCCTGCCCGACGGGTGCGACCCGTGGCGCCGAGCCGAGACCGGCTCGGCGCCAGTCGTTTCCGGAGGACGCGACGAGCAGAGGTTTCCGCGGGCCGCAACCCCTTCGATCATGGCCTGGTTCCGCAAGGACAAGAAGCCCAAGGCGGTGCGCACCGAGCCAGCGCGCACGCACGTACCCGAAGGTCTGTGGGTACGCTGCGAAGACTGTCGCGAGATTGTCTACGGCAAGGAGCTCGACCGCAATCTGCGCATCTGCCCGAAGTGCGGCTACCACTTCCGCATCGATGCGCCGGCGCGTATTGCCCTGCTGCTCGACGAGCCGACGCCGCGTGAGCTCTTCCGCGGGGTGCGACCGACCGATCCGCTGAAGTTCCGCGACTCGCGACCCTATGCCGACCGCCTGCGGGCCTATCAGGAGGCTGTCGGGGTAGCGGACGCCGTGATCGTCGTCGAGGGGAACGTCGAGAGCATTCCGGTCGTGCTCGCCGTCATGGACTATCGCTTCATGGGCGGATCCATGGGCTCGGTGGTCGGCGAGAAGATCACCCGGGCCGCGGATCTCGCCGCCCGCGAGCGCAAGCCGCTGGTCGTGGTGTCGGCCTCCGGCGGCGCCCGCATGCAGGAGGGGATCCTCTCGCTGATGCAGATGGCCAAGATCTCCACCGCGCTCGGCCAGCTCCGCGAGGCGCGCGTCCCCTACGTCTCGGTGCTCACCGACCCGACGACCGGCGGCGTCACCGCTTCGTTCGCCATGCTCGGCGACCTCAACATCGCCGAACCTGGTGCGCTGATCGGTTTCGCCGGGCCGCGCGTCATCGAGCAGACGATCCGGCAGAGCCTGCCGGAGGGCTTCCAGCGCAGCGAGTTCCTGCTCGAGCACGGCTTCCTCGACCTTGTCGTCAAGCGCACCGAGCTGAAGGAAACGCTCGCGCGCTGCCTGCGCCACCTCGCCGCCTGAGGCGCGGCATGCCCTCGGCAACCGACCTCGGCGCCCTGCTCGCGCGGCTCGAGGAGCAGGGGATCCGGCTCGGGCTCGAGCGGATGGCGGAGCTGCTCGCCGCCCTGGGCTCGCCGGAACGCGCGGTCGCCACGGTGCTCGTCGGCGGCACGAACGGCAAGGGCTCGACCTCGGCCCTCCTCGAACGATCGCTGCGCGCCGCCGGGCTGCGTACCGGCCTCTACATCTCCCCTCACCTCGAAGATCCGGTCGAGCGGATCCGCGTCGACGGCGCCTGCCTCTCGCCTGACGCACTCGGCAGGTTGCTCGACGAGATCTGCGGCAAGACGCCCGGGCTGCCGACCTATTTCGAGGCCTTCACCGCGGCGGCCTTCCTCGCCTTTGCCCGCGCCGGTCTCGACCTCGCGGTCGTCGAGGTCGGGATGGGCGGACGGCTCGACGCGACGAACCTCTGCGCCCCGGAGCTCTCTCTCGTCAGCTCGATCGACTTCGACCATCAGGAGTACCTGGGCTCGACGCTCTCGGCGATCGCCCGCGAGAAGGCGGGAATCTTCCGGCCCGACCGACCGGCGCTGCTGCTCGCCGGCGGCGCCGAAGCCACGGCCGCACTGCTCGACGCCGCCACGACGCGCCGGGCGGCCGCGCTCGACCTCACACCGTGGCTCGCCGCGAGCGACGTGCTCGCGTCGGGGTGGAACGGGATCGAGGTCCGCCTCGCCACCCCGGCGGGGACCCGGGACCTCCACTGCTCGCTTGCCGGACGGCACCAGGCAGGCAACCTCTTGCTCGCCGTGGCCGCCGTCGAGGCGCTTCGCGCCGGCGGACGGACGATCCCGGAGGCCGCCGTGGTCGACGGCGTCTCGCGTTGTCGCTGGCCGGGGCGACTGGAGTCCGTGATTCTCCCCGACGGCCGGCGGGTGTTGCTGGATGCGGCGCACAATCCCGGGGGGGTCGCCCGGCTGGCCGAGTTCCTCGACGAACGCGGCGAGCACTTCACCCTGCTGTTCGCCGCCCTGCGGGACAAGGAGCTCGCCCGGATGCTGCCGCCGCTCGCCGCTCGCGCCGAGACGGTCGTCCTCACCGCCGCGGCGAGCCCACGCAGCGCGACACCCGAGGAGCTTGCCCGATGGCTCGCGGTCGACCGGCCGGCTCGGCTCGAAACCGATCGCCAGCGAGCGCTCGACGCGGCGCTCGGCCAGGAGACCGACCTCCTCGTCATCTGCGGCTCGATCTACCTGATCGGTGAAATGCGGCGCTCGCTGAGCCAGCGCTTCGGCGTGCCCCCGGCCGCCCGGGAGTCGGAGTAGACTCGCCCGATCCGAATTGCCGCTGGAGCGTGCGAATGGACGAGCCCTCGGGTTCCCCGGACTCCGCAACCGACCCGCTGATCGGCCGTGTCGTCGACGGCTATCGCATCGACCGCCTGCTCGGCGCCGGCGGCATGGGACGGGTCTACCGTGCTCACGACTCGCGACTCGACCGCAATGTCGCGATCAAGTTCCTCGCTCGCAGCACGCCGGAGCAGGAGGTTCGCTTCCAGCGCGAGGCCCTGGCCATCTCGGCGATCAACGACCCGAATGTCGCCGCGATCTTCACCCGGGGCGTTGACGCCGGCCAGGCCTACTACGTCATGGAGTACCTCGACGGCGATTCGCTCGCCCGCTATCTTTCCCCCGGAGAGCGGCTGGCGCTGCCCCGCGCGATCGACTTCCTGCAGCAGGCGGCGCGCGGGCTCGCCGCGGCGGCCGAGCGCGGCCTGATCCATCGCGACGTCAAGCCGTCGAACCTCATGCTGCAGGGGAGCGACCGGCTGAAGGTCGTCGACTTCGGCCTGGCGCGGCGCCTCGGCGGGGACCTCTCGCTGACCGAGACCGACACGACCATCGGCACGCCCCACTACATTTCGCCCGAGCAGGCGCTGGGTCAGGCGACCGATCACCGCTCCGACATCTACTCGCTCGGCGCGACCTTCTACCACCTGCTCTCCGGTTTCCCGCCGTTCGAGGCGGAGACGCCGGTGTCGCTGCTGCTCCAGCACGTGAATTCGCCGCTTCCACCGCTGCGCTCGCGCAATCCGCGCGTTCCCCCCGCGATCGCCCGGATCATCGAGCGCATGATGGCCAAGGATCCGGCGCAGCGCTACCCGACCTATGCCGAATTGCTCGATGACCTCGCACGGGCCGCGCCGGGACGCGGCGAGCCGGCGCTCGCCACCGGGCGGACGACGCTCCTGCCGATGGCTCCCGTTGCGGCGCCGAGCGGCGGATTCCCGCTCCCGCTGCGCATCGCCGCGGTGCTCCTCGTCGCGATCCCGCTCCTGATCTGGATCGTCGGCCGGAGTGGCCGCGGCCGTGTCGAGCAGCAGGGCGGCGCCGCGAGCTCGTCGCCGGAGAGCGGCAACGCCGACCTCGCCCGCCTCGGACTGCCGGCGAACCAGATCTCGGGAGACCAGATCGAGCTCCTGCAGCGCCTGTCGGCCGGCGACACCTCACCGGAGGTGCTGGCCGCCGCCGACGGCCTCCCCGGCCCCGCCGCCGAGGCGGTGAAGGCGGCCCTGCGCGCTCGCACCCTCGCCAAGATGCGCCGGATCGCGGTGGCGGTCGAGGCTCGCTTCGCCCAGGAGGGGCAACTGCCGCCGGACCTCGCCACGGTGGCGAGCGACATGGGGATCCGCCCCTCCGAGCTCAACGACGCGTGGGGGCGGCCGATCTTGCTCGAGACCCCGAGCTACGACGAGCACCAGGTGATCTCGCTCGGACCCGACGGCGTTCGCGGGAACGCCGACGACATCGTGCTGGTCAACGGCTCGATCGAAAGCGGAGGGCTGCCCGAGATGGGGATGCCCGGTGGTCTCCGCGGACCCGGCGGATCACCGCCCGGCGGTGCTCAGGGGTTCGACGACGGCGAAATGCCGGTGGCTACGCGACCCGCGCCATCCGACGGGCAATGAGCATCGCCATCTCGAGCGCCTGCTCGTAGTTGAGGCGCGGATCGACCTGGCTGCGATAGGAACGCGGCAGGTCGTCGTCCGACAGGCCCCGGGCGCCGCCGAGACACTCGGTGACGTTCTCTCCGGTGAGCTCGAAGTGCACGCCGCCGAGGTAGCTGCCGAGCTCGTGGTGGATCTCGAAGGCGCTCTCGAGCTCGGCGAGGATGTGCTCGAAGCGCCGGGTCTTGAGTCCCGACGAGGTGCTTTCGGTGTTGCCGTGCATCGGGTCGCAGACCCACAACACCTGCTTGCCGCTCGCTCGCACCGTCTCGACGAGCGCCGGCAGCCGACGCGCGATCTCGCGCGCGCCGAAGCGGTGGATCAGCGTCAGCCGGCCCGGCTCGTTGCTCGGGTGGAGGATGGCGAGCAGCTCCTCGAGCCACGCGGGCGTCGTCGTCGGTCCGACCTTGACGGCGATCGGGTTGGCGATCCCGCGGAAGTACTCGACGTGTGCCCCGTCCGGCTGGGAGGTCCGCACGCCGATCCACGGCAGGTGGGTCGTGAGGTTGTACCAGCCGGAGCGGTGCGGCACGCGTCGGGTCTGGGCCTGCTCGTAGAGCAGATGCAGCCCTTCGTGGCTGGTGAAGAAGTCGACGCGGTCGATCTCTCCCACCTTCGCCCCGGCGAGGGTCTCCATGAACCGCAGCGAGTCGGCGATCGCCTCGACCATCTTCTGGTACTCGACGGCGAGCGGCGAGTGACGAACGAAGTCGAGATCCCAGTACTCGGGGTGGTGCAGGTCGGCGAATCCGCCGTCGATCAGCGCGCGGATGAAGTTCAGCGTCAGCCCTGCCCGCTCGTAACCGCGCAACAGCAGGTGGGGATCGGGCCGCCGATCCTCCGGGGAGAACGGCACGCGGTTGATCAAGTCGCCGCGGTAGGCCGGCAGCGAGAGATCGCCCTGTGTCTCCTGCGCCGCCGAGCGGGGTTTGGCGTACTGGCCGGCGAACCGTCCGACGCGGATGATCCGCTTCTTGCTGCCATGCACGAGCACGAGGCTCATCTGCAGGAGGATCTTGAGCTTGGCGGCGATCTGCGCCGAGTTGCAGTCGGCGAAGCTCTCGGCGCAGTCGCCCCCCTGGAGCAGGAAACGCCGCCCGGCTGCCGCCTCGGCGATCTGCGCCTTGAGCGACTCGACCTCCCAGGAGGAGACGAGCGGCGGCAGCGCCGTCAGTTGGGCGACGACGGCGTCGAGCTCGTCGCCGTCGGCGTAGTCGGGTTGCTGCGTCGCCGGGCAACGGCGCCAGGAATCGGGGGTCCAGTCCATGGTCTCGGCTCCCCGCCGGGCTTGCGCCCGGCGGGAATTCGGCTCATGCGAGCGCGTCGTAGAGCGGGAACCTTCCGGCGAGCAGCCGCACCCGGCGGCGCACCTCGGCGAGCGCCCCGGCGTCCTCCGGCGCCGCGAGAGCCGCGGCGATCAGATCGCCGACCTCGTCCATCGCTGCCGGGTCCATCCCGCGGGTGGTCAGCGCCGGCGTGCCGATGCGGATCCCCGAAGCGACGAGCGGCGGATTGGCGTCGAAGGGGATGGTGTTCTTGTTGACGGTGATTCCGGCCTGGTCGAGCGCCTTCTCCGCCACCTTGCCGGTCAGTCCCTTGGCCGCGACGTCGACGAGGAAAACGTGATTGTCCGTGCCGCCGGAGACGATGCGGAATCCGTGTCCGACCAGGCGGGTGGCGAGGCGCGCCGCATTGGCGACGATGCGCCCCTGGTAGGCCCGGAACTCGGGCGTGAGCGCCTCGTGGAGCGCCACCGCCTTGGCGGCGATGATGTGCATCAGCGGACCGCCCTGCACGCCCGGGAAGACCGCCCGGTCGATCTCCTTGGCGTGCTGCGCACGACAGAGGATGAGCCCGCCGCGCGGACCGCGCAACGTCTTGTGGGTGGTGGTCGTCACCACGTCGCAATGGGGCACCGGCGACGGATGGAGACCCGCCGCCACCAGGCCGGCGATGTGGGCGATGTCGGCCATCAGCAGCGCCCCGACCTCGTCGGCGATGGCACGGAAGGCGGCGAAGTCGATCACCCGGCTGTAGGCCGAAGCGCCGCAGACGATGATCTTCGGCCGATGCTCGCGCGCCAGCCGGCCGACCTCGGCGTAGTCGATCCGCTCGCTCGAACGGTCGACGCCATAGGGAACGACCTGGAAGTCGCGCCCGGAATAGGAAAGTCGGTGTCCGTGCGTCAGGTGACCGCCGCACGACAGGTCCATGCCGAGCAGGGTGTCGCCGGGCCGCAGGAACGCGAAGTAGACCGCCATGTTGGCCGAGGTGCCGGAGTGCGGCTGGACGTTGGCATGCTCGGCGCCGAACAGCTCGAGCGCACGGGAGATGGCGAGTCGCTCGACCTCGTCGACGTGCTCGCAGCCGCCGTAGTAGCGCTTGCCGGGATAACCCTCGGCGTACTTGTTCGTCAGCACGCTTCCGGCCGCTTCGAGCACCGCACGGCTGACGAAGTTCTCCGAGGCGATGAGCTCGAGGCCGTCGTTCTGACGGCGGCGCTCACGCTCGATGGCTGCCGCGACCTCCGGATCGGTGGCGGCGAGATGTTGCTCCATGGACATGGAAAATCTCCGGGCGCCCCGGGGGCTCAGCCCTCGAGGTCGCCGATCTTCCCGACACGCAGGGCGTGCCGGCCGCCGTCGAACGGCGTCTCGAGGAAGGCCTCGAGGATCGCCTCGGCCAGGCCTGGCCCGATCACCCGGGCGCCCAGCGCGAGGACATTGGCATCGTTGTGAGCTCGGGCGAGACGAGCGACGAACAGCTCGTCGCAATTGGCCGCCCGGACGCCTCGCACTTTGTTGGCCGCGATCGCCATGCCGACGCCGGTGCCGCAGACCAGCAGGCCGCGCGCGGCCTCGCCGGTGGCGACCGCCGCACCCACCGCCGCGGCCTGGTCCGGGTAGTCGCTGCGCACCGGCGCGTCGACTCCGAGATCGACCACCTCGTGACCACCCTGCACCAGGAAGGCCACCAGATGAGCCTTGAGCTCGAACCCGGCGTGGTCGGAGCCGACGGCAATCTTCATGGCAGGGCCGAGCGCCCTCGGCTTACCCCTCGACCGGGGGTTCCGCGGCGGCCGGTTCCTTGACGGCCTTCTTGGCCGGAGCCTTCTTCTCGGCGCCCTCGGCGCCTTCGGCCTTCTTGGCCGGGCGCTTGACGGCCGCCTTCTTCTCGTCGCCGTCGCTCGCCTTGGCGGCCTTGCTCGCCTTCTTCGCCGCCGCAGCACGCTCCGTGCGGCCGGCCTTGGCGCGCTCCTTCAACCTCTCATCGCGGCGCTTGCGGCGCCGACGCAACTCGCTTTCCCGTTCGCGCATGCTCGAAACCTCCCGAAATGCCCGCGAGGGCGACCGCTCCCCGGCGGAAAACCGATCTATCAGCTTGTCCGACCGCTCGGCGTGTGTCAAGCGCGGCCGCGTTTCCGCCGCCGCCGCCCACCCTCAGAGCGGGATGTTGCCGTGCTTCTTCGGCGGCATCGAGGCACGCTTGCTGCGCAACTGGCGCAGCGCGCGGACGATGTGCGACCGGGTGGTGCGCGGCGCGATCACCGCGTCGATGAACCCGCGTTCGGCGGCGATGTACGGGTTGGAGAACTTCGCCCGGTACTCGGCGACCTTCTGCGCCCGGACGGCCGGCGCCTCGTCGCCGGCCGCGTCGAGCTCGCGCTTGTAGAGGATGTTCACCGCCCCCTCCGGACCCATCACGGCGATCTCGGCGGTGGGATAGGCCAGGTTGACGTCGGTGCGGATGTGCTTCGAGGCCATGACGCAGTAGGCGCCGCCGTAGGCCTTGCGGGTGATCACGGTGATCTTCGGCACCGTGGCCTCGGCGAAGGCGAAGAGCAGCTTGGCCCCGTGCTTGATGATGCCGCCGAACTCCTGCTGTGTGCCCGGCAGGAACCCGGGCACGTCCTCGAAGGTGACGAGCGGGATGTTGAAGGCATCGCAGAAGCGGACGAAGCGGGCGCCCTTGAGTGACGCGTCGATGTCGAGCACGCCGGCAAGGTAGGCGGGCTGGTTGGCGACGATGCCCACCGGGCGCCCACCGAAGCGCGCGAAGCCGACCACCAGATTGCGCGCATAGGCGGCGTGGATCTCGTAGAACTTGCCGTTGTCGACCAGCCCGGCGATCAGCTTCTTGATGTCGTATGGGCGGTTCGGATCGCGCGGCACCACGTCGTCGAGCCCCGGGTCCTCGCGATTCGGGTCGTCGTCAGTCGGCCCGAGCGGCGGCTCCTCGAGGTTGTTGCTCGGCAGGAAGGAGAGGAGCTCCCGGATCGAGGCGAGACAGGCGGCGTCGTTGGGGACCGTGACGTGGCAGACCCCGCTCCGGCTGGCATGCGTCGAGGCTCCGCCCAGCTCCTCCTTCGACACCTCCTCGTGGGTGACCGTCTTGATGACGTCGGGACCGGTGACGAACATGTAGCTCGTCGACTCGACCATCAGAATGAAGTCGGTGATCGCCGGCGAGTAGACCGCCCCACCCGCGCACGGCCCCATGATCGCGCTGATCTGCGGGATGACGCCGGAGGTCAGGGTATTGCGCAGAAAGATGTCGGCGTAGCCGGCGAGCGAGTTCACCCCCTCCTGGATGCGGGCGCCGCCGGAGTCGTTCAAACCGATCACCGGCGCACCGTTCTCCAGCGCGAGGTCCATCACCTTGCAGATCTTGCGGGCGTTGGTCTCGGAGAGCGAGCCGCCGAAGACGGTGAAGTCCTGGGCGAAGACGTAGACCAGCCGCCCCTCGATGGTGCCGTACCCGCAGACCACACCGTCGCCCGGCATCTCCTGGCGTTCCATGCCGAAGTCGCGACAGCGATGCGTGACGAGCGCGTCGATCTCGACGAACGACCCGCCGTCGAGCAGCAATTCGACCCGCTCGCGCGCCGTCAGCTTGCCCGCCTCGTGCTGCTTGTGGATCCGCTCCGCCCCGCCGCCGAGCGTGGCCGCCTCGAGCCGCCGCGCGAGCTCCTGAAGCCCCGGATTGTCGCCCATCATCCCCTCCCTTTGCGCCGGCGCAATGTTGTGGCGGAAGGCGAGCCGAACGCAAGGTGGGACGGTCAACCGCTCTTCCGCCGGCCACTGCTCGCTGATAGACTCTCGCGCCGGACGGCGAGGTTGTGGCCGTTCTTCCGCTCCACGACTCGTCCGTTCGTCTGGATCGCGGCGCTGCCAGGGCGGGCTGCAACCTCGCGGAATGAAGCGACTACCAGCCGACCGACCGTCCTGGATGCGCTTGGCCAGCGCCGGATTCGACTTGGCGGCCGCCATCGGCGGGTTCACGCTGATCGGCTACTGGGTCGATCGACACTGGGACAGCGCCCCCTGGGGCGTGTTGACCGGCGCCCTGCTGGGGCTCGTCGGAGGACTGTACAACCTGATCAGGGCCTCGCTCGCTGCGGCTTCCGAAGCCCAGCGCGAGGACCACGACCGAGAGAGCCGTTCTTGACCGAACCGACGCTCGCCCCTGGCCGCTACGCGCGGCTGCTCGCCCTGCTGGTCGCCCTGGCCGCGGCGCTCGCCCTGGTCGGCTACCTGCCGACCCTGCGTCTCGCCGGAGAGGCCGGCGCCGTGGCGATGGGGGCGGGGATCGTCGCCAGCCTGCTCGCCACGGCGCTCGGCGGCCTGCCGCTGACGCTGCCCCGCGCCTCGGCGGCCGCCGCCGCTCAGGGTCTGCTGCAGGCGACGGCGCTGCGCTTCGGGGTCGTGCTCGTGCTCGGTCTGGCGCTGGCGCTGTCGCGCGCCGTACCGCTGGCACCGGCCCTGCTCTGGCTCGCCATGTCATATCTCGTGCTCGTCGCCGCCGAGGCCGCCTTCACGGCCCGTGCGGCGACCCGGAAGGGGGCCTGAACCGTGGCCGGCAGCAATCCGCTCTCGCACATCGTCCAGCACCCGATCAAGCAGGCCGAGGCGCACCTCGGCTTCCTCACCCCCGAGGGCAAGATCACCCTCTTCTCCGACCAGGTGTCGATGCTGGTCGTTGCGGCGCTGCTGCTCGCCCTCGTCGTCCCGCGCTGGGTGCGGCGCCGGCGCGGCGGCGACGCTCTCGGCGACCTGGTGCCGAGCGGGCCGGCCAACTTCGTCGAGGGGATCTGCGCCTACCTGCGGCGCGAGGTCGCCGAGCCGTCGCTCGGACCGCACACCGACAAGTTCATCAAGTACATCTGGAGCGTTTTCTTCTTCGTCCTCACGGTGAACCTGCTCGGCCTGCTGCCGATCCCGGCGCTTTCGGCGCTCGGCCCGGTGCATCTCGGCGGCACGGCGACCGGCAACATCTGGGTCACCGCCACGCTGGCGCTCCTGACCATGGGGATGATGGTGGTCAACGGCCTGCGCCTCGGCGGCCGGCACTACCTGGCGCACTTCTGCCCGGGCCCGCTCTGGCTCGCACCGCTCCTCGTGCCGGTCGAGATCATCGGCCTCGTCGCCAAGACCTTCGCTCTCGCCGTCCGACTCTTCGCCAACATGGTGGCCGGCCACACGCTGCTCGCCGTGCTGATGACCTTCATCTTCTCCGCCGCCGCCTCGCTCGGCGCCAGCGGTGGCCTGGCGATCGCCGTGCCGGTGGTCCTCGGCAGCGTCGCCATCATGCTCCTCGAGGTCTTCGTCGCCTTCCTGCAGGCGTTCATCTTCACCTTCCTGACGGCACTGTTCATCGGCATGTCGGTGGTCTTCCACCACGACGACGACCACGCCGGGGCACACGGGGAGACGGCGGCACACTGAGTTTCGGACGAGATTCGCCATGCCCGGACCGCGCGGGGCACTCGGGCCGTAAGGCGTGACTGCGATGGCGACGGAAGGATTGGCAGCCGGCCCCGCCCGGCCGCCGCAAGAGAGAAAGGACCTGGAACGATGAACCGCAAGACGCTGTCCAAGCTCGCGCTCACCATGATGGCGGTCGGCATGCTGCTGATGTTCGCCCCGGCGGCCTTCGCCGCCGAAGGCGACGCGGCCGCCCATGCGAGCGGCACCTTCCTCAGCGACGCCGGCGCCGGCAAGATCTCCGGTGCGATCGGCGCCGGCCTGGCGATCATGGGCGGCGCCGCCGGCATCGGCCGGATCGGCGGCAGCTCGGTCGAGTCGATGGCCCGTCAGCCCGAGGCCGCCGGCCAGATCAGCACCGCGATGATCATCACCGCCGCGATGATCGAGGGCGCGACCCTCTTCGCCGTGGTGGTCGGTCTCCTCGCCGTGCTGGGCTAAGAGCAGGATTCGATGACGGCTCCTCCCCGCCGACGCGGGGAGGAGCCCTATCCACGAAGGACCCGACGCATGCGACTCAAGTTCCTCCTCGGCTGTGCCCTTTCCTGCGTGCTCGCCGCCCCGCTCCTCGCCAACGAGGGCGAAGGCGGGGGTGGCGGCCCGTTCTCGGGCGACATCGGCAACGCGCTCTGGACCCTGGTCATCTTCGGCCTGGTGGTCCTGGTGCTCGGCAAGTACGCCTGGGGCCCGCTGCTCTCCGGCCTGCAGGCACGCGAGAGCTTCATCCGCGAGTCGCTCGAGTCGGCCAAGCGCGATCGCGAAGCCGCCGAAGCTCGGCTCAAGGAGTACGAGCAGAAGCTCGCCACGGCGCGTGACGAGGCCACGGCGATCGTCGACGAGGCACGGCGCGACGCCGAGGCGCTCAAGCGCACGCTCGAGGCGGACGGGCGCGCCGAGGGTCAGCGGCTGATCGAGCGCGCCAAGCGCGAGATCGGGATCGCCAGCGACACGGCGGTCAAGCAGATCTACGACACCAGCGCCCGGCTCGCCACCGAGCTCGCCACCAAGATCCTGCAGCGCGAGATCCGCCCCGAGGACCACGAGCGGCTGATCCGCGAAGCGCTCGACCGCGTCCGCGCGGGCGGACAGAACTGACGGCGGGCGCCGGCCGATGAGCGCCACCGACCATCGTCACGACGCACTCGCGCGGATCTACGCCGAGGCGTTGCTCGCCATCACCGGACCGGCGGGCCGCTCGGCCGAGATGCTCGCCGAGCTCGAGGAGCTCGCTGCCTTCGTCGACTCCCAGCCGGAGCTGGCCAACGTCCTGGCGAGCCCGCTGGTCGACGCCGCCTCGCGCAGCGAGCTCGTCGAGAAGCTCTTTCGCGGCCGCTTGAGCGACCTGCTGGTCGACACGCTGCAGGTTCTGCGGCGCCGCGACCGGCTCTCGCTGCTCGGCGACTTCGCCCGCGCCTTCCGCGACGCCCACCGGCGGCGGGAAGGGATCGTCGAGGTCGAGGTCACGACCGCCGTCCCGCTCACCTCCGAGCTGCGAGCGCGCATCGCCGAGGGAGCCGCCGAGCGGCTCGGCAAGCGCGTCGAGCTCAAGGAGCTCATCGACCCGGCACTGCTCGGCGGCCTCGTCGCCCGGGCCGGGGACCTCAAGATCGACGGCAGCGTGCGCGCCGACCTGGCGCGCATCGGCGCCCGGCTGCGCCAGCGCGGATCGGAAGAGATCCACCGCGACATGCACCTTTTCATCGAGCAGGGCTGACGGGACCGACCCCGGGAACCTGCGAAGGAGCTTTGACGACGATGCGAATCAGGGTCGACGAGATCTCTTCCGTCCTCTCCGAGGAAATCAAGCAGTACCGCAGCCAGGTCGATCTCGGCGAGGTCGGCAAGGTGCTCGAGGTGGGCGACGGCATCGCCCGGGTCTACGGCCTCGGCAACGCGATGTCGAGCGAGTTGCTCCAGTTCTCCAACGGCGCCGCCGGCCAGGTGTTCAACCTGGAGGAGAGCTCGGTGGGCGTCGTCATTCTCGGCGACTACCTCGGCATCAAGGAGGGCGACGAGGTGCGCCGCACCGGCGAGCTCGTCTCCGTGCCCTGCGGCGAGAAGCTGATCGGTCGTGTCGTCGACCCGCTCGGGCGCCCGCTCGACGGCCTCGGCGTCATCGAGACGCCGTTCCGGCGGCCGCTCGAGTGGAAGGCCCCGGGCATCGCCGAGCGCCAGCCGGTCAACGAGCCGTTGCAGACCGGCATCAAGGCGATCGACTCGATGATCCCGATCGGTCGCGGCCAGCGCGAGCTGATCATCGGCGACCGCAAGACCGGCAAGACCGCCATCGCCATCGACGCCATCCTGAGCCAGAAGGGCGGCGACGTCGTCTGCGTCTACGTCGCCGTCGGCCAGAAGGAGTCGACGGTCGTTTCCCTGGTCGAGAAGCTGCGCGAGCACGGGGCGATGGACTACACCATCGTCGTCTCCGCCGGCGCTTCCGATCCGGCGCCGCTGCAGTACATCGCTCCCTACGCCGGCGCCGCGATGGCCGAGTACTTCATGTACCAGGAGGGCCGGGCGACCCTCTGCGTCTACGACGACCTCTCGAAGCAGGCGGCGGCCTACCGTCAGCTCTCGCTGCTGCTGCGCCGGCCGCCGGGCCGTGAGGCCTATCCGGGCGACGTCTTCTACCTGCACTCGCGCCTGCTCGAGCGCTCGGTCAAGCTGCGCGACGAGTACGCCGTGGTGGCCAAGGACGCGCCGGCCGACGCCCGCGATCGCAAGGCCATCCTCAAGCACCCGCAGGGCCTCGCCGCGCCGGCCGAGCACCGCCCGGACGACGAGCGCGGCCTGTTCCACCGCCCGCACGGCAAGGATCGCGCCGCAGCGTGGCTCGCCTCGCTGCCGGAGAAGGACAAGTACCGGGTCCACAAGTTCCCGGACTCCGGCGGCTCGATGACCGCGCTGCCGATCATCGAGACGCTCGAGGGTGAGGTCTCCTCCTACATTCCGACGAACGTGATTTCGATCACCGACGGCCAGATCTACCTCGAGCCCGACCTCTTCTTTGCCGGTGTCCGCCCGGCGGTCAACGTCGGTATCTCGGTGTCGCGCGTCGGCGGCAACGCCCAGCGCAAGGCGATGAAGCGGATCGCCGGCAGCTTGCGACTCGACCTCGCCGCCTTCCGCTCGCTCGAGGCCTTCGCCCAGCTCGGCACCGACGTCGACGCCGCGACCCAGCGGCAGCTCGACCGCGGCCGGCGCATGGTCGAGCTGCTCAAGCAGCCGCAGTACAAGCCGCTCGGCGTGTGGGAGCAGGTGGTCTCGATCTACGCCGGCACGCAGGGCGTGCTCGACGATCTGCCGCTGCCGAAGGTGGCCGCGTTCGAGGCTGCGCTGCTCGCCCACGTGCGCGACGAGCATCCCGAGATCCTCGAGACGATGGCCCGCACCGGCGACCTCGCCGGCGAGTCCGCCGACCGTCTGAAGAAGGTCATCAGCGAGTTCAAGCAGCACTGGCAGCGGAGCCAGGAGGGCTGAGGCGGCGGCCCGCCGCCGAGGAACGAGGTCATGGCCAATCGCCGCGTCCTGGTCAAGCGCCGCCGTTCGGCGCAGAACATCCGCAAGATCACCCGCACGATGCAGCTGGTGGCGACCGCCCGCTTCCAGGCGGCCTTCACCCGCGCCGTCGCCTCCCGGCCGTTCGTCGACAAGCTCGCCGAGCTCGTCGCCGACCTGGGCGGTGCGGGCGAGCTGTCGCATCCGCTGCTCGCCGCCGCCAATCCGCACGCTCCCGAGGCACTGCTGGTGCTGACCAGCAACCGCGGGCTCTGCGGGGGCTACAACGGCAACCTGCTGCGGACGGCCAGCGAGGCGCTGCGCCAGACGCCGGCGGCTCGCACCGAGCTCCACGCCTTCGGCAAGAAGGGCATCGCCTTCTTCCGTTTCACCCGGCGGGAGATGGCGTCCCAGAACATCGAGATCAGCGATTCGCCGCGCTTCGAGCAGGTCGAGCTGGTGGCCCGGGAGCTGATGGAGCGCTTCCGCGCCGGCGAGATCTCCGCCGTCCGCGTCGTCTACATGCGCTTCTTCTCGGCCGGGCTGCAGCGGCCGGAGGTGGTGCAGCTCCTGCCGCTGGTCGCCACCCCCGCGGCGACGACCGGCGGGGCGCCCGCCGCTCCCCGGCGGGGCGAGCTCGAGTTCCACCCCGACGCCAAGTCGCTGCTCGACGACATGCTGCCGACCACCGTCAAGGTCCGCCTCTACCAGGCGTTCCTCGACGCTTCCGTCTCCGAGCAGAGCGCACGGATGGTGGCGATGAAGGCCGCCACCGACGCCGCCGAGGAGATGATTCGCAGCCTCACGCGCCAGTACAACCGCGCCCGGCAGACCCACATCACCATGGAGCTGCTCGACATCATCGGCGGCTCCAACGCCCTGGCTTGAAACGAGAGACCGGACATGGAACAGGCCAACATCGGCAAGATCACCCAGATCATCGGCTCCACCCTCGACGCCCACTTCGACGAGGCGCGGCTGCCGTCGATCTACAACGCCCTGCGCGTCGAGGTCGAGCGCAGCGTGCTCGGCCAGACGACGCGCGAGATCCTCTGGTGCGAGGTCGCCCAGCACCTCGGCGGCGGCAAGGTGCGCGCCGTGGCCCTCGGCTCGACCGACGGTCTGCGACGCGGCCAGGACATCGTCGACACCGGGAGCGCGGTGACGGTCCCCGTCGGTCTCGAGACGCTCGGCCGGGTCTTCAACCTGGTCGGTGAGCCGATCGACGACCGCGGTCCGGTCGACGTCAAGGCGCGGCGCGCCATCCACCAGTTCCCCCCCGAGCTCGCCGACCTCTCGACCAAGACCGAGATCTTCGAGACCGGCATCAAGGTGATCGACCTGCTCTGCCCGCTGGTGCGCGGCGGCAAGGCCGGCCTCTTCGGCGGCGCCGGCGTCGGCAAGACGGTCATCATCCAAGAGCTCATCGCGCGTCTCGCCCGCTTCCACTCCGGCTACTCGTGCTTCGCCGGCGTCGGCGAGCGGACCCGCGAGGGCAACGACCTCTGGCTCGAGATGCAGGAAGCCAAGATCGGCGACACCGGCAAGTCGGTCATCGACCAGACGGTGATGGTCTTCGGCCAGATGAACGAGCCGCCGGGCGCTCGCCTGCGCGTCGCGCTCTCGGCGCTGACCATGGCCGAGCACTTCCGCGACCAGACCGGTGCCGACACGCTTCTCTTCATCGACAACATCTTCCGCTTCACCCAGGCGGGCTCCGAGGTGTCGGCGCTGCTCGGCCGCATGCCGTCGGCGGTGGGCTACCAGCCGACGCTCTCGACCGAGATGGGCGAGTTGCAGGAACGGATCACCTCGACGAATCGCGGCGCCGTGACGTCGATCCAGGCGATCTACGTGCCGGCCGACGACTACACCGACCCCGCGCCGGCCAACGCCTTCACCCACCTCGACTCGACGGTGAACCTCGAGCGCTCGATCTCCGAGAAGGGCATCTACCCGGCGGTCGACCCGCTCGCCTCCTCGAGCCGCCTGCTGTCGCCCGAGTTCGTCGGCGAGCGTCATTACGCCGTGGCCCGGCGGGTGCAGGTGATCCTGCAACGCTACAAGGATCTGCAGGACATCATCGCCATTCTCGGTGTCGACGAGCTGTCGGAGGACGACAAGCTGGTCGTGCGGCGCGCCCGCAAGATCGAGCGCTTCCTCTCCCAGCCGTTCTTCGTCGCCGAGCAGTTCACCGGCTTCGCGGGCAACTACTGCCCCCGCACCGAAACGATCCGCTCCTTCGAGGAGCTCTGCGACGGCAAGTGGGACCATCTGCCGGACCAGGCGTTCATGTACGTGGGCGCGATCGAGGAGGCTGCGGCCAAGGCCGAGAAGATGGCCCAGGAGTAACCCCGTCATGGCCAGCGGCGATACTTTTCAACTCGACGTCGTCACCCCGGAGCGGGTGGTGCTCTCCTGCCGGGCGACCTACGTCTCCTTCCCGGCTTTCGACGGCGAGATGGGCATCCTGCCCCACCGCGCGCCGCTGGTCGCCAAGCTCGGGACCGGCGTGTTGCGGGTCGAATCGGGCGCGAGCGACCACCGCCGCCTGTTCGTCGACGGCGGTTTCGCCCAGATGGCCGGCGAGAAGCTGACCATCCTCACGGAGAGTGCCCGAGAGCCCGAGGCGATCGACCTGGCGGCCGTCGACCGGGAGCTTGCCGCCGCCCGCGCGATCCGCGTGCGCGACGACGCCTCGGTCGAGCGACGCGATCGCTCCTATGCTCGCGTTCGCGCGCAGCGGGCGCTCGCCACCAAGCGTTGACCTGACCCGGCGGTCGCCATCGTGCGACCGCCGGTTTCGCCCGCTCTCCTGCCGAGCGCGTAAGCTCCCCTCATGGAGCCGAGACCCTCGTCCGCCTACGACCCGATCTTCTCGCCGCCGTCTCCCGACGCCGCCGAAGAGGCGGACCGCGGCGACCTCGAACGGGCGCGGCGGGAGTTTCGTGCCGCCAGCCGCCCCTTCCTCCGCACGCCGCTCTCCTGGCTCGTCTGGGGCCTCGTCCTGCCAGCCGCCAGCCTCGCCACGCCGGCGGCCGATCGCCGTGGCGCCGAGTCCGGCGTCCTGCTGCTCTGGTCGGTCGCCGTGCTCGTCGGCGGCGCGCTCGAGCTCGCGGCGCTCTCCCGCACCCGCGCCGTCGGCTCGGCAACACCCCTTGCCTCCTGGGCGCTGCGCGTTCAGGGCAACCTCTCGCTGACCGCGGTGCTGCTCTCCGCCGCGCTCGTCTGGCACGAGGCGGCGGCGCTGCTTCCCGGCCTCTGGCTGCTGCTGTTGGGACACTCGTTCTTTGTGCTCGGCGGCCTGGCCTTCGCGCCGATGCGCACCACCGGGGTGATCTACCAGCTCGGTGGCGCAATCGCCCTCTGGCCTGCCGGGAGCCCCCTGCTCGTGCTCGCCGCGACGACGGCCGCCGGCAATCTCTGGATGGCTTGGTCGATCTGGTCGCGCGACGGCGACGAAGACTGAAACGACGCCGAAACCGGGGTCCCACGACCCGGCTCCTCGCACGGCGAGCGCGGGAGCGGGCCCGACTCAGCTCGCCGCGGAATCGACCGGCAGGGTGAGCGACCCCGAGAGTCGATCGGCGAGGGAACGCCCGCCCAGCGCGAGCAGGCCCGGCAATCCGGCGAGAGCCAGGGTGAGGAGACTGCCGAGCCAGCGACGCGCCGTCTGGCCGAAGGCGAGCGGCTCGGCATCCTCGCTGCGCGCGACGATCCCGGCCCAGACCATCCCCGGCGTCTGTCCCCAGAAGGCGAGCGAGATCACGCTGTAGAGGAACGAGAACGCCGCGACGAAGGCCAGGTAGGCCGGCCAGTCGCTCCAGCGCACCGCCGCCCCCAGGCGCATCGCACCGATCGGCAGCAGCGCGAGAACGGCGACCAGCAGCATTCCGTCGGCGGTCGCGGCCTTGAAACGGGATGCGACCGTCGCGACGTGACCGTCCAGGCTCGCCTCCGTCGCCTCCTGCTCCTCGGCGGACCGGTCTCGCGCCCCCCGAGCCAGGCGGGGCCAGTCGGCCGGCTCGGCCGGCGGGGCCTGGGGCAGGCGCTCGAGAGGAAACGGCACGGTCGGACGGCTCTCCGGCGCCACGCTCTCGGCCTGGAACAGCGGCAGGGTCTCCCGCGTCGCCCCGCGGCGGGTGCCGCGACGGGAAGGCCGCTGGAGCTCCTCGACCCCAGTCTCCTCGGTCGTCTCGTCGGCCGATTGCAGCGGCAGATCGAAGAGACTCGGCTCGTCCGGCGAGGAGGGAGTGTGATTCATCGCGCGGGCAGGTACTTGACGAAGATACGGAACAGGAGATCCTCGCCCCGCTCCTGGTAGGACTTGGTGAAGAGGGCGAGGCGCTGGATCTCGCGGTCGCGCGCGTCGATGTTCAGTGCTTCGCGGAACTTCTCCGCCGCGGCGTTGGCGTCGCCGCGCTGCAGGTCGCGCACCCCGAGGTTGTAATAGGCGTCGACCATCAGCCGCTGCACGTCCCGATTGCGCGGATCGGCCTCTCGCTTGCGCCAGAGGTTGTTCAGCATGAACTCCCACTCGCCACGCCGGAACAGGTCCATCTCCGCGGCCAGTGGCGCCGCGCGCTCGCGGGCCTGCACGGCCAGCGCTGCCGGCTCCGCTTCGAGCGCGGCGAGCGCCGAGGCCTGGTCGAAGAGCATCACGGCGCGGACGTTCTCGCCCTCGGCGAAGGCGGCGCGGGCGGCACTGACCAGCCCGTCTCGCTTGGCGAGGATCTCGGGCGCCGGACCGTCTCCCGGCGGCTTCTTGCCGTCCTCCGCCGACTCCCACTGGGAGATCAGCGTTCGGGCCTCCGCCTGCACCGGACTGTCGGGCGGCAGACGGCGAAGCTGCGCGATGGCCAGGGTCGTCTTTCCTTCGGCATGAAGCGCCCGCGCCCGGGCGATCGGATCCACCACCGCGGCCACCGGCGTCGGTGTCGGCGTCGAGTTCGGGAAGAGGCGCTCGCGGCTCGTCCAGAGGAACCAGGCCCCGACGAGGACCGCCACGAGCACCGCTCCACCCACCAGGACGAACATCCGGCTTCCGCTGCTCGCTCCGCGGCGGGCGGTGACCGCCACCCGGGAGCCGACCGGCGCCGCGCGCTTCATCTCTTCACCGGGATCCGGAGGGACAAAGACCTCCTGCTTCAGCTCGGCCCGGCCACGCGGCTCTTCCTCGCCTCCCGGCGCGGGCCGGGACGGCGCCGGCGGAGGCGAACCGACCGCCGGTCCGAGCTCGGCAGCCGTCACCGCCCCGAGGCGATCGAGGTACTCACGAGCCGCGAAGTAGCTCGGCGCGAGCTCGAGCACACGCTCGAATCCGGCGCGCGCTCCCGCACGGTCTCCCGCCTCGAAACGCGCGGCCGCGTCGTGGAAGACCTCCTCGGCCTCCCGCTCGCGTTCCGCCTTGAGCCGTCGCGCCACTTCGATCTGTTGCGCCGCCTCGCGGTGGTCGATGTCGATCAGGAAGATCCGCGACCAGGCGTCGATGGCCACCTGATACTCGCCACGGTCGAAGGCCGCCTGCCCCTCGTGCATCAGCTCGTCGATCCGGCGGTCGCTCCCGCCGCCGGCATCGCGCGAGCCGGGCCCGAACGGCTCGTCGTCGAGCGCAAGACCGCCCAGGCTGAACGCCCCCGGCTCCACGCCCGGTGCGCCGGCAACCGCCCCGGCAGCCGGCCGCGCCAGGCGCCGGATCTCCTCGATCTCGGGATGGGTCGGGTCGAGCGCTGCGACCTTGCGCAGGAACCCCTCGGCCTCTTCCGCTCGCCCGCCGATCGCCGCTCGCCGAGCCGAGTCGAGGAATGGCCGGATGTACGGCTCCGCCTCGGCCCCGCTCTGCGCCTGCTCGGCGAGCCGGCGCAGCTCCGGATCTCCCTGCACCGCGAGCGCCTCGGATTCGGCCAGCCGCAGCGCATCGTCGAAGCGACGCTGCCCCACCAGGCTCGTCAGCTGGCTCTTGAGCTCGGCGGCATCCATGCCGAATTCCGGAAGCAGCGGCAGCTCGGGGAGATCCAGATCGTCCTCGGCCCCCCACTCTCGCTCCGCGGGGGCCGGCGCCAGGAACGACGAGACGTCAACGGGACCGGTCGCCGTCGCCAGTCGGTCGGCGAGCTGGCGAGCCGGAGCGAAATCCGGGTCGAGCCGGAGGACGAAGTCGCAGCCGAGGAGAGCCTCCTTGAGGCTGCCCTTGCCGGCGAGATCGAGCGTCTGGCGGAAGGTGCCTTCGACGCGCTGCTGGATCTCGGGGGCGAGCGAGGAGTTTCCGGGATAGGTCGGGTTCGCCATCACCTGCTCTCGCTGCGGAATGTCGGTCGCATGGTAGCAAAGGCCTCAGGGGTGGACAACTTGATCCCGACGCTCTTCCAGGCCGGCGAGGAGGCGCCGCGGCAGTTGGCCGAAGCTGCCCGACGACATCGTCACCAGCACGTCGCCCGCCCGGGCTCCGGCAAGCGCCGCCTCGAGCAGCTGGTCGAAACTCTCGCAGGCCCTCGCCGGATGCCCACTCGCGACCAGGTCGGCGACGAGCCCTGGCAGATCGAGTCGCTCGTCGGGAGCGAGTCGATCCCGGTGGAAGAGCGGCGCGAAGAGCGTTTCGTCGGCCCGACAGAAGGCCTCGAAGTAGGCCTCTCGCAACATCGCCCGGCCCGCGGTGAGGCTGCGCGGCTCGAACATCGCCACCAGGCGGCGGCCCGGGAAGCGCTCACGCAGGGCTTCCAGCGTGCAGCCCACGGCGGTCGGATGATGGGCGAAGTCGTCGACCACGACGATCCCGCCGACCTCGCCGACCACCTCCTGGCGTCGCTTCACGCCGTGAAAGCGCCCGAACGCCGCGGCGAGCTCCGGCGCGCTGATCCCGTCGGCGCGTGCCGCCGCCCACACCCCGAGAGCGTTCGTCGCGTTGTGGCGCCCCCAGATCGGCAGCGTCACCTCCACCGTCCCGGCCTGGCGATCGGCGACCTGGAGGCGAAGCCCCGCGTCGCCGAACTCCGGCGGCGCGGCGAGGCCCACCTCGTTGCCCGGCGTCAGGCCGTAGAAGGTCACCGGGCAACGCGCCTCGCCCGCGAGCTCGCGCACCGCCGCGGAGTCGCCGCACGCCACGAGGCGTCCGCTCGGCGGCAGCAGCGCGATCAGGCGGGAGAAGGCGGCGCGGAGGCTGGCGAAGTCGGGGTAGAGATCGGCATGGTCGTGCTCGAGGCTGGTCAGCAGCACGGTCTCCGGCCGGTAGTGCAGGAACTTCGCCCCGCGGTCGAAGTAAGCGGCGTTGTACTCGTCGCCCTCGATGACGAAGCGTTCGCCGGCACCGTGAGCGAAGCTCCCCGGCAGATCGAGCGGCAGGCCGCCGATGAGATAGCCCGGGGCACGCCCACAGGCCGCGTAGGCCCACGCGGCCATCGCCGTCGTCGTCGTCTTGCCGTGCGTCCCGGCGACGACCAGCGGACGGCGATCGGCGAGGAAGAAGCGCGCCATCGCCTCCGGCATCGACAGCCGCGGCAGGGCGAGCTCCTCGGCCCGGACCGCCTCGACGTTGTCGCGCCGCACGGCGTTGCCGACGACGACGAGGCCGGGACGTGGCTCGAGGTGGGCCGGGTCGAATCCGACGAGCGGCTCGATGCCCGCCTCGCCGAGCAGCGTGCTCATGGGAGGATAGAGGGGGCCATCCGACCCGGTCACCCGGTGGCCCTGACTTTGCAGGAGACAGGCGAGCGGCGCCATGCCGGTGCCGCCGATTGCGATCAGGTGGATGTGCATGGAGAGGGCGCGATGACGAATTCGACTCGAACTGCCATTTTGACACAGCTCCTGGGGCTGTTCGCGGCGACGCTTCTCGTCGCTCAGGAGCCCGCCGCCAAGCCCCAGCCCCAACCGCGCGCCTCCGTCGCCGAATCGGTCCACGACGCCGGCAGCATCGGCAAGGGCGAGAAGGTCAGCTTCGACTTCGTGATCCAGAACGAGGGCGACGCCGAGTTGCAGATCCTCGAGGTCGTGCCGTCGTGCGGCTGCACGGTGGCGAGCTTCGACAAGACGATCGCCCCCGGCGCCTCCGGCAAGGTGCACGCGGAAGTCGACACGACGAGCTTTCTCGGCCCGATCGCCAAGAGCATCACCGTGCTCACCAACGACCCGGCCAACCCGCGCTTCCAGCTCACGCTCCAGGCCGACGTGAAGTCCCACGTCTTCGCTCAGCCCGGTTACGCACGGTTCATCTACGTCCAAGGGCTTCCCGCCGGGACGATCAAGCAGCAGATCTGGTCGAGCGATCTTGCCGACTTCAAGGTTCTCGGCGTCACCTCGCCCTATCCCTTCGTCACGGCGAGCTTCCACGAGGCGGCCGAGGCCGAGCGCAAGGCGGAGGTCCCGGGGAAGCAGTGGATCGTCGAGACGAAGATCCTCCCCGACGCTGCCGTCGGCGCCCTGACCGAGTCGATGGTCGTCCGGACGAACCACCCGAAGCAGCCCGAGATCACCATCCCGATCTCCGGGTTCGTCCGCCCGCTTCTTGCGGCCACCCCTCCGGTCGTCGACTTCGGTTCGGTCGAGCTGACCGAAGCCAAGCGGGTGAGCATCACCCTGGTCAACTTCGACGAAGCGGCGATTGAGATTCAGAAGGTCGAGTCGACGCTGGCCGGGATCGAGACCTCGGTACAGGTCACCCAACCGGGACACCGCTTCCAGGTGCGCCTGCTGCTCAAGCCCGAGATGGCCAAGGGCGCCGTCTCCGGGGTGGTCAAGGTCTACACCACGAGCGAGAAGAAGCCGATCTTCGAGATCCCGGTCAAGGGCACGGTCCTCTGAGCACCGCCGCGGATCGGCCCGGCAACCGCCGGCCGGTCCGCGCCCTTTCGGCCGAGCCACGCGACCCGGCTTCGTCGTCCCGCGTTCTTCCGGACCCGGCTACCCGGCCGGCTGTCCGCGCCACAGATCGCGTTCGTCGCGCGCCGGTGCGCTCCGGCGCCGGCCCCGCTGTCGCAGCGCTTCGACTTCGGCGAGCATCGCCGCCACCTCCTGGCTCTGCAGCGCCGCCAGTCGCTCGATCCCGGCGAAGGCCAGGTCGAGGAGCGCGTCGAGCTCGGCGCGGGAGAAGCGGCGGCGTTCCGCCGTGCCCTGGATCTCGATGAGCTCACGCTCCGCCGTCGCCACGACGTTCATGTCGACGTCCGCACGCTGGTCTTCGTCGTAGTCGAGATCGAGCAGCGGAACACCGTCGCAGATCCCCACCGAGACGGCGGCCACCGTTGCCGTGACCGGCCACTGCGCCAGGTCGCCGGCGAGGAAGAGCTTGGCGAGCGCCTGCACCAGCGCCACGTAGCCGCCGGTGATCGCCGCGCAGCGCGTCCCCGCATCCGCCTGCAAGACGTCGCAGTCGACGATCACCGAACGCTCGCCGAGCTTGCCGAGGTCGATGACCGAACGCAGGCTGCGACCGACCAGTCGCTGGATCTCCGAGCTGCGTCCGGACGGCCGCCCGGCCTGGACCTCCCGCTGCGAGCGCGTCGAGGTCGCGCGCGGCAGCATCGCGTACTCGGCCGTCACCCATCCCTGCCCTTTTCCGGCGAGAAACGACGGCACACGGTTCTCCACCGTGGCGGCGACGAGCACGCGGGTGTCGCCCGCCTCGATCAGGACGGAGCCTTCGGCATGCTTGAGGACACCGCTCTCGAAGCGGACGGGGCGGAGGGCGTCGGCGGGACGTTCGTCGCGACGGCGGAGGGCGTTGGGGAAGGAGCTCATGGCGGGCATCCTATCCGCCTCGGCCGATGGCGCTCGGTCCGCGCCGACGCCGCGGCGCAAGGTCGCGACCTCGCCGCGGGTGCGGCCGGCCTCGATCCCGGTCAGACCAGCTCGACGAGCTCGAGCGACACCGCGCTCCCGAGGATGCGTTCGGCAAGGCGACCGAAACGCTCGGCGGCGTCGGTGATCAGGAAGTGATCCTCCCCGCTCCTGGCGCCGGCCAACAGGCCGCGCCCGGCAAGCTCCGCGGCGAGCTCGCTCGCCACCGCTTCGCCCGAGTCGACCAGCTTCACGCCGTCGCCGAGCAGGCGGCGCAATACCGGCGCGAGCAGCGGGTAGTGCGTGCAGCCGAGCACCAGCGTGTCGATCTTCCGGGCGAGCAGTGGGGCGAGGTAGCGCTCGGCGACCAGATGAGTCACCGGGTCTTCGAGCCACCCCTCCTCGACCAGCGGAACGAAGAGCGGACAAGCCTGACCCACCACCTCGAGCTCCGGTCGGCGCCGGCGCAGCGCCTCACCGTAGGCATCCGAGCGGATCGTCGACTCGGTGGCGATGACGCCGACGCGGCCCGCGCTCGCCGCGGCGGCACGCGCGGCGCCAGGTTCGATCACCCCCCAGACCGGCACCGGGCTGGCAAGCTCCGGCAGGGCGAGCGCCGACGCCGTGTTGCAGGCCACCACCACCGCCTTGACGCCGCGCTCCACCAGCAGGTCGACGTTGCGCTGCGTGTAGCGCGCCACCGTCGCGGCGGACTTCGTTCCGTAGGGAAGGCGCGCGGTGTCGCCGAGATAGAGCACGGTCTCGTCGGGCAGGTGGCGGCGCAGCGCCGAAACCACCGTCAACCCGCCGACTCCGGAGTCGAACACGCCGATCGGCTGCATCACGACGAGCGCCGCGCTCAGGGCGGCGAGGTCAGCAGTTGGCGGTTGGCGACCAGCGGTGAGCCGGTGTTGACGTGCCCCGAGAGCGATGGCCGCTGTTCGCCGTTCCAGAGGAGCACGACCCGTTCGGCCTCCGGCAGGTTCCACACGACGCTGTCGACGAGCGCGAAGACGCTCAGCATCTCCATCTCCGAGCCGGTCGCCGGCGGCGGGGCCCCATCGGCACCGCGCAGGTCGATGTAGGCCGTGCCGTCTGGCAGCACGAGAGCGCGTCCCAAGGTCACCTCGGCGGGAAAGGCCCGCACCAGGCCCGAGCGCGTCGGGCCGTCGAGCAGCGCGCGCACCAGGCGGCCCGCCGCCTCCGATGGCGACCCTCCGGCCATGAGCTCACGCGGCTCGGGCACCAGCAAGGCGTTCTCGGAAGGGAAGTAGAGCTTGACCTCCCAAGGGACGTCGGCGGCTGGAGCCGACGGCACGTCGTGCGGTACGGCAGCCGCTTCGGCCGGAGGGGTGGGGACGGGGAACCCTCCTCGCCGGTTCAGCAGGAAGTAGCCGACGCCGACCGCCAGGGCGCCGAGCAGCGCACCGACGAGGATCGCCACGAAGCGCCGGCTCACGGCGCCCCCACGACCGCGGCGGGCGACGCCGGAACGGCCGGCTCGGCGCTCCCTTCCGTCTCCGCCTTGAATCGCGAGATGGCGCGGACCAACGCCTCGGCGAGCGCGGCGCGGTAGGCCGGCGTGCGGAGCTTCTCCTCCTCCTCGCGCGTCGAGATGAAGCCGAGCTCGACGAGCACCGCCGGCATCGCCGCTCCCATGAGCACTCGGAAGGGCGCCTGCTTGACCCCACGGTCGGTGAGCTGGAGCTCCGTGTTGAGCTCTTCCTGGATAACCGCGGCGAGGCGCTGGCTCGCCGCGAGATGCTGGCTCTGGGCGAGGTCCCAGAGGATGAGCTGCAGGCCGGGATCGAGCCCTTCGGCTCCCGGCGTCGGCGCGGCCAGGTTCTCCACCTCCGCCGTGCTCGCCGCCCGCTGGTCGCTCGCCTTGAGGCTCAGCAAGTAGGTCTCAGCTCCCCGCGCCCCACCCCGTGGCGAGGAGTTGAGATGGATCGAGACGAAGAGGTCGGCCTTGTTCTGGTTGGCCAAGGCCGCACGGTCGTCGAGCCCGAGATCGACGTCCTCGGTCCGGGTGAGCAGCACCTTGGTCCCGAGCCGCTGCGCGAGCCGCCCCTGGAGCTCCTGGGCGATCTGCAGCGTCAGCTCCTTCTCGGCCGTTCCCGCCGGTCCGATCGCCCCGGTCTCCGAACCGCCGTGGCCGGGGTCGAGCACGATGGTCCGCAGCTCCCGCCGGCGCGGTGCCGTCGCGCCACCCGCTGCCGGTGCGCCGGGCACCGCCTCGTCCTGGTGCACGATGTCGAAGACCAGCCGGAACGGCTCGCGGAGCTCGTAGTGGTCGGCACGGCAGCCGGGCGCGAGCTCGATGCGGATCCGATCGCTGGCGATGCCGATCTCGCGCACCAGCGGATCGTCGCCCCACTCCTTGCGCGCCGGCGCGATCACCCGGTCGCCGAGGAGCTCGACGTCGACGCCACCTTGCCGAACCCGGACGCGATAGCGCGGCGGCTCGGGAAAGCGCAGGACGAGGGTGCTGATCCCCTGGAGATTGACCAGGTCGACCGCGAGGGGCAGGTCGCGCGCCTGTGGCCGATTGACCCGCAGGCTGCCGCCGTCTTTCCATTCGAAGCCGATGCCGAGCACGGCGCCGAAGGTGCGCTGCAGCAGGTCGATCGGCACGAAGAGCTCGCCGTCGACGACCACCGGCGCCTGCGACAGGGCGAGGATCTCGTCACCGATGGTCAGCGAGGGGCTCCCCGGGGCCAACAGGGTCTTCGACTCGCCGAGAAGGAGGCCGTAGCCCTCACCGAGGGCCGCCGGCTCGAGCTGTCCACCGAGGCGGGCCACGACCGGCGTCAACGCGACGAGCGGACCGGCGGTGGTCATCGCCCAGTCGAGCGGGCGACTCTGCTGTTCGACCACCAACTCGCCGGTGCCGCGGCCGGTGAGGGCCGCCGGAGGGGTGGTGGGGGGCTCGGGCGGGGCCTCCTGGGCAAGGACGCCGGCCGCCGCGAAGAGAGAGGCGACGACGAAAAGCGCGCGAGAGCGGAGCGCGGTCACGTCCGCGGAGGATAGCATTAGGGCGTCGCGCGATCTGGCGTCGCCGCCGCGAGGTGTAGGATGCTCGGCGTCGATCGGAATCACGCGAGGTCCGCAGGAGAGACGGCATGGAGATCCGGCAATTCCGCGTGGTGGTGCGCGCCCGCGACTTCGAGCGCACCTGCCGCTTCTACGGCGAGGTCCTGGCGTTCCCCCGCCTCCAGAGCTGGGATCGCGAGGACAGCCGTGGCGCGCTCTATCAGGCGGGTGCGGGAGCGATCGAGGTGCTCGGCCGCGGTCACGGCGCTCGCCTCGACGGACGCGACGAGGCGTTCGACTACGAGGGGCCGGAGCAGAAGCTCGCCCTCTCCTTCGTCGTCGCCTCGGTCGAGAAGGCTTACGAGGAGATCTCGTTCCGTGAACGCAACATCCCCGGCGGTCTGATCCGCGAACGCGACGGCTCGACGGTCTTCCAGACGCACGACCCGGACGGCGTCCGCCTGTCCTTCCGCCAGAACGGCGCCTGACTCTTGGCCGCCACGCGCGGTCCTGCTATAGTTCCCCGGCCCTTCGGGGCGTCTGGCGCATTCGTCTAGTGGACTAGGACGCTGGCCTCTCACGCCGGTAACACGGGTTCGAATCCCGTATGCGCTACCAGCATCTAAACCACCTAAATCAAGGGATTTATTGTGTCTCGATGCATCGCGGCGATGCTTCTGACCTTCTATTCTTCGGAACCGCGAGGTCGATCTTGTCGGGGCTGCCTTGCCGCGAACGAACGCGAGCATTTTCTGCCTTCCGGCGCACCGCCGGATGACGGCGAGGGCGTACGGGAATCTTGGGGAGCGCTTCGATAGGTCCACCGCCAAAGTCGAACGAGAGTCATTGCCTCGCTGGCGGACGGCGTGGCCGCTGCGATACTCTCCGCCGGTGATTTGGCTCCGTCGCATCGCCGCCACCTTGGCGCTTCTCGTCGCCTTACCGGGCGCGGGCGAAGCCCTCGAGAACGTGGTGCATATCGTCGCGCATGGCCACACGGCGCATGCCGACGGTACCTCGGACCGTCACCAGCCTCCAGGGCGTGAGCATGGCTGCTCGGGAGCGTTCCACCTCTGCCACTGTTGCCCCTCGGCATCTGCCGTGCTGAGCTCCGCAGGGAACCTTCAGCAGGTCCAGACCGCTCGAATCGCAGCACCCTCAGCGTTCGCCGAGCCGGCTTCGTTCACGCACGCCACGCCCGAACGCCCTCCTCGCACCTAGCTCTCCGACCGTAGTTCCGCAAGCGCGAGGGTCGAGCTCGACCGGTCGCGGCGCTGCGCGCCGCACCCTCGTGCCATGCCGGATGGGCCACAGCGCGCCTCGGTCGCGCGCGTGGCCGTCATCGGAGAGCACAACTTGGCCTACTCATCTCCTTCGCGTCGGCGCCTGCGCCGGCTCGAAATCAGCCTTCTGCTCGGTTGCCTTCTGGCGAGCCCGAATGCCCGGGCTCAGCCGGCGGCGGTTGATCCTGCCGCGGCCGGCCTGACCATCGACCGGGCGATCGCGCTCGCGTTCGAGCGCAGCCCGCAGGTTCAGTCCCAGTCAGCGGACCTCCGCCGAGCTGAGGCCGAGCTCCTGGGTTCGCGCGTCTATCCCTTCAACCCTGTCATCGAGGCCTCGCGAGCACGACGCGACGATGGTCAGGAGCAGACTCATGATCGCGAGCTCGGGATCTCGCAGGAATTCGAAATCGCCGGCCAGCGCGGCAAGCGCATCGCCGCTGCGTCCAGTTCTCTCGACGCCATTCGCCTGCGCGTCTCGCGGGCGCGCCAGGAGCTCGCGGCGAGCGTCGGCGAAGCCTTCGTCGTCGCCCTTCAGGCTCGCGAGCTCGAGAAGCTGGCGAGATTCGAGCAGGACATTGCTCGCAACCTCGCAGAGTTCGAGCAGCGACGGCTGGACGCCGGCGCCGGGACGCTCGTCGACTTGAACCTCGCGCGGGCCGCGGAAGGGCGCGCCGAGCGGAAGGTGGAGCTTGCCATCGCGGCCGCGATCGCCGCCCGGGCGAAAGTGGCCGAGCGGATCGGACTGTCACCCGCCGAGCTTCCGAAGCTGGAGGGTGACCTCCCCGAGTCGTGGCCCAGCGCGGCTCCTGTCGAGGACCTCGAGGCGCGGGCGCTGGACCAGCGGCAAGACCTGGCGGGGCTGAAGATCGAGATCGAGACCGCCGCGGCTCGCCTGCGGCTCGAGCAGTCGCTCGCCGCTCCGAACCTGGTGCTCGGTGTGGCGACCGGTCGCGAAGCGGACCGAGAGGATCTCACCACCGTCCTTGCCGGCGTGACCATCCCGCTCTTCGCCCGTAACCAGGGGGGCGTCGCCGCTGCGCGTGCGAGCCAGGAGGGCGCGGCGGCCCAGCTGGCGCTGGCCACCGTCGCCCTTCGCGCCGAGGTGGCGACAGCGGCCAGCCGCTACCAGGCCACGACGCGCGCACTCGCGGTCTTCCGCGAGACTGTCGCCGGAACCCTGGACGAGAATCTCGCGCTGGTCCAGAAGGCCTTCGCCAGCGGCAAGCTTCGCGCCAGCGAGGTGCTGGTGTTCCGGCGCGAGTTCGTCGACAGCCGGCGAGAGCTGATCGAGGCTACCGCCGATGCCTGGCTCGCCAAAATCGCCCTGGATCTCGCCACCGGAGACACGCAGATTCCCGCGCCGGTCCCCAATTCGCCCTCTTCGACGCCTCCGGAGACCTCCCGATGACCCGGCTCGTTCGCACCGCCGCATCTACCTGCCTTGCGATTCTCGGTCTGAGCCTCGGCGCTTGCGACCGAGCCGCCGTCCCTAACGCCGAAACCACCGTGAAGGAGAGCCCCTCCGGAGACGCCAAGAGGATCATCCACCTTGCACCAGAAGCATTGGTCAGCGCTGGCATCACGCTCGGTGCCGCCGAGCTCCGCCCCCTCCACACCCAGATCGAGACCACCGGCTCGGTCGACTTCGACCAGCGGCTGTTCGCGCACGTGAGCCCTCGGGTGGGTGGCCGCGTCGAAGCCGCCCTCGCGGAGGCCGGCGACTTCGTGCGATCCGGGCAGGTCCTCGCGCGCGTCGACTCGATCGCTCTCGGCGAGGCGATCGGCGAGTACCTCCAGGCACGAGCGCGAGCGGAGCTGGCCCGGGAGACCTTCGAGCGTGAACGGGGCCTGTTCGCCGATCGCGTCTCCTCGCAACAGGAGATGCTGTCCGCCCAGGCCGCGGCCCGCGAAGCCGACGCCGCGCTGCGCGGCGCCGAAGAGCACCTCCATCTTCTCGGACTCTCGGACGACCAGGTGCAGGCCCTCGGGTACGATCAGCCGCGAGCCTCGATCTACGAGGTCCGGGCGCCTTTCGCGGGCACGATCGTCGAGCGTCACGCCACGCTGGGAGAGATGGTCGAGCCTCAGGCGCCACTCTTCCAGATCGCCGACCTGTCACGGGTCTGGGTGTGGATCGACGTCTTCGAGCGGGACCTCGCGCGCGTCCACTTAGGGGACGATGTCGAGCTCCACGTCGAGGCCTTTCCGGGGGTCGCCTTCGAGGGCAAGCTGGTCTACCTCGGGAGCCGCGTCGAGACCGAAAGCCGCACGGCCCGCGCGCGCATCGAGGTGCCGAATCCCGACGGCAGGCTCCGTCCCGGCATGTTCGCCCGCGTCCGGATCTCGGACCCTCATGCCGCCGACGGCAAGGCGGAGTCCGTGTCCGTGTTGGCCGTGCCCGAAAGTGCCCTGCAACGCGAGGGAGACGACTTCGTCGCTTTCGTCGCACTCGGGGACGGGAGGTTTGAGTCGCGAAAAGTCCGCACCGGGAGAAAGGGCGATGGCTTCGTCGAAATTCTCGATGGGCTGTCCGCCGGCGAGTCCGTGGCGGTTTCGGGCACGTTCGTCCTGAAGTCCGAGGCTTCGAAAGAGAGCCTCGGGGGCGAGGAGTGACCCGCTCATGATTCGCCGAATCATCGACATCTCGCTCGACAATCGCTTTCTCGTCATCGTCCTCTGGTTGCTGGTCGGCCTGGGTGGAATCCACGCTCTCGCCGACCTGCCCATCGATGCCGTCCCGGACGTGACGAACGTCCAGGTCCAGGTTCTCACCAACAGCCCCGGGCTCGCACCCGAGGAGGTCGAGAAGTTCGTCACCTTCCCGGTCGAAACCGCGATGAGCGGCCTGCCGAAGGTCCATGAGATTCGCTCGATCTCGCGGTTCGGCCTTTCCGCGGTGACCGTGGTCTTCGAGGAGGACTCCGACATCTACTGGGCCCGCCAGCTCGTTGGCGAGCGCCTCAATGAGGCGCAGGAGGCGATTCCGGCGGGGTACGGCACCCCGGAAATGGGGCCGATCTCGACCGGTCTCGGCGAGATCTACCAGTTCGAGGTGCGGGGCGAGCCCGCGTGTGCCGCCGGGGCGCCGGATCGCCCCGACTGCTACACGCCGATGGAGCTTCGCACGCTGCTCGACTGGGTCGTCAACTATCAGCTCCGCTCGGTCCCGGGCGTGGTCGAGGTCAATTCCTTTGGCGGCGAGCTGAAGACCTACCAAGTGACGCTCGACCCCGACCGGCTCGTCGCTTACGGGCTCTCGGTCGGCGACGTTTCCCGCGCCCTGGGCGCCAACAATCGCAACGTCGGCGGCGGCTACATCGAGCACCGCGGGGAGCAGTACGTCGTCCGCGGCGAAGGGCTGGTCGAGCGACTCGAGGACCTCGGAGAGGTCGTGCTCTCGCACGACGAGCGTGGGACGCCGGTCTACGTGCGCGACGTGGCCAAGCTCGAGTTCGCGCCGATGATCCGCCAGGGGGCAGTGACGCGCGACGGGCGCGGCGAGGCGGTTGTGGGCGTGGTGATGATGTTGATGGGCGAGAACTCGCGTGCCGTCACCGAGGGGGTCAAGGCCAAGATCGAGGAGATACGCAAGACGCTTCCCGCGGGCGTGACGATCGACACCTTCTACGATCGTACGGAGCTCGTCCACCGCACCATCCGCACCGTCGCGACGAACCTCGCCGAGGGCGGCCTGCTCGTCGTGCTGGTTCTCCTCGTTCTTCTCGGGAGCTTCCGTGCCGGCCTGATCGCCGCCATCTCCATCCCGCTGTCGCTCCTGGGCGCCTTCATCCTGATGCGCTGGTACGGGATCTCCGCCAACCTGATGAGCCTCGGCTCGATCGACTTCGGGCTGGTGGTCGACGGCTCGGTGATCCTCATCGAGAACGTCCTCCGACGTCTCCACGAGCGACGCCACGAGGCCGAGTCCCTCCTCGAGAAGGTACGGGCGGCAGCCCAGGAGGTCTCCCGCCCGGTGGTCTTCGCCGTCGGGATCATCGCCATCGTCTTCCTGCCGATCCTGGCTCTGCGCGGCATCGAGGGAAAGATGTTCCGTCCGATGGCGACCGCGCTGATCTTCGTGCTCGGGTTCTCCCTGGCCTGCGCGCTGACGTTGGTCCCAGTGCTCTCGTCGTTCTTTCTCGGCAGGGTCTCGGAAAACGAGCCGCGCATCTTCAGCTGGCTGCATGCCGTCTACCCTGGCGCCCTCGTTCGGGCCCTGTCTCGCCGCGGCTGGACGGTCGCCACCGCGGCGACGGTTTTGGTTGTGGCCGTGGCGATTGCCCCGTTCCTGGGCGGCGAGTTCATTCCTCGCTTGGACGAAGGCACGATTGCCCTTCAGATCTGGCGCCTCCCCAGCATCTCGCTCGAGGAATCCAACCGGATCAGCACCGAGGTCGAAAAGGTGATCCGGGCAGAATTCCCGGAGGTGAAGACCATCGTCTCCCGGACCGGCCGCCCCGAAATCGCCACCGATCCGATGGGCGTCGAGGTCAGCGACACCTACATCGTCCTGAAGCCGGGCGACCACGAGCGCTTCCCGGACCGCGAGTCTCTGGTCGCCGCGCTCGACGAGGCCCTGGGAGCGAAGGTCCCAGGCGCGGTCTACAGCTTTTCGCAACCGATCGAGCTTCGGGTCTCCGAGCTCATCTCTGGCGTCCGCTCCGACGTCGCCGTTCACCTGTACGGCGACGACCTCACGCTCCTCAAGACCAAGGCCGACGAGATCGTGCGCGTCCTCTCGCGGGTCCCTGGTGCGGCGGACGTGAAGGCCGAGCAGACACAGGGCCTGCCCATGCTCCGAGTGCGCATCGACCGGGATGCCATCGCTCGATACGGGGTCAACGCGGACGACGCGCTTGAGGTGGTCGAGGCGATCGGGGGTCGGACGGTCGGTACGGTGATCGAAGGCCAGAAGCGCTTCGATATCCAGGTCCGCTTCGATCCGTCCGTAAGGCGCGGTCTGGAACGCATAGCGGATCTCCGGGTCGCGGCACCGGGGGTGGCAGGTGGACCCCCGCGCCTCCTGCCTCTTTCCCAGTTGGCAGCGGTCACCGTCCAAGACGGACCGGCGCAGATCAGCCGCGACCGCATCAGCCGCCGAATCAACGTCGAGCTCAACGTCCGGGGACGAGACCTCGCGACGTTCGTGGCCGACGCGCAGCGGGCTGTCGAAGCCGGGGTCAAGCTGCCGACGGGCTGGACCGTCGAGTGGGGCGGCCAATTCGAGAATCTCCGCGAGGCCTCGGCCCGGCTGGCGGTGCTGCTGCCGCTCGCCCTCCTGATCGTGTTCCTGCTGCTCTACACCACCTTCGGCTCGGCCCGACTAGGCACGCTCATCTTCCTCAACGTGCCGATCGCGGCGACCGGGGGCGTGGTCGCGCTCGCCCTGCGGGGCTATCCGTTCTCGATCTCGGCAGGCGTCGGCTTCATCGCCCTCGTCGGCGTCGCGACGATGAACGGCCTCGTCCTCGTCTCCCACGTCGAGAAGCTCCGCCAGATGGGCATGACGCTCGAGGACGCCCTGCTCAGGGGTGCCACCGAGAAGATGAGGGCGATGGTCCTCGCTCCCTTCGTCGCCGGCCTCGGCTTCCTGCCGATGGCGGTGTCGTCGAGTGCCGGCGCCGAGGTCCAGCGGCCTCTCGCCACCGTGGTGATCGGCGGTCTCGTGACGTCGACGCTGCTCACCCTCTTCGTCCTGCCGGTGCTCTACCGGTTCTTCGCGGCCCGAGCCGCCGAAATCGAGATCTAGGAGGTTGCGATGAAAGAGATCAAGGCAATCGTGCAGACGTTCATGGTCGAAGAGATCCTTCATCGCCTCGAAACCCTCGACATTCCGGGTCTTACTCTCTCCGAGGTTCGCGGCTGGGGTCGCTCCCGGTCGGAGGGGGCGCGGGAGACCGTGCAGGAGGCCGGTCACTCCTTCGCCCGCAAGACGAAGCTCGAGATCGTCGTGCCGGACGCCATGGTGGCACCCATCGTCGACGCGATCGCATCGGCCGCGCGCACCGGCCGCCCCGGAGATGGCAAGATCTTCGTCTCCGGGGTCGAGCGGGTACTTCGCATCCGAACGGGGGAGGAGGACGAGGATGGCCTCTGAGAAGGCGCGCGCGTTCCGCGTCGCCGGCATGGATTGTGCCGAGGAGATCGCGACGCTGCGCCGGGAAGTCGGCCCTATAGTTGGCGGCGAAGCGAAGCTCGGCTTCGATCTCCTGCGCGGCAGGATGACCGTCGCCGCAGACGTGAAGTCCGTGCCCGACACGGCGATCGTCAACGCGGTCGCGAGAGCCGGTCTCGCCGCCGAGCCCTGGCGAGCCGAAGGCGACGACGGCAGCAATGATCGCCTGCGGAAGCGGCGCCTCATCTCGACCGTCGTCTCCGGCTCCGCGACCATCGCCGGCTTCCTGCTTCACGCCGTCCTGGCCGGCGGCTTCGGCGCGGCGCTGGGGCGGGAGGGCATGGGTGGCGGGCACGCGGTCCCGCTGGCCGCACGACTGGTCTACGCCGCCGCCGTGCTGGCCGGGCTCGTGACGGTGGCACCCAAGGCATGGCTGGCCTTGCGGCGGTTCCGGCCCGACATGAACCTGCTGATGACGATCGCCGTTTGCGGCGCCATCGTGATCGGCGAGTGGTTCGAGGCGGCCACGGTCGCCTTCCTGTTCGCCTTCTCGCTCGCGCTCGAGGCTTGGAGCATTGGACGGGCGCGTCGGGCCATCGCCAAGCTCCTCGATCTCGCGCCCCCTACGGCTCGCCTCGTGACGCCAGAAGGCGAGCGCGAGGTCCACCCTTCGGAGATCCCGGTCGGAGCGCGCGTCGCCGTCCGACCGGGCGAGCGCATCCCGCTCGACGGGCGAGTAGTCTCCGGGCGCTCGACCCTGAACCAGGCGCCGATCACCGGCGAGAGCCGCCCGGTCGAGAAGCAACCGGGGGACGAGGTGTTCGCGGGCACCATCAACGGCGCGGGGGCACTCGAGGTCGAGACGACGGCGGCGGCCGAAGCGACGATGCTGGCCAAGATCCTGCGCTTGGTCGAAGAGGCGCAGGCGCGGCGTTCTCCTTCCGAGCGCTGGGTCGATCGGTTCGCCGCGATCTACACACCATTCGTGTTCGTGACCGCCCTCCTCGTCGCGCTGCTGCCGCCGCTCCTGGCGGGCGCGAGTTGGGGCGAGTGGGGCTACCGGGCGCTCGTGCTCCTCGTTATTGGGTGTCCGTGCGCGCTGGTCGTCTCGACGCCCGTCGCGGTCGTCGCGGGGCTGGCAGCCGCCGCGCGTCACGGCGTGCTGGTCAAGGGCGGGGCGTTCCTCGAAGCACCCGCCAGGATCCGCGCTTTCGCCTTCGACAAGACCGGAACTCTCACCCACGGCAGGCCGCGGGTGCTGGAGGTCGTGCCGCTCGCCGGTCACGACGAGCGCGAGCTACTCGAGCGCCTCGTCGCGCTCGAAGCGCGGAGCGAACACCCGCTCGCCACGGCTATTCGCGACTACGCCGCAGAGAAGGGCGTCTCCGCACCGCCCGCGGAGGACTTCCAGGCCTTCGAAGGCAAGGGGGCCGCGGGTACCGTCGGCGGGCGTACGTTCTGGGTCGGCTCGCATCGCTACCTCGAGGAGCGCGGCCAGGAGACTCCCGACGTTCACGAGCGGCTCGAAGCCATGTCGCAAGCGGGTCAGACCGCCGTGGTGGTCGGCAACGAGACCCATGTCTGCGGCCTCGTCGCGGTGGCTGACGGTGTGCGGTCGAACGCCCGCGAGACCCTCCGGGAGCTCCAGCGACTAGGAATCGAGACGACCGTGATGCTGACCGGCGACAACCGCGGCACCGCCAAGGCGATCGGCCGCGAAACGGGGGTTTCGGAGATCCGAGCCGAGCTCCTTCCCGACGAGAAAGTCGCGGCGATCCAGGGGCTCGTCGAGCGCTACCAGCGTGTTGCGATGGTTGGCGACGGGATCAACGATGCACCCGCCCTGGCCAGTGCGAGCCTCGGCATCGCCATGGGCGGCGCGGGCTCCGACGCCGCGATCGAAACGGCCGATATCGCGCTGTTGTCGGACGACCTGTCTCGTCTCCCCTGGCTCGTTCGGCACTCCCGACAGACGCTGCGCGTCATCCGCCAGAACATCTCTTTCTCGCTCTCCGTGAAGGCGATCTTCGTCGCCCTCACGTTCCTCGGAGCGGCGTCGCTCTGGGCAGCCATCGCCGCCGACATGGGCGCCGCCCTGCTCGTGGTCGCCAACTCGCTTCGGCTGCTTCGCGGCTGAGGGTGTTGCGGGGCCCGCAACGGCGCGCGTCACAGTTTCATCGGTGGCCCACCGCCACGACGGCGACCCCTGGGCTGGCTCGAATCCGGGGTGCTCACCAGCTCTGGCGTGACCGTTTCTCTCCGGGGATACCAGCAACCCACCCGCGCCGCGGCACCACGTCGTCCCCCGCGCCAGGCCTGCTTGGAGTCGCGGGTCAGCGGCCCGACATCGTCGCCGAGACTCGGTGTGGAGTCTACGAATGCTGCACCTTGGGGGATCGCGTTGCCCCTCGGTCGTTTTGACAACACGGACTGAATCGGTACAGTATTGCTGGGTGTGTCGTGGCTGCCTTGAAGCGCCGCAGGTCACCCCAACGTGCCGCGGGCTGCACGCGGAGAGCCTTCGCTCCGTCTATCTTTTCGAAGGTCTTTCGAAGCGGCTCCTCGACGAAGTTGTGGCGAGCAGCGGCGAAACAGAACTCCAGGCGGAGCAGTGGCTCAGTTTCGCGGGGGAAGTAGCCCGCCACTTCTATCTCGTTCTCACCGGCGAGATCGCCCTGCTGAGACACACCGAGAAGGGCGACGAGTTCATCATTGCTCTGTTGGGCCCCGGCGAGCTCTTCGGCGAGGACTTGGCGCTGCACGAGGTCGCCACCGAGCCGCTGAGCGTCCGGGCACTCTGCGCCAGCCGGGTGGCGATCTTCGACCGTCGTCGACTGCATGCGATGCTCGCCGACGAGCCGCGGCTCGTGGGCCGGCTCCTCGAGACTCTCCAGCGCCGCAATGCGATCCTTCTCGACGAGATCGAGCGGGTGACCGTTCGGAACGCGAGCGAGCGCCTGCTCTCGTTTCTCGACCAGCAACAGGCGCTCGGTGGCGCAGCCGCGCCGCGGATCTCGAAGCGCACTCTCGCCGCGCGGCTCTCGATCCGGCCCGAGACGCTCTCTCGCATTCTCGGGCGTCTCAAGGCCTGCGATCAGCTGCACGAGGTCAATGGCTGCCTCTACTTGAACGGCTCTGCCGGCCGCGGCGCGAGTGCATGCGGGCAGTGTCCGGTGCGACTGTGGGGCTGCCCGCGCCCGGGCCAACAGCAGCCATCGGCAACACCCTCCGCCGAGGCTTGACCCAGGTCAAGGTGCTGCCAAGCGGAAGCTGGGAAGCTCCCACCCAGCGGCGCCCTTGCAGCGGCGTTCCTCGAACGATTCCACTGCCTTCGACCGGAGGTCTCTCATGGCACGTGCTGGCCTGCCCCGTTCTCTACGCCTCCATCTGTTGTTCGCCCTCGCAGTTTCCTCGAGCCTCGGCCTGGTCTCCGGCACCGCTGCGTGGGCCGGAAGCGGGCCCTATTTCGATACCTACACCCACGGCATGGAGGTCGGTGAGCTCGAGCTCGAGCTGGGGGTCGACGCTGTGCGCTCGCCACAGGGAGGCTGGATCTACGGCCAGGTCGCCGAGCTCGAGCACGGCTTCAACCCGCACTTCGCGTCGTCGCTCTACCTCCTCGGCACCTGGGAGCCGGGCGACTCGCCGCGTCTCGATGGCTTCAAGCTGCAGGGGCGGGTCCGCCCGTGGCTCGTGAACAGTTTCTTCGTCCCGGTCTTCTACCTCGAGTACGAGCAGTTCCACCATCCGGAGACCTACCGCGAGGTGGTCGTCGGCTCGCTCGAAGAGGAAGCGGAGGGGAGCTTCTCGACCGAGCACGAGGTTGAGGGGCGCCTGATCTTCTCGCAGAATTTCGACTGGGGGAATCTGTCGCTGAACCTGGCCGGCGAGAAGAACCTCGACGGCGGCAAGATCGCCTTTGGCTACACCGCCGGCTTCTTCCTCAAGGGCCCCAACCGGATGATCCCGGGCGCCGCTGCCTTCGACCCGGACGGCGACGGCGACTCCCACGTCCTCTATGGGCTCGAAGTCTTCGGCGGGATCGGCGAGCAGGGCGACTTCGGCTTCCACGCGTCGCGCCAGGAGCACTACGCGCAACCGTTCGTCGCCGTTCCGCTGTCCGCCCGCCTGGCGCTCAAGACCGGCGTGGCGATCGGGCTGACCTCAGGCGCCGACGACCTGATCCGGGCGCTGCTCGTGGTGCGCCTCGGCCGGGCGCAGTAGCACGGTGGCAACCCGGACCTCAGAGACGGGCAACCACGTCACCGCCTGGCAGGTCGCTCCTCGACGTGTGTCGGAGAGGGCTTGAGCAGCAGGCCCGCAGCCAAACTCTCAAGCCTCACCTCCGGGTAGTAGTCGATGACGCTCCGCAGGTAACCCAGAAAGCGCTTCTTGAAGTGGCGAGGATTGGAGTACCGTGATCCGAACTGAAGCGCCAGCGAGGCCCAGGGAATCGTGACCGGCCGCCGAAGCCGGAAGAAGCGCCACGTCAGCCAGACGTAGATGTCGATCTCGAAGGGCGACCGGAGGGCCCGCAGGACCCGCAGGTCGAGAGGGACCGGCGCCTCGGTCGCTTCCCTGAAGAAGCGGTCCGAGAGCAGGACGTGCGAGCCCCAGGCTGCCTCACCCTTCCCGGGCCGGGGGTCCCACCAGAGCTCGCGCTTCTCGGCGATCAGGGGGCCGTCGCCGGCGTGCCGGCCTTGGCTCTCGTCGTGAAAGATGCACTGGAAGGTCGAGGCGAACAGCCGCTGGAGCTGTTCCCGGAGCATGGGAAGCGATCCGCGCGGCCCCATGGTCGGCGGAATGCCGAGGGCGGCACAGAAGTGGGAGAAGTGGCTTCCGAGCTCGATGTCGGGGCTCTTGCGCCGCACCGCCTCCGTCGTCAGGTAGGCCAGAACCAGGCGCGGGTATCGGCCAAACGGGAGCCCCACGTCCTTCGGCGCCAGGATCGAGAGGGTGAAGTGCCCGTTGCGTCGGACGAACTCGTTGGCCTTGGGGTCGCTGTGGGGAAGCGTCGCCTGGACCAGCGCCCGCGCGAGGAAGCCCACCTCGCCGGCGGCGTTGGCGTCCTCCTGGTCGAGGTAGAGCGCCTGACGGATCAGGCTGCCGGAGCGGCGCGCTGCGCGGCTCGGCCGCTCAACAGCTGTTGGATGAAACTGTGACGCCGAGCCTGCCGGAACGACCAACTCGAGCTGCGGGGTTGCGGGCTTCCAGACCATGCTGCCCCTCCACTCCGCCACGGTTGGGCGGTCGCCGGAGAGGGACGGCTCCTGCCTCACCGAAAGACCACCTCGGCGCGGTGGAGCATGCGGCGGCTGGAGCAAATGGCTCGAAGTTGCTGATTCTCAAGCCGCTTGCCTCAACGCCGCGACTTCATGGAGCCAAGCGTAAATGCGGTTCGAATCCCATACTGGGTTCGAACTCGCCACCGAATGGGCTACCAGTCTCCCCCCTCCTGAAATCTAGAACCCAGTCGATCGCGCCGGGGGCACCCGCCTCCGCTCGGGGCCTTGTCTCCCGAAGCGACGCGCGTCAGGTCAGCGAGGACTGGCCCCGCCCCCTTCCACAGCGGGTCCGTCAGCCCTTCTCGGTTCTCGCCGTCGACGGTGCGGCAGGGGCGGCCCTGGAGTCCGGACTCGAACGTTCGGCCGTTGCCGACCGAGACCAGGCCGTCGCGACTCGGCGGCACGCCAATCCGAGCCGCAACCTCTCCAACTCATCGACCATAATGCGCCTCCGCTCCATTCGCATCGCCTGCCGCACCACGCGCCGCTCGCATCGGGCGTCCAGCCATCGGGGGACCCGAGTTTGCACCCACGCATCGATCGCCTGAGACAGACCCTGCTGTCACTCCTCCTGCTCGCCAGCGTCCGGCCCGCGGCGGCGAAAGACCTGGAAACGATCGACCTCGTCTCGGCCGTGCTCGGTGAGCCCCGCCATGTCGAGGTCCGTCTTCCCGCAAGCTACTCCTGGGCCACCGAACGTCGCTACCCGGTGCTCTATCTGCTCGACGGCCAGACGCACGGCGCGCACGCGATCGCGTCGAGCGACTTCCTCGCCGCGCAAGGCCAGCTCCCCGAGCTGATCGTGGTGTCGGTTCACAGCACGATCCGTGTGCGCGACTTCACGCAGACCGACTGGCCGCAGGCCTGGATCGGCGGCGGCGGTGCCGCCAACTTCACCCGATTCCTCACGACCGAGCTGATTCCGCGCATCGAACGCGACTATCGCGTGGCGCCGTTCCGCATCCTCGCCGGGCATTCGGCGAGCGGCCAGTACGTCCTGCATCAGTTGGCGACGGCACCCGCGACGTACCACGCCTACCTCGCCCTGGCCCCGAGCCTCGACTGGGACGGCCAGTTGCCGATCCGCGAGCTCGAGTCGGCGCTCGCCCGCACCGACCGTCCGGCGCGTTTCGTCTATTTCGCCTACGGTGACGACCGCGAGCAGGCGCTCTCAGCCGACGAACGCCTGGCACGCGCCCTCGCCGCGGCCGCACCCGGCACGCTCCGTGTTCGGGTGCGTTCCTTCCCCGAGGAGACGCACTCGGCCCTGCCCCTGCTCGGCATCGTCGACGCGCTGCGCTCCCTCTACGCCGGCTACGCGATCCCCGAGGATCTGGCGGCGAAGGGACTGCCCGCTGTGGACGCGCATTTCGCCGCCCTCTCCGCGCGACTCGGCATTCCAGTCGCCGTGCCGGAATCGGCGCTCAACGAAGTCGGGTACGAGCTTCTCGGCAGCGACCGCGTGACCGAGGCGATCGCGGTCTTCGAGCGCGCCGCACGCGAGAACCCGAGCTCCGCCAACGCCTGGGACAGCCTCGCCGAAGCGCTGGCGCGCGGCGCGCGCTGGGACGACGCGCTCCAGGCCTCGAGGCGAGCGGTCGAGCTCGCCGTCCGCTTCGACCTGCCCGACCGCGCGAGCTTCGAGCGGAACCTCACGAAGCTGCAGCAGAAGGCTCAAGCCGCCGCGGCCCCGCGCCTCAACTGAAGACCGCCGCGCTCAGTTCACGAAGGTGGCGCGCACGCGCCGCGAACGGACGAAGTACGGGATCCAGAGGAACCCCTGGATGGCGGCTCGCCCCACCTCGGTCGTCGCCGCCGCCGAGGCAGGACGCACGCTCGCGGGAAGGAACTGCGCCGCGGCGTTGTCGGCCACGGAGAGGACGAACATCACCGTCAGCGTGGCGATGGCGAGCGGCGGAAAGACCCGCTTCTTCTGGAAGAAGACCACCACGAGGAGGAGCGAGAGGACGAAGAGGGCGACGTTGACGAAAAGCTCCCCGAGCAGGAGCGGCGCCCAGACCGGGTGGTACGACGCACCGCCGGGACTGGTGAGCGCACTCCAGGCGCTCGAACGGAAGACCGTCGGCGCATGGCTCGTCGCCACCTGGACGAGAATCACCACCGGCCGCACGACGCAGCCGAACCCGAAGAGCGCGAGCCAGCCGCCGAGGCCGACGAGGGACTCGTCCGATGGCGACGGCGGAAGGGTGGGGGTCGTGAGCTGCCACTTCGCGAGCTTCACCGCCGCCGCCGCGCAAAGGACGAGGAGAAGCAACGTCGCCGCGATGACGGGGAGGTTCAGGTCCGCCCACGCCGAGGTCGGCTGCGCGACCGGGGCGTCCGGATCGTAGGTCAGTTCCCAACCGAGGCCGTCGACGATCTTCGAGATCTTCGCCAGAGCCGGACCCGCTTCCGCCACCGCGATGGCGTCCCGGAGCGCATTCCATTCGTATCGGAACCTCACCTCCCGGCCGGCGCTGCTGGCCTGGCTGACGAAGCGGAAGGCCCAGGTCGCCACCGTCTCGTCGTGCACCGGCATGGTCCAGTCGGTCGGCAGGTGGACGACGGCCTCGTGCACGAGATGATCGGGGTAGGGCAGGGCGAGCGGCATCGTCCGCTGGCGCGACCCCGGGTCGGGCAGCGCGTTGCGGATCTCCTGCGGATAGAACGAGGCTTTGAGCAGGCGCTTTCCGTCCTCCGCCGCGAACAGCCCCTTCACCGAGTAGCTCTCACGCACGACGAAAACGTTGGCCGCCAGATCGTCGGTCGTCTCGATCGGCGCTTCCTGTGAGATGCCGGGGTAGCGCTCGGTGTAGAACTCGAGCGAACCCTTCTCGATGACGTCGCGAGAGGTCTCCGCAAAGTTCGCGCGAGCCGCGTCGGCAGCGAGGCCCCGGCGGGTCGTCGTGACCACGAACGACGCCGCGGCGTCGAAGGCGGGAACCGTCCAGGTTTCGGCCACGCTCACCCACGGCCCGCGCCCGGGATGCTCCGGGATCGTCGCCAGGCCCTCCGTCGACGAATCGACGATCAGCGCCCGGCGGAAGGGCGGAAGCCAGATCTCTTCGAGCGCTCCTCCCTGCCGCGTCCGCGTCGGATCGAGCCAGAGCTCCTTGCCCTCGAGGATCACGCGGACGATCACGTGGTTGAAAGCCACCGGAGAGGGGTGCCATCGCTCGAGCCCCTGACGCTCCTCCGTGTGAACGAGCGCGGGTCTCGCCTCGACGCCGAGCTCGCCGAGGAGCGCCACGAAGAGCAGCGCCTTGTCCTTGCAATCGCCGAAGCGGCGGGCCAGGACATCGCGTGGCGGGTTCGGGCGATAGGAGCCGGTGCCCATCTCGAGACCGAGATAGCGGATCTCCTCTTGCACGAAGCGCAGGGCCGCCACGACACGGTCGCGCGGCGTGGCGCCCGCGGCCTCGATCCGCCGGGCCTCGGCGCGAACCGCCTCGCCTGGGGTCGCGAGCTCGTAGAGGGGAACGGCCCAGCGCGCGACGTCGCGCCACGAAGCCAGCTCGGAGATCTGGACCCAGGGATACGGATCGAACCACGAGGGAAGGTCCGAGTCGGCGAGCAGCGCCGGCACGTTCTTCGCCTCCCAGAGGTACTCGGTGAACGCTCCCTGCGGCGTGACGACGGGGTCGGGGACCTCCCCGTGGGCCTTGGTGTACAGGGCCCGCCCCGGCGGCCAGAGAAGGCGGTAGCGGACCTCGGCGTAGGGCACCGAGCCACGCATCCCCAGCCCGTCGAAGTACCGTCCGCCGAGGATCGGGTTCTCGCCGTGCACCGAGTAGGCGTAGTCGACGACATCCCCGGGCCGCACGTCCTTGAGGACCAGCAAGGCGGTCAGCGACCCGTCGTAGAGATGCCAGTCCATCTCCGTTTCGCGCTCGAGGACCTTGACGTCGGCCCGGCGAAGCGCGTTGATCCGCTTGCCGCCACGCAGCACGGAGACGAAGTGGAGCGTGAGCGTCTGGTAGCTCGGATCCCATCCGAAGGAGAGTTGGGAGCCTCGCTGCACCCCGGCAGCGTTGGTGAGCTTGCGCGCATCGTGGACGAAGAGTGCCTCGTCGGCGGGGCTCATCTGGTGGTCGAGCAGGAGTTGGACGATCCCGTTGCCGGCGTCGGCCGCCTCCATCCCGTCGACCGGCACGGGGAGGGGCCTGACCCAGCGAGGAACGGGGCCGAAGCGTGGTGCTCGTGCTGTCGTCGCTGCTGCGGCGAGCACCGGCCACATCGCCAGGAGGAGACCTCCGACGAGCGCGACCGATCGTGGCCCTCGCAGCAATCCGTTCGGTCTCACGTCGGGTCGGCCCTCGGCTCTCCGCGCTTCGTCGCGTCCAGCAAGCGAACTGTACAGCGAAAGCGTGTCCTCAAGGAGCCGCTCCCGTGCCCGGTCGGCGAACGGACGGCGCGCTGCGAGCCGGCGCACCCTTTCGTGCGCGGCGACCGCTCGGCAAGCCGCGCGGTCGGGGCGAGCCCGCTCGACCCGGCTACTGGGTGGACGTCGACCAGGTGATCAAGTCACCACCTTCGAAGCTGTCCCCGAACAGGAGGCTCCAGGATTGCGTCACCCCGGGGCTCACCACGACCGTGTAGCTGGCGGCATTGGGGAAGCTGGGATCCACGGAGAAGACCGGGTCGATGTAGGCCGTGTAGATTCCCGTGTAGGCGAGGCTGTAGGTCCACGCCAATGCCGAGATCCGCACCGGAATCGGCGTGTTCGCCGCCACGGATCGACTGAAGACCCCGGAGAACGACTCCTGCGCGCTGCAGGCCACCGCCGGGAAGGGGGAGGCGGCGCAGGCGATCATCACCCCGTCCACCGTCAAGTCGACCGACGCGGCGGTGCCGCCGATCGGCCCCATGTAGAAGCCGTTGCTCGCGCTGACCGCGCCGGATGCGGAGATGAGCATCGGCACCGCGCCCGGCGGGCCGACGATCTCGACGGAGTAGTCGATTCCTCCCTGCGCGCGACTGATGCCGCGGTCCCATTCGGCCCCCATGGGCAACGACGCCGCGAGCGCCATGACGGACGGGCCCGAGGCGGCGAACGTCAGCTGGGCTCGTGCGGCAGGCGTGCCCGGCCCCGACGTCGAGACGGTCCCCGGGGTGGTCAGCGACTTCGAGCTGGCGCAGGTCTGCGGCGGCGTCGTGCAGTTGGGATTGGCCGACGGGAACGCCCAGGTGGACACCGACCCGGTGTAGGTCGGCGACGACAACTGCCCCTGAACGTCGACGGCCGCCAGCGACAGGGCGGACCACCACAGCAGGACCAGGCCGACGAGGGTGAGCGGGTGGGCAGGATGCCCCGGACCCGCGCCCGGCTCCCGGCGCGGACTCCCGCCGGTCCGGGAAGCGGCGGTGCGTGCCGGATCCGAAGTGTCGATCGTGCGAACGGTCGTCATGGCCCCCTCCGAAGGATCCCGGGCTCGTGCGTCGAACCCGATCTGTTGCCGCCACCGACCTGCCAGGAGGTCCTCGGGCGGCATCGAGCGGGGGCGGCGACGCCACGTCTCCGGCTCCCTGCTACCGACAACGAGAATTTCCGGGGGGGCGGGCCGCGAGTCCGGCACGACGGCTCGACGAAGCCAGGACACCGGATCGCCCGGGGCCACCGGCCCGCGACTCGATCCGGCTTGCAGCGCGACGAGGGCCGATCAGCGAGCCGGCCGCGGCGGTGCCGAGAGGTCTCGATACCGCTCTGCCTCGGCGGGGCGATCGGTCGCAGCGAAGAGCCGGGCGAGGCGAGAGGCGGTCAAGAGCGTCTTCTCGTGGGTGACCCCGCGATCCCTGGCCAGCACCTGGTAGGCCTCGGTCAGCTCCTGCTCGGCCTCCGCCAGCCGACCCGCGCCGAGAAGGGCGGCGCCGAGGTTCGACTGCGCGCTGGCGATCAGCCAATGCCCTCGCGGAAGGGTGCGGCGTCGCGCCTCGAGGGCGAGGCGAATGTGCGGCTCGGCTTCGCGGGCCTTGCCGAGGTCGAGCAGCACCGAGCCGAGCGTGTTCTCCGCGTACGCCACCATCGGGTGATCCGGCTCGAGGGCCGAATGGGCCAGCGCGAGCGCACGCTGCGCGATCGGCTCGGCCTCCCCCGGCCGCTTCATCAGCCAGAGCAGATTCGCGTAGGAGGTGAGCGTCCGGACGAAGGCGAAGTGACGCTCGCCGCGAAGCGACTCCTGCAGCGTGAGCGCCCGACGATAGAGCGGCTCCGCCTCGGCGAACCTCCCTTGCATGTCGAGCACGCCGGCGAGGTTGCCCGTGAGGTCGGCGGTCAGCGGGTGGCTCTCTCCTCTCGCCGCCACCGCCATGTCGAGGGCCCGGCGATGGAAGGTCTCGGCGGTGACGAGATCGCCCTGGTTGCCGAAGCAGATGCCGAGGTTGTTGAGCACCGCGGCGAGCTCACCGCGCTCCTCGGGGAACGAGCTTTCGAGGAGTGCCAGCGCCTCGCGGCCGACCGTGATCGCCTCCTTCGTCTTGCCGAGGTTCTGCAGGACGAGCGTCTTCAAGCTGAGGGCGAAGGCGCAGGCCGCCTCGGGTGGCGAAGCGGCCGCGCAGACCGCGAGGGCCCGATCGATCTCGGCGTCGGCCTCCTGCCACCGCCCCTGATCCGCCAGCGCCTTGCCGAGCCGCTCCCGCTCCACAACCGCTTCGGGCGGCGAGAGCGCCACGGCGCGGCGCAACTCGCGCTCGGCCTCCGGCAGGAGGCCGAGGCTGAGGTAGGTCTCGCCGAGTGTGCGGCGGAGGCTGCGCTCGACCTCGGGACGCCCTCCCAGCTCGGAGCCGAGATGCCGCGAGGCGTTGTCGAGCACCTCGGCGACAGTGACGCGGCGCCCCGCCCCGGCTCCCGGGTCCGCTGCGGAAAGGACGCGCCCGAGAAAGGCCAGCTCCTGCTCGGCCGTGGCCCGCTCGATCTCGGCTCGTGCGGCCTCGGCGCGAGCCATCCGCGCCTGGCGCGCGTAGGCAAGGAGACCGCCGGCCAGCCCGAGCGCCACGAGAGCCGACGCCGCGACGCCCAGCCAGTGGCGCCGCACAAACCGTCCCACCCGATAGGGCACCGTGTCCGGCCGAGCATGAACCGGGAGGCCACGGCGATGGCGGGCAAGGTCTTCGGCGAGCTCCGTCACCGAGGCGTAGCGCCGGGGCGGCTCCTTGCGCAGGGCCTTGAGGACGATCTGGTCGAGATCTCCCGCAAGGCGCCGCGCGAGCCGCGACGGCTCCGGCATCCCCGGAGGCGACTCCCTCGCTGCGGCGGCGGTGGTCGACGGCAGGGCCGGGAGCACTTCGCGAACGATCCGCACCCGCTCCGTCGGCGTCGCCTCGTCGAGTCGATAGGGATGACGCCCGGTCAGCAGCCGATGCAACAGGACGCCGAGGGCGTAGACGTCGGTGGCCGTAGTGATCGACTCGCCGGCGAGCTGTTCGGGGCTCGCGAAGGCCGGCGTCGCGTAGCCGAGCGCCTGGGTCATCGCCGCGCCGGCCTCGCCCGCTCGATCGAGGAGCTTGGCGACGCCGAAGTCGAGGAGCTTCGCCGTGCCGCTCTCGTCGACGAGGATGTTCGCCGGCTTGATGTCGCGGTGGACGATCAGGTTGCGATGGGCCTCCTCGACGGCCGCACACACCGTGGCGAAGAGCTCGAGCCGTGCCTCGACCGACAGCCGGTGGGCCGCGCAGTACTCCTCGAGAGGAGCTCCCTCGACGTACTCCATCACCAGGAACGGCAGGCCCTCCTCCGTCGAGCCACCGTCGAGCAGGCGGGCGATGTTCGGATGGCGGAGATTGGCGAGCGCCTGGCGCTCGGTACGGAACCGATCGACGAGGTCCGGCGAGGCGAGCTCCGGACGGAGGAGCTTGACCGCGACCCGCTGCTCGAACGACTCGTCGGCGCGATGCCCGAGGTAGACGACGCCCATGCCACCCCGTCCGAGCAGGCGTTCCAGGCGGTAGGCCCCGACGCGCCGCCCGACGAGGCTCGCGCCGAGGTCGTCGTCGAGGGCCCGCTGATGCACCGCAAGCGCCGCGGAGACGAAGTCCCCCGCCTCCGCCTCGGCGCCGAGGAGCGAACGAAGCTCCTCGACGAATGCCGCGTCCCCCCCGCCGAGGGACGCGAGATAGCGCTCTCGTCCGTTGTCCGGGAGCTCGACCGCCTCGTGGAAGAGCTCGCGAAGTCGTCGATAGCGCTGTGGATCAGGTTCCACGAGAGAGTCCGAGCTCGCGGAAGAGCCACGCCTTGGCCATCGCGGCGTCGCGCTTGACCGTCCGCGGCGAGATCCCGAGAGCCTCCGCCGTCTCCTCGACCGAAAGACCGACGAAGCAACGCAGCTCGAGGATCCGCACCTGCTGGTCGTCGAGCGCCCCGAGACGCTCCATCGCTTCGTCGAAGGCGAGCAGGTCGAAGATCTCCGGCTCGGCGGACGGCTCGGCAAGCGACAGCGTGACCTTGACGGGGCTCGCGCCGCGCTTCTCGCTGGCACGCGCCCGGGCGTGATCGACGAGGATCTGCCGCATCGCCCGCGCGGCGGTCGCGAAGAGGTGCGCCCGGTTCACGAGCTGGTGCGACGACCCGGCGAGCTTGAGGTAGACCTCGTGAACGAGCGCGGTGGGTTGGAGGGTGTGGTCGGGCCGCTGATCGCGCATCGCCCGCGCCGCGAGCCGACGCAGCTCGTCGTAGGCCTCGGGCAGAAGGCGTTCCAGGGCAGGCTCGTTCATCGTCCGCAGCGGCCCGATGCTGAAAGAAATCGCCGCCCGCGGCAAGGCCCGTCGGACCTCGAAAGGCGCCGACTCGGCCTGACGCACCCTCTCGTCAGCTCGTGAGAACGACGTCGGGCCTTGCAGTGCGACCGCACATCGCTCAGCATGATGGGAGACCGATGGACCATCGATACCGCTACCAGCCCCTCGCCTCGCCCCTCCACGACCCGGTGGCAGTGGCGGGTCTTCTCGGCGGCATCGAGGCCATCTTCGCCCAGACCGGCGGAGAGACGGCTTCGCCGGAGGGATCGGCGACGCACGAACCGCTCGTCTACGTCGTCTTGACCGGCGGCACGGAGCGGCTGGTCCTCGAACGGCTGGCGCAGCGCCCTCGGGAGCCGGTCGTGCTGGTGGCCCACCCGTCCCACAACTCGCTCCCCGCCTGCCTGGAGATTCTCGCCCGCGTGCGCGGCGACGGTGGCACCGGCCGAATCGTCCTGCTCGGGGGCGGGACGGACGACGCCGGGCGTCTCCGCGAAGCGGTGCATCTCGCTCGCGTCGCCGCGGGCCTGCGCCGCGCCCGCATCGGCGCGATCGGTCCACCCTCGGACTGGCTCGTGGCCAGCGCGCACGAGGCGGCGGTGGTCCGCGCCACCTGGGGCCCGGAGCTCGTCACCGTGCCGATGCAGGAGCTGACCGGCCGACTTGCCGGCCTCGCTCCGGATCCCGTCCTGACGCAGGGCTTGGTCCGCCAGGCCCGCACCAGTGCGGTCGCGGAGGCGGAGATCCAGAGGGCCAGCACGTTGCGGGGAGCTCTCGCCGCGCTCGTCGCGGAACACCGACTCGATGCCGTGACCGTGCGCTGTTTCGACCTGGTGACGGGACTTCGCACCTCCGGCTGTCTCGCCCTCTCCCAGCTCTCCGACGACGGCGTTCCCGCCGGATGCGAGGGCGACGTGCCCTCCGCCCTCGCACTGCTCTGGCTGCACCGCCTGCTCGGCGGCGCCGCCTGGATGGCGAACCCGGCCCGGCTGGCGCCCGAGCGCGGCGAGATCGTGCTCGCCCACTGCACCGTGCCGCGCAGCCTGGTGCGAAGCTACGACGTGCAGACCCACTTCGAGTCCGGCCTCGGCGTCGCGCTCGGCGGCGAGCTGCCTCCCGGACCGGTGACGCTGGTGCGGCTCGGCGGACCGCGACTGGAGAAGATCTGGATGAGCGAGGGAGAGTTGGTCGACTCACCGCACGAGGCGGCGCTCTGCCGCACGCAGGCGATCGTGCGAACCGATCCCGCGGCGTTGGCCGAGCTGCTCCGCGCCCCACTCGGCAACCACGTCGTGCTCGTCCCGGGTCATCACGCCGAGCTGCTTCGCTCCTCGCGGGAGCTGATCCTCGGCGACGGCTGAGCGCGCTCCGCCGCGCCGGCTCGACCCGCCACCCGGGGGTGGCGCGAACCTGCACCGGCTACTGGCCGGGATCGAACGGGGTTGGCCCGAAACCTGCCGGCCGGCGGGTCCGCGTGCCGCCCTTGCCGACCTCGATCGGCACCGCCAACGTCGAGTGCACCCCCCCGACCATGTCCGACGCGGTCACCGCCAGCCGATAGGTGCCCTGGAGCAGCTGGAGCTCGAACGAATAGCCGAGCCGCTGCTGGCGCGCCGCCGCCAGCTTGGCGGCAGGGATTTCGAGCGGGAGCTCGCGCGGCTCGAGCCGTCGGTAGCCGCCGTCCGGATCCTCGATCACGAACTGGAAGGCAAGGCGCCCGAGGTGCCGCCCACCTTCCGCGAGCAGGGTGAGGCCACCGATCGGCAGACGCAGGGCGACCGGCACCCGCAGTCCACGACCGAGCTTGACCGGTTGCGGGGTGCCGACCTCCACCGTCAGGCCGAGGGGATTCGCGGCGGGACGCGCGGATGTCGGCGACGCGAGCAGCGCCGCGAGCGTCTGCTCCTCGGCGTTCTGCTCCGGGCTCCTCCCGCGCAGCGCCCGGCGGTGACGGACGTGGAGCCGTTCGTCGCGAACGCGGACTTCGAGCTTCTGGCTCTTCGCCGAGCTGCCGGCCGGCGGCCGATAGCCGAGCGAGTAGTAGGTGTCGAAGTCGTCGCGGGCGCGCGAGAGGCTCGCGGCCAGGTCCTTGGCACTGACGAAGGAGAGCCCCCCGGTCTCCTCGGCGAAGGCCGCGAGCGTGCTCCGTCCCTCCGGCGTCGGGGCATCGACAGCGGCATCGAGCTTGCTGAGCAGATCCGGCTCCTGGTCCTTCGGCGTATCGGCACCCACCGGCGGGAAACGGTCCGGACCCGCGTAGATCGAGTACATCGTCACCCGCCCGCTGTTGGCTCGCTCGAGGAGACGGCGATAGTCGCCGAGCAGGACGCCGCGGCGATCGTCCGCCACCCCCGCGAGGTCCATCCCGCCGCCGACCAGCAGCAGCGCCACCCGCCCCTCGAGCGCGTCGACGATCGACAGCAGGTCGCGGAGGGCCCCGATCTGCAGCTGCAGCGCCAGCTCGACCTCCTGCTCGTTCGCCGCGCGCTCGATCGGGTCCGCATCGAGTGCCACGGGTTGGCCTGGAATGGCCGCCCGGCCCTCGATACCCTCGAGCGCCCGCCCCGCCGCCGCGGCGTCCCCGAGCTTGCCCAGCACGCGCAGTGAGCGCGTGTCGAAGCCGACGACTAGGACCTCCTCGCCCGGGTGCATCGACCGCTCGAGAAAGCGACGCGTCTGGCGCACCGCTTCGACCCGTGCGAAATGGCGTAGTCGCGAGAAGTCGACATAGACGACCCAGGTGGCCGCCGGCGGCGGCTCCGCTGCCGGGCTCGTCGCGGGCGCCGCGACCGCGGGAGGAGCCGCAGCGGGTGACGCGGACGGCGCCGCGGCCCGCGGCGGAGCGGCATCGAACCGGTAAGCGGCGAAGTTCGTCAGCTCGACCGGGCGTCCGTCGACCAGCACCGTGAAGTCCTCGCGCCCCAGGCCCTGAACGGGCTTCCCTTCCCGGTCCTCGACCACCACGTCGACGTTCGCCAGCTCGACGGAGATCGCTTCGCGATAGGTGGTGGCAACCTCCGTCGGTGCCGGCGCAACTCGTGCGGAAAACAACATGCCCGTTGCCACGAACGCCGCGGCGCCCACCCTCGCCTTCCATCGCCTCTCGGACCGCGTGATTCGGCGCATCGGATCGTCCTCTCGGTGGCGCCCGCTCGAGCATCGGACGGGTGGGCTCGACGGCAAGGCTAGCAGGACCCGGCGATCGCCAAGCGACCAGGGTCAGCGCGCTCCGTCACGGCGTCGCGACAGCGTCCGATAGGCAGAGAGGAGTGGGCGCAAACGGAGCAGCCGGGAGCGGAGCTTCCAGGTCGACGTCCCCACCACCCAGCGCAGCTCGGCGCGCCGGCGCTCGAGCTCCGCGCCGGCCGCCGCGCGCTCCTCCTCCAGGGTCTCGAGAAGCGCCAGGGCGAGAGCCTGCGGGTCGGCACCGAGCAGAGAATCGCGCGGCTCGAGCGCGGGCTCGGCTCGCCCCGTCGAGCTCTCGCTCGGCGTGGCCCGCGAGCTCGACAGGCCGAGGGCGGCGAGGAGCCGTCTCCAGCGACGTTCTTCGCGGACACGCCATCCAGGGTGCAGAGCGGCCAGGTGCGCACTCGTCACGTCGCGTCGCTGCCAGAGGTCGAGGCCACGGGCCAGGAGCGCTCCGGCTGCGCCCTCCTCCAGAGCGCAGCTCCATTCGCTCTGACCGGCATGGCGCAGGGCGCCCTGGACCTTGATGCGGCTGTAGTCGTCGCTCCAGAGCCCGAGACACGGCACTCCGGCGGCGAGGCCGAAGACCAGCGGGTGGTAGCGCGTGCTGACGACCATGCAGGCCTGCGCGGTGATCCAGCGCACGAGTCGGGCGGGAAGTACGGGACAGATCCAGGATTCGACCCGGCGCGGAAGCCGCGCAACCAGGGCGTGGCTCACCTCGCGGTCGCTCCGTCCGGCGTCATCGGCCGCTTCGTGCGGCAGGAACAGCAGTCGCGCACCGAGAGCGGAGGCAAGCGCTCCCAGCTGCTCGCCGATCCGGTCGCACGCGAGGTCCGAGGGGGCGCAGAACGGGTGAAAGGTGAGGGCGATCCAGCGGCCGTCCCCCCAATCGGGCAACTGTCGTCGCTCGTCCGGCTCCGGCGGGCGTGGCTGAAGGAAGCAGGCGTCGTCGAGCTGATAGTCGACTCGGCCCTCCGGCACACCGAGCGCCAGGGCGAGGGCCGCCGAAGGGAGCTCGCGCACGCCGACCCAGGCGGCAGAGCGGAGCGCCTCGCCGAGCACGGCCCGCTGGTCGGGGGCGAGCGCCGGACCGAGCGTCTGACCGAGAAAGGCCACCGGCCTGCCCAGGCGGCGAGCAACCTCGACCGCGGCGGCCCGCTCGAAGAGATGTTCCGGCCATCGCGCGTTGAGGTTGCCGCCGCCCGAGACGACCAGCGCATCCGCGCGGGAGAGCGCCGCCACCAACGCTGCGACGGACTCGGCACGTCGACCGAGTGTCGCGAAGCGGCCGCTCCGCACCGCGGCGCTGACCAGTTCGAGGAGCTTGCGGCGCTCGCCGTCCGACGCCTCGTCCAGGCGTGGGAAGTCGAGCGCCGGGAGCTCGGCGACCCGTATCTCTGCCGATCGCCAGGGACGGCGAGCCAGCAGGCTCACCTCGAGGCCCGGGAGACGTTGCGTCAGCGCCGCCACGTTTGCCTCGAACATGGCGTTGTCGCCGACGTGTTCGGCGTTCCCGCTCCCCACGTCGGCCACGATGACGACGCGCGGTGTCGCTCCCATGAGCTGCAGTCTACCGGCGCGGCGCCGGGAAGCGCCGACGCTTGGAAACCGCTGCGGCACCCGCCCAGCAGGTAGACTCCGCGACGCACCGGACCACCGACGAGAAGCGAGAGGTCCTCGGCCGGTGTCACGGCATCCGCTGACTCCGGAGGAGGGATCGATGCTCGACGAGCAACAGTGGTCGGACTACTCCCGCGACGGCTACCTGCGCCTCGGCCGGGTTCTGGAGCCGACGACGGTCACCGAGCTCTGCGCCCGGGCCGACGACCTCGCGCTCGGGCGCGTCCGCAACCCGGCCATCGAGATGCAGCTCGACACCGGTGGCGCCTACGAGGCGCTGCCCGGCGCCGTGCGATCGTTCGCCGAGGGGACGTTGCGTTATCGCAAGATCCAGGGGCTGGAGAGCGATCCGCTCTTCTCCCCGCTGGTCCGGCACCCGCTCATCGCCGAGATCTGCGCTCGCGTCTACGGCGCCCACGCCCCGGTGTCGATCTTCCGCGCGATGGTGATGAACAAGCCGGCCGGACAGGGGACCTTCCTGCCCTGGCATCAGGACGGCGGCGACGTCTGGAAGCTCGATCGCGACCCGCTGGTGACGATCTGGGTCGCTCTCGATCCGGCGACGCGCGAGAACGGGTGCCTCGAGGTCGTTCCCGGCACACACCGCCTCGGCCTGCTGAGCGCACACGGCAGCACGGTCGCCCCGCAGGAGGTCGAGCGCCACTGCCCGCCGGAAGCGGTGCGCGCCGTCGAAGTGGAGAGCGGCCACGCCATCCTGCTGCACAACTGGCTCATCCACCGGTCGGGGATCAACCCTTCGCCGGTCTCCCGCCGGGCCTTCACCGCCTGCTACATGGACGGTCGCACGGTCAGCACGTTGACCGGCGATCGCTTTCCGATGGCCTTCGGCTCCGACGGACCGCACCTCGACCTGCCGTATGTCGTTCAGCTGCGGGCAGACCAGCGCGCCATCACCACCAGCTTGCGGGTCGCCCTCGGCCACCGCCTGCGGGGCCTGTTCCGGCGCGCCAGCTGACGGGCCGGAGACTCCATTCCGGACGAGCTGACGAGGCTCGCCCCAGCCTCATGACCGGCCGAGGCGCGCCGCCGCGTCGGTCGCCCGGCGAGCGGTCCGCAGATAGCCCTTGGCGCGCGCCTCGGCAGCGAGATCGACCAGATTGGCCCGCGCGCGCGCCGCATCGCCGTGAGCGGCGGTGAGCTTGGCCGCCAGCAGCTCTCCTTCGAGCTCCTCGCTGACGACTCCCAGCCGGCGGGTCAGCTCGAGGAGGCGAGGGACCTCACGATCGAGCTCGGCGAGCTCGCCGCGGGCGAGCAAGACGTCCCCGCGGATCCACCAGTTGAAGTAGCAGATGAAGGGTGTGACCGGCGGCGGCACGAGCTCGATGGCGTGTCGGGTCTCGCTCTCGGCCAGGTCGAGGCGGCCGCGCCGCAACGCCGCGAGGCCGCGCATCGCCCGCGCCATGCCCTCGAGGTCGGTGTCCTTCTGCTCGGCGGCACGGCGGGCGACGGCCGCCAGCTCGCCGTCCGGATCGATGTCCGCGCCGCCGTCGAGCTCGACCCAGAAGACGTTGGCCCGAGCCCAGTCGATCAAACGCGGCTCGCCGTTCTCGCGCATGAGAGCGAGCCACTGTCGCGCGAAGCCGGCCGACGCGGCAAGGTCGTCGCGCTTCTGCGCCCATTCGGCGAGGAAGGCGACCGCTTCGCCCTCGCGGCTGCGCTGCCCGTGCTGACGGTGGTATTCGAAGGCGCTGGTCAGCAGCTCGTGCGCTTCGTCGATCGGCCCGGTATAGAGGAGGACGCCACCGAGCATGGTCGACAGCTCGACGCTACAGCTTTCGAGCCGCAGCTCGTTGCAGATTGCCAGCGCCTGCCGACCGTGCTCGGCCTGTCCGTGGAGATTGCCCTGATCCCCGGCCAGCACCGCCAGGTTGTAGAGCATCGTCTGTTCGTTCAGCCGATCGCCGATGGCGCGCGCCGCCGCCAGCGCCTGGCGCCAGATCGCCTCGGCGGCGGAACGCTCGTGCGAGTACTTCGCCACGGTCGCTTGGGCGTTCAACGCGTCGATCGACAGCTTGGGATCGGCAACGAGCGCGGCGAGACGCACCGCCTCGGCGGCGAGCGGCGCCCCTTCGTGCGGGCGGCCCAGGTAGCAGAGCGCCGCCGATTGATGAAGGCTCGCCCGCGCTTCGTAGTAGGGCGACGCCTGGGCCTTGGCCATCTCGCGCGCCACGCGGGCGGCTTCGACCATGCGCGGCCAGTCGCCGATCCGCTGGAGCACGCGGCAGCGCGCGATGGCGAAGCGCGCATCGCGCGCCCCGGGGGTTCCGGGTGCCTGCAGCTTGTCGAGGAGCGCAAGCGCTTCCCGTGGATGGCCAGCTGCCACTTCGAGATCGACCCGGGCGAGCTCGAGATCAGGATCTCCGGGCGAGGCGGCGACGGCAGCGCGCACCGCCGCCAGCGCCGCCTCCCATTCGTTGGTCATCCGGTAGTAGAAGACCTCGATGCGCCGCCGCTCGAGCTCGGGCAGTCCGGCGGCCAGGCGAAAGGCCGTGCGCGCCGGCTCGACGGCTCGCGCCCGCCCGCCCAGCGCCTGCTCGGCCTGTGCCCAGGCGAACCAGGGACCGGCCGATTCGGGCGCCAGCTCGGTGGCGCGGGAGAGAGAAGCGAGCGCCCCGCGCGCGTCGCCGTCGCGCAGCTTCTCGAGGCCGACGGCATAGAGGCGGCTCGCTTCGGGCGCGAGCGGCCAGAGGCGCGAGGTCGCGGCGACCGCCGGCGGCGCGCCGAGCGCGCGGCGCAACTCCTGGGAGAGGTCGGCGACCAATGCCAGCAGCTCCGTCTCGCTGCCGCTGCGGCGTGCCGTCAGCACCGTTCCCGGGCGGTCGACGCGCTCGAGTCGGACGACGATCTCGAGCTGTCGGGGCTCCCCGGCCGCAGCGCGGACGGCTCCGCTCGCCACCACGACGACGTCGAGGTTGCGGCCGATCGCCGCCAGCGTCGCCGGAGGGAGTCGGTCACTCCCATCGAGGCGAAGGTCCCGCCGCATCCTCGCGGTCGCCTCGGGCGGCGCCAGGTGAAGTCCGCTTCCGGCGCCCAGATCGGTGACCAGGAGCTCGGTCAGAGCCGATCGGAGGCCCGTCGTGTCCCCGGACCCGCTGGTCTGAAACCCCAGCACCGCGAGACCCGGGTTCACCGGAAGCCCCTCGGCAAACCGCGGACCGGCCTGCACAGCGAACCAGAGTCCCGCCGCGCCGGCGATGCCGACAGCTCCGGCGACGAGGCCCCGGCGTCGCCAGCGACCGGCTCGATCGGTTCCGGGCGAGGGTGTCGCCTCCGGCTCGACCGCCAACGCCTCGGCCATCTCGACGGCGCTGGCGAAGCGCTCCCGCGCATCCCGGGCGATCGCGCGGTCGACCGCCCCGGTCAACGCCTCGGGCAGGTCGGCCCGCAGGAGCGCCAGCGACGGAACCGGCGATGCGGCAAGTCGCTCGCGCAACTCGGCGAGCGTCGTCGCCTCGACCGGATGGCGCCCGCTGAGAAGGCGGAAGAGCAGCGCCCCGAGCGCATAGAGGTCGGAGCTCGGGCCCGGCGTTCCGCCTTCGAGCAGCTCCGGCGCCATGGCGAGCGGCGTCCCTTCGAGCGCGCCCACCGGGGAACCGTCGAGCTCCCGGGCGGCCGAGAGGTCGGCGAGCACGACCCGACCGCCCCGCTCCTGCAGCACATTGGCCGCCTTGACATCTCCGTGAGCCAGGCCGGCGCGATGGATCGCGGTGAGCGCCGAAGCGAGATCGAGCCCGATGCGGAGAGTCTCTTCGGCCGGGAGTGGACCCTCGCGCACCAGCCGCTCCTCGAGCGACTCGCCGTCGATCAACTCGGTCCACAGCCCCACCCTCCCGTCGTGCACCGCGGCACCGTAGACCGCCAGGACGTGCGGATGGCGAACCCGCGCCAGGCGTCTGGCCTCCTCGAGGTAGCGCCGGCCGCTCTGCTCGACCGCGCTCGGTCCGCCGCGCCGCAGCTTCAGCGCGACTTCGCGCTCGAGCACCGGGTCGTAGGCGCGGAAGACCTCGCCGAACGCCCCTTCGCCCACCTTCTCGAGCACCTCGAGACTGCCCCAACGAAACAGCGTCGGCGCCCGTGGCACGGCCGCCGGGGAGCCCGCCGCAGCGGCGCGAGAGAACGCCTTGGCGATCCGCTCGAGATCGCGGAAGTCGGTGACCTCCTGGCTCTCGCTGAGCGCGACCGCCTGGGGATAGTTGACCGCTTCGCCGTCGGCGATCGCGGCGGCCAGCCGCTCTCGCCAACTCGGCTCGGCGCTCATCGCTTCATCTCGGCCGCAAGCTTGACCAGCGCCCGGGTCACCGTCATCCGGGCCGCGTCTGCCGAGGGACTGCCGATCGCGGTCGCCAACTCTTCGTAGGTATAGCCGAACTCCACCCGCAAGATCACCGCCTCCCGGGGCTCCTCGGGCAGCGTCGCGAGGGCCCGCTCGTAGGCGGCAAAGGTCTCCGCTCCGACCTCCGCCTCGACCAACGAGCGCCCGTCCGCCTCCGCCTCGTCCAGTGACTCGCGGCCGGGACGGCGACGGTGGCCGCGGATCTCGTCCCGGACGAGGTTGAGCAGGACGCTGCGCAGGTAGGCGAGGAACGCACCCTCCCGTCGCGCCTCGAACCCCTTCAAGTGATCCAACGATCGGAGGAGGGCAACCTGAACGAGGTCGTCGGTCTCGGCAAGATCGCGGACGCCCTGGGGCAGCCGCCCGCGCGCCCAACGCCGAAGCAGGGGAAGGGCACGCGCGAAGAGCGCCTCCCGGGCACGGTCATCGCCCTGGCGCACCCGCTCGAGAAGCATCGCAGTCGTGTCGAGGCTCACGGTGGTGTCGTCAGTCTATTTGATGTCGCGGGCCCGTGAGCAGGATCGACGGGCTGGGATGTTCGGGCTGGGGGCGGGCGGACGTTGATCGTGGAAAGGAGACTCGATGCTTCTTTCGGTCACGCCATCCCCACGGCCGGGCGCTGCCCGCCAGGTCCGTCGCCTCCGTCTCGCCGTGTCCGTCGTGGCACTCGGAGCCGCCAGCATCCTGCCGCTCGCGCCGGCCCGGGCCGCGACGGTCTGCGTCGGCAACTCGGCCGAATTGCAGAATGCCCTCGACACGGCCGAGAGCAACGGGACCGACGACGTCATCCACCTGCGGACCGGGACCTATCCCGTCCCCGGCGGCGGCTTCAAGTACCTCTCGAGCGAGTCCAAGAGCCTCACGCTCGTCGGCGGCTACATCACGTTCATCGGCGGCAGCTGCGCCCGGCTCCAGTCGTCGCCGTTCGGCACGGTCCTCGACGGCGGCCATCAGGAGCGGGTGCTTTCCATCTCGATCGCCATGCCCGCGGGCAGCACCGGGACCCCGCTCGTCCACATCGAGGGACTGAAGCTTGCCAACGGCGACGGCGGTCCGGGCGATTCGGGCGTCGGGTTGTCGGTGCGGGTCACTCCCGCCACCGTCCACCCGACGATCGAGGTGTTCGGCAACGCCTCCGCCCTGGAGGTCTACGGTACGGCCGGCTTCGACGCGGCGGTGACCAACAACACGTTCGTCGGCAACAGCGGCGGAGCGTCGTCCGTCGTCGCGTTGAGCCTGGCGAACGCCTCGGCCACCGCCTGGGCCTCGAACAACATCCTCTGGGCCAACGGCGGCGACTACGATTTCGGCATCTTCAGCATCGGCACCGTCGCGCTGGTCGCCAACGACTATCCGCGGGCGCTCAACAACCCGGTCGCCCTCGAGGTCGACCGCTATCAGGTCGACCCCCGGTTCATCGATCTGGCAAGCAACTGGGACCTGAAGCCGGACTCGCCCCTCTCGGGCAAGGGCGTCTACCAGCCCTACGGGAACGTCGGGCCGGAGGATCTCCTCGGCCGTCCACGCGTCACCGGCTCCACCATCGATCTCGGAGCCTACGAGATCCAGGTCCTGACCGCCGACGGCTTCGAGTTTGGCTCGCTGGTCGCCTGGTCCACCAAGAGCCCCTGAGTCGGAGCTCCGCCGCGTCGCCGCCGGACGCACCGCTCACTCTCCCGCGTTGCAGCCGGCGAACGCTCGCGTCGCGGCCAGGCGATCCGCCCGCAGTCGGTAGAGGCGGTAGTCCTCACTCTCGAGGATCGCCCCGAGAATCTCCCCGACCGGTTCGATCTCCGGCCAGCCGGGGAGCTCCTGGTTCACCACCAGGCCGACATCCTTTCCCGTGCGACGCGCCAGGCCACGGGCACGGCAGCGGACTGTGTCGAGGGGCAGATCGCGCTGCTCGGGTCCCCAATCGGGATGGGTGGTGAAGAGCCCGCGGGCAGGCGAGAAGAGCGGCTGGCCGAGCGCGAGGGCCACCGACGCCGCGGGCGGCTCGCGATAACCGAGGAGCGGCAAACGGTCGAGGCCGACCGCGCGGACTTCCGCCGCCGTTCGTGCCGCATTCGAGAACGGGTGGACGAGGTCCATCGCGCTGGCGAAGCCGCCGGCGATCACCTGACACACGACGACGGCCGAAACGGTCCATTCCCGCCAGGAGCGGCGCCCCACCGTCTCGTGCAGCCCCCCACCGAGCCAGAGGGCGGCGAGGAAGAGCAGCCAGAGGTGGCCGGCGTGGCGGCCCTCACCCACGTACTTGGTGTAGGCGAAGGCCGCGAGGCCGAGCCCACCCACCGCGAAGGTGACGAGCGACGCGCGGCGCGGCCGGAGAATCGCCACGGCGACCACGAAGGTGACCCACCCCAGCCAAGGCTGGAGGCTGGCGACGCCATCGAGGAGGTTGCTGTTCCAGAAGTGCAGCTCGAACCGGGGCAAGGGCACGAAGGCGCGCCATGGGAGCCGCAAGACGCGCGTGGCGATCGCCGGCTCCCATCCGAAGTGCCAGCCCGGGGCGAAGCTCGTGCCGGGAAGCGGGCGCAGCTGCCACAGTCCGGCAAGAGCTCCACCCAAGGCGAGCGCGCCGCCGGCGATCGCCTCGCCGCGGGGGATCCGCGGGAGGTCGTCGCGACGCGGCCAGCGGTCGGACAGCCAGCCCACGCCGACCGCAACGGCGAGGATGAAGCCGTAGACCGTCGTCTGGCAGAGCAGTCCCAAGGAGGCGCCGAGCCCGAGCGCCGGCCGCCGACTCGCTGCCGCCGCACAGGCGATCCAGAGCAGCAGCATGCCGAGCGCGTAATGCCGGCTGAACACGGCGTACTCGTAGAACGGGAAGTAACCGAGCAGGACGAGGACGCGCAGCGGGCGAGCGAGCGGTGCCCAACGCGCGAAGAGCAAGGCCGCCGCGGCAGTGATCACCAGGTTGAGCGCCTGGAGCGCGCGCCAGGAATCGGAGAGCTGATGGACGAGATCGGCCAGCAGCGGATAGAGGTTCCCCTGGCCGCTGCGACCGAGCGCCGCGAACATCTCGGCCAGCGAGCCGCTCTCCCGCACCACCAGCCAGAGCCAGGCCTCGTCACGCCAGAGCTCGTGCTCGATCAATCTCCAAGCGGTCAGGAGCGTGAAGAGGCCGGCGGTGATCGCCGCGAAACGCCAGCTCTCTCCCCTCGCCGACGCGAGGTGCCCGACGACCCGCGGTGGGCACGCCGGGAGAGATCGCCGCAGAGCGCTCACGATCGGCGGTGATCGCCGCCGCGACCGGCTCGAGGGTTGGCCCCTTGCCCACCGGAGCCGACGCGTCGCAGCCCCGTCCGCAGTGCCCACCAGGCTCGGACGGCGGCGTAGCCGCGCGAGCCTTCGATCTCGGCGAGCACCCCGCCCAGCTGGTCACGCTCGGCGATGACCTCCACGAGCTCGGCCGCCAAGCGGCGGCCTCGTGCCCGCTCACCCGCCAGCTCGCTCGAACGCGCTGCCGCCGCCTCGGGTGTCGCCGGCGAGCGCTCGAGCAGGGCGAAGAGCAGCGTCTCGGCAAGCCGCAGCTCCCGGCGGAACTCGTTCGACAGCGTCTGCACGAGGGCGCGCGGCTCGACCGGCGATTCCGGCAGGTCCGCCGCCGCCTCGAGCTGCGCATAGAGCTCGAGCGGGCCGGCGAGCAGCTCCGTCCAGGGCGGTCCTCCGAGCTCGGGCCGCGGTGCAAGCTCCGCAGGGGCGAGGACCGCGGCGACCCCGTCGTCGCGCAGCGGCAGGTCGAATCGCTCGCCGAGCGCCCGGACCAGAGCCGGCAGGTCGTGCGTCACCGTCGGCACCTGGGCAAGGTAGCAGCGCGCAGGGTGCCGCTTGCGCAGGGCGAGCAGCTCTCGGTTGTGGAGCTCCCAGGCGCGCATCGCCAGCCAGGGGTCGCGCTGGAGCTCGCCATCGCCGCCACGGCGCCAGAGCGACAACGCCACGTCCACCGGATGCCGGTAGAGCGCGAAGAAGCAGGCCTGCGGCAGAAGGCGCTCCCAGAGCTCGAGGGCGAGACAGGTCCGCGGGTCTTTCCAACCCCAGAGCGGCCGATCCGCTCGTCGCGCGACGAGCTCCCGGGCCGCCCGCTCGAAGGAGGGACCGACGACGCGCAACGGCTCGCTCGCGGTCAGCCAGGTTTCGCCCACCGAGGCCAGCAGCGCCTCGTGAAAGCGGCGGAATTCGCCATCTTCGAAGTGCCCCCGGGGATTCCCGACCCCACCGGCATCGAGGTCGTCGCCGATCGCCACGCCGGAGCGCTGGAGCGCGCTGGCGACGAGCGAGGTCCCGGAACGGTGCATGCCGAGGATCACCAGCGCCTGGTTGCGTCCGCGGCCGGCGGAGGGGCCGGCGACGGCGGGCACCCGCGCGGCCGAAGGCGATCGACTCGGCGCCAGGCGGGCCTCGATCCACGCGAGCTGATCGCGCGAGACGCCGAGCTCGGCAAGGCGGGTGAGCGCGCCGGCGCGCCGCGACGGCTCGAGCATCCGGTGGTAGTGGACATGAAGCGGGCGCAGGTCGCGCCACGACTCGCGCTCCGCCGCTCCCGCCTCGGCAAGGAGGTGCAGCGGCACGTTGGTGCGTCGGTCGAGGAGTCGGACCCGTCGCGTCGACGACCACGCGGCGACGGCAAGCGCTGCCTGATTCGACCCCCAGTAGCGACTGGCGAGCGAGGAGACACGGCCGGTCGAAGCGACGACATGCTCGGGGTTGCCCGCGGTCGGCCACAGCCCGGCCTGGAGGGATCGCAAGAAGAGCTCGGCCGCCCTTCGTGGGATGCCACTCGCCCGGCGCACGGCCGAAAAGCCGCCGTTGTAGGTGGCCCGCACGCGCGCGCCGCCGAAGACGGTCTCGACCCACGGCAGCGCCTCGACGCCCACCCCGGCGAGGGCGCAGAGCGCGGCCCAGTAGGGTTCGCATGGGTCGTCCGGCCCGGCGCTCGCACAGCCCTTGACGTCGACGGGGCGCACCGCGAGGTCGCTTTCCTCACCGGGCGGCTCCGGTTCGCCCAGCACCAGCGTGTCGCTGTCGAGCACGAAGAGCACCTCGGCGCTCGAGCGTTCCGCCGCCCAGGCCGCAGCCAAGAGTCGATTCGCGCTGCCGTACCAGGGAGCGATCCGGTTGATCGCCGCTTCGTGGTAGTGGACCTCGAGCGCGTCGAGACGGGCGCGCGTCTCTCGATCGACGCCGAGGAAGGCCCGGGGCGCCACGGCGAAGATCTCGCTCGACGCGCACCGCCCGGCGAAGGCGCGGATGCTCTCGATCAACAGCAGCGCCTGGTCCCGAAGCTCGTTGTCCTCGATGCAGAGAACAAAGGCGGCGGCGTGCGACGGGTCCACGTCGGCGACTCTAACAAAGGGCATCCGGCCGGCAGGTCGACTGGAGTATCCTGATCGCGACGGTGGGGAGCCGCAGGGATGGACCCAACCTGTACGAGACGGCGCATCGACTCTCGTTCGCACCTCGGCGAACCGGACCGCTGGCCCTCAGTTGACCGACCGACGGGCTGCGGACCGGTGTGATGACCGCTGACGAACCGCGGCCTGCGGCCACGAGGCCGACGAGATCCGTCGCCCGGTTGTGGCACTCGATCTCGCTCGCCCTGCTCGCCCTGGTCGCCGTCGCCTCCGGCGCGATGCTTCTGCGCCATGACCGCATGGTCCGGGCGGAGCGCCAGAAGCAGCTCGCGTCGATCGCCGACGAGCGAGTCGCCGCCGTCGAACGCCTCCTCGCCGGGCGGCTCGCCGACGCCACGGTCTTCGCGTCGTTCCCCAGCGTGCGCGATGCCCTGAGCGCCTCCTCACCCGCTCCCGGTGGCGAGGCGACACAGCATCTCCTCGACGTCCTCGAGGTCGGGCGCACCCGCTGGGAGAGTCTCTCGGTCGCCATCGTCGATTCCCGTCACGAGGTCCGAGCGGGCGTCGGGCGAGAGCTCTCCGAAGAGCTCTTGCGCGCCCTTCCGCAGCTCGCGTCCGGGGTCGGCCTCGTCGGACCGGACGGGAACCGGCAGCTCGTCTTCCTCTCTCCCGTGACCTCGTCACGTCATGCCCGTTCTCCGCTCGGCTGGGTCGTCCTCGTGGACGATCCGGCCACCGCGCTCTGGCCGATCCTGCTCCACGAGCCGGTGATCACCGAGACCGGCGAGTCCCTGCTGTCGCGGGTCGAGGGGGATCGACTCGCCTTCCTGTCGCCGCTTCGCTTCCCCGTCGCCGGCGACCTTTCGACATCCGACGCCGCGACCTCGCGCCTGCCGGCGATGCTCGCCGCCCGCGGCGAAATCGGGGGCGGGGAGTTCCTCGACTACCGCGGGCAGCGCGTGCTGGCCGCCCTGCGCCGCATCGAGCGCACGGGCTGGGGACTGGTGGTCAAGGTCGACCGGTCCGAAGCGCTCCTCGGCGAGGCTCGCGAGCACACCTGGGCGGCGATCGCGCTCCTCTCGCTCACGCTCGGCCTGCTGACTCTCGTACGTGCCGTCCGCACCTCCGATCGGCTCGCGGCCTCCGAGGAGGGGCGCCTGCGCGAGGAGCGACATCGACTGGTGCTCGAGCAGGTGCGTGACGCCGTGGTCTGGCTGCGTCCGGGTGACGGCCGGATCCTCGAGGCGAACCTCGCCGCCGAAGCGCTCTGGGGCTACTCGCGCGCGGAGTTGTTGCAGCTCACCGCCAGCGAGCTGCGCGTGCCCGACGAACGCGGCTCCGCCGCGCACCACCTCGCCAAGGCGCAGCGCGACGGCGACTACTTCACCGCGCGCCATCGCCGCCGCGACGGCTCGACCTTTCCGGTCGAGGTCTCGTCGCGCCGCGTCCAGCTCGCTGGGAGCGAGGTGCTGGTCGCCGTGGTGCGCGACACCACCGAGCGCGAGGCGGCCGTCGAGCGCATCCTCCTGCTCAACCGCCTGCTCCGTACGATCGGGTCGGTCAACCAGGTCCTCGTCGAGGTACGCGATCGCTCGCGCATGATGGACGTGGTCTGCGAGACGATCGTCCGCGACGGCGACTTCACCATGGCATGGATCGCCGTGCCGGATTCCCAGGGCCGCCTGATTCCGGCAGCGTCGGCAGGTCGCGTCGACGGCTATTTCGACGAGGTTCGAATCCTCGCCACGGACGCGCTGCTGGGACAGAGCCCCGCCGGCACCGCCTTCCGCGAGCGTCGCGCCACGGTGGTCGAGGACTGGGAGACCGATCCGCGCCTCGAGCCGTTCCGCGAGGCGGGGCGCAAGCGCGGCTTTCGCTCGAGCGCTGCCTGTCCCATCCTCTCGCACGGCGAAGCGATCGCCGTCCTCGGGCTCTACGCCGATCACCCCGCTGCCTTCGTCCCGGAGATCGTCGCCCTGCTCGAGGAGCTGGCCGGCGACCTCGGGCTCGCGCTCGATCTGGCCACTGCCGACGAACGACTGCGGCAGAGCGAGGCACGCTATCGCGATCTGTTCGACAGCAACCCGGCGCCGATGTGGGTCTACGACCTCGAGACCCTGCGCTTCGTCGCGGTCAACGACGCCGCGGTGGCCTCCTACGGCTACACCCGCGAGGAGTTCCTCTCCCGGACGCTGCGCGACATTCGTCCGGAAGAGGACCTTCCAGCGCTCGAGGCCAACCTGCAGTCCTCGCGCCCGGGTCTCGAGATTTCCGGCCCATGGCGTCACCGCCACCGCGACGGCTCGCTTGTCGCGGTCGAGATCCGGAGCCACGATGTCGACTTCTCCGGCCGGGCCTGTCGACTGGTGCTGGTCACCGACGTCACCGAACGGCTTCGCGCCGAGGAGGAGATCCGACGGCTCAACGCCAGCCTCGAGGCGCGCGTCGAGTCGCGCACCGCCGAGCTCGTCGCCAAGAGCCGCGAGCTCGAGGCCTTCGCCTACTCGGTGTCGCACGACCTGCGCGCGCCGCTGCGCGCCATCGACGGCTTCTCGCGCATGCTCGAGGAAGACCACGCCTCGCGCCTCGATGCCGAGGGGACTCGCCTGCTCGCGGTGGTGCGCCAGAGCGCCAACCGGATGGGGCTGCTGATCGACGACTTGCTTTCCTTCTCGCGAGCGGGCCGGCACGAGATACAGCGCGTCCCGGTGGAGGTGACGCCGCTCGTTCACGGGCTTCTCGACGAGCTGCTGCCGGCGGACGAAAGGGACCGAACCGAGATCGTGCTGGGGGAGCTGCCGGAGGTCTCGGCCGATCCCGCGCTCCTCCGCCAGGTCTTCGTCAACCTGCTGTCGAACGCGATCAAGTTCAGCGCGGGTCGGGAGCGTCGTAGAATCGAAATCACCGGCGACCGCGAGGGTTCCTGGGCGAGCTTCCAAGTCCGGGACAACGGCGTCGGCTTCGACATGCGCTACGCCAACAAATTGTTCGGCGTCTTCCAGCGGCTGCACGGACGCGAGTTCGAAGGAACCGGCGTCGGCCTGGCGCTCGTCCAGCGGATCGTCGAGCGCCACGGCGGCAGAGTCCGCGCCGAGGGCGTCGTCGATCGCGGCGCCACCTTCACCATCCAGCTTCCCGTTTCAGGAGATGCGGAATGAACAGCAACGAGAGCCCCGATCTCCTGCTTGTCGAGGACAACCCGGACGACGTCGAGTTGATCCTGCGGGCGTTCCGCCGCGTCCATCTTGCCAACCCGGTGCAGGTCGCCCGCGACGGCGCCGAGGCGCTCGAGATCCTCTTCGGCCCCGAGGTCGCCTCCCGCAGCCCCCTGCCGCGCGTGCTCTTCCTCGACCTCAAGCTGCCGAAGGTCAGCGGACTCGAGGTCCTGGCGCGCGTGCGGCAGGAGGAGCGAACCCGCCAACTGCCGGTCGTCGTGCTTACCTCCTCGCGCGAGGAGCCCGATATCCGGCGCGCCTACGAGCTTGGCGCCAACAGTTACATCGTCAAGCCGGTGGAGTTCGAGAAGTTCGTCGCCGCCGTCGGCGAGGTCGGACGCTACTGGCTGCGAATCAATCAGCCGCCCTGCTGAGCTCGCCATGGCCAGCTCCGACCCGGCTTCCGGCGAATCGGTCCGGATCCTGATCCTCGAAGACGAGCCGCTCGACGCCGAGCTCGAGATCCGCGAGCTGCGCCGTGCCGGCCTCGCTCCGGAGTGGACCCGCGTCGAAACCGAGAGCGACTTTGCCGACCGGCTGCGGACCTTCGAACCCGAGCTCGTGCTCGCTGATTTTTCGCTGCCGGGCTGGAACGGCCTCGCCGCGTTGCGCCGGGTGCGCGAACAGGGCATCGAGCTGCCGTTCATCGTCGTCACCGGTTCGCTCGACGAAGAGACCGCCGCCGATTGCATCAAGGCGGGAGCCGACGACTACGTGCTCAAGGAGCGGTTGGCACGCCTTCCCTATGCGGTGCGCTCCGCCCGCGAGGCGTGGGCCACCCGCGTCGCGCGGCGGCGGGCCGAGGACGCGCTTCGGCTGCGCAACGCTGCGCTCGAAGCCACCGCGAACGGAATCGTGATCACCGACGCCAACGGCACCATCCTCTGGGTAAATCCTGCTTTCGGCGAGCTGACCGGGTACTCGCGAGAAGAGGCCGCGGGAAGGAACCCGCGAATTCTCAAGTCCGGTGTGCAGACCGAGGTCTTCTATCGACAGATGTGGGAGACGATCACCGCCGGCGGCGTCTGGCGTGGTGAGCTGCTCAACCGCCGCAAGGACGGCTCGCTCTACCTCGAGGAGATGACGATCACCCCGGTCCGCGGGGCCAAGGGGAGCATCGAGCACTTCGTCGCGGTCAAGCAGGACACCACCGCGCGGCATCGGCAGGAAGAGGTGATCCGCAGTCTCGCCACCCGTGACCTGCTGACCGGTCTGTCGAGTCAGGCTCAGCTGCGTTTGGATGTCGAGAAGGCCGCCCAGAGTGGCGAAAGCGGCGCTCTGGTGATGCTCGACATCGATCGTTTCGCTCTGCTCAACGACGCGCTCGGTCACTCGACCGGCGATCGCCTGCTCGTCGAGCTCGCCGGGCGCCTGGCCGAGCGGCTCCCCGAGGGGGCGACCCTCTACCGGTTCGGCGGCGACGAGCTCGCGGTGCTCGCCTCCAAGACGACGCTCGAAGAGGCCGAAGCGCTCGCCGAAGAGCTCCGGCGCCGCGCCGCCGCCGTGCGGGTCGAGAGCGAAGGGACGGTCTTCGACGTCACCGTCAGCGCCGGGCTCGCCCCGATCGATGCAACGAGGTCCGGCGCCGCGGCCCTGGCACTCGCCGATGCCGCCCTCCAGGCCGCCAAGACCGCCGGACGCGATCGCATCGTCACCTACCGCCAGGAGCCTGCCGAGCAGGCGGAGCTCGACGAGCTCGGGCGATGGGCAGCCCGCCTCAAGGACGCCTTGCGAGACGGCCAGCTTCGGCTGGTCGTCCAGAAGATCGTCGCTCTCCCGGATGCCGGGAGCGACCGCGGCGAGGCGCTCGTCCGCATGGTCGACGACTCTGGCGGCTTGATCCCCCCGGGCTCCTTCCTGCCGGCCGCCGAGCGCTTCGGCCTGGTCTCGGCGCTCGACCGCTGGGTGGTGGAGACGGCGGTCGAGCTGCTCGCCTCCGGCAAGGCGAGTCGCCTCTTCGTCAACCTCTCCGGGTCGAGCCTGGGCAGCGCAGCCCTGCTCTCCGAGATCGAGGCGCTGGTCGTCCGTGCCGGCCTGCCGCCCGGCGCGCTGACCTTCGAGATCACCGAGACCGCCGCGATCGCCGACATCACCGGCCTGCAGCGCTGGGCCCGCCGGCTCAAGGAGCTCGGCTGCTCCTTCGCTCTCGACGACTTCGGCACCGGGTTCTCGTCGTTCGCCTACCTGCAGAACCTGCCGGTCGACCTGGTGAAGATCGACGGCTCGTTCGTCTACGACCTCGACAGCAACCCCACCAACCGGGCGCTCGTTCAGGCGATGGTCACCGTGGCCCACGCGTTGGGCAAGGCGGTGATCGCCGAGAAGGTCGAGCGGCAGGGCGTCGCCGACATCCTCGCCGAGCTCGGCGTCGAGTTCGGACAGGGTTGGCTCTGGGGCAAGCCGGTCGATCCGAACGCCGCGCCGGCGACCTGACCGCCGGTTTGTCGAACGCCGGCACGGCGTGCCGGAGGCGGGAGCCCTGCCGCCGGTTCTTCAGCCGTCGAGCAACCCGACGACCCAACGCGCCACCGGCAGCGAGAGCGAGTTGCCGAGCAGGCGAAAGCGCCGCTCGAGCGACAGCGCGCCGGGAAAGTGAAAGCCGTCGGGAAAGCCGAGGAGGCGCGCGATCTCGGCGGGCGAGAACCGGCGGACGCCGCCGGGTCCTTCGAGGAACGATCCACTTCCCGAGAGGCGCTGCCCGTAGCCGCCGATGAAGCAGGCGGTGCGTCGCGCGGCGCTCGTCACCAGGTCCATTCCCGGGCGATGGCGCGCCAGGAGGCTCGCGTCGAGGAACAGCTGCGGGTCCTCGACCTCGTCGAGATACCGGTCGAGCGCCGCCGGCTCGCGGTCGGGAGGCTCGCGATCGGCCAGCGGGCGGCGCGACGCAACGACGTAGACCCGCGGCCGGCGGTTCGGCACCCCGAAGCGGCTGGGGCAGAGTTGCAGCTCGCGCCAACTCATGGCGTGAGCCCGCATCCGCTCGGTCAGCAGGGCATGCGCGTCCGAGCCAAGGAAGCCTTCGACGTTCTCCAGCACCAGGTTGTCCGGCGGGTTCTCCGGGAAGAGCTCCATGAGGCGCCGAAATGCCGTCGACCGACGATCCGTCAGCCCGTGCCGACGCCCCATGCGGCAGAAGGGCTGGCAGGGCGGGCTCAGCGCCCAGGTGTCGGCGCCGTGGGAGGCGAGCTCGGCGGCCGACAGCGAGGCGATCTCGCGTGAGCGCGGTCGCTCGCCGTGGTTGAGCGCATAGACCTCGTTGGCGCCAGTGTCGATATCGTAGGCCGCGACGACGCGATCGGGCTCGCCGAGCGCCAGCCGCCAGCCGCCGAGACCGGAAAAGAGCTCGAGGACGCGCCGTCCCATCACCCCATCATGGACGATCAGGGCAGGCGGCGCACCGTCCGGATGAGGATCGGCGGCGTGAGCGTCTGCCCGCTCGCCGGGGCCGCCTGGATGCGCCGCAGCACCCCCATCCCGGAAACCACTCGCCCGAAGACGGCGAAACCTTGTCCATCGGGATTCCGCTGACCGCCGAAATCGAGCGCCGGCTGGTCCCCGAGGCAGACGAAGAAGTCGGAGGTCGCGCTGTCCGGCGCATCGCGTGCCATCGAGATCGCCCCGTCGACATGCCGCAATCCGGTGTCACGCGTCCGTTCCAGGGAAATCGGCGGGAAGTCGTCGAGCTCACGCCCGGGTGCCACACCGGCCTGAACGACCTCGATCGGGATCTCGGGGCGCACCTCGTTGTCAGGCCGCACCGTGCGATGAAAGCGACCACCGTCGTAGCGGCCGGCATCGACGTAGCGCAGGAAGTTGGCCACGGTCGTCGGAGCCCGGGTCGGTTCGAGGGCGATCTCGATCACCCCGAGATCGGTACGGATCTCCACCCGAATCGGTGTCGAGGCCGCCTGAGGCGGCGGTTCCGCTCCCCGTACCGCCCCCGCCAGGAGCAACACCATCACGATTGGAAGACCGGCGGCTCTGAGGCAACACAAGGACCGGCGGCGGCGAGGCGGGTTCGGCGGCACGACTCGGGTCCTCTAGAAAAAGGGCCTCGCCCTGCCGTGAGCAGGACGAGACCCAATGC